>JAYZCA010000217.1:0-9901 GCA_036339235.1 Candidatus Latescibacterota bacterium | reverse complement strand
AGGACCTGACCCACCTTCGCCTGATCCCCTTTGGAAATCATGACTTTGGTCACGGTGCCGCTTACGGAAGAAGGGACCTCGATGACAGCCTTGTCGGTCTCCAGCTCGATGACGGGCTGGTCTTCGGACAGGGAGTCGCCTTCGGAGACGAGGACGTTGATGACCTCGCCTGACTCGATGTTTTCACCGAGGTCGGGCAGTTTGAAATCAGCCACGTAGGGTATCCTGCTCAGGCGGTGACGGGGTTTGGTTTTTCGGGATCAATGCCGAACTCCTCGATGGCGTCTTTGACGACCTCATGGCCGATCTGGCCCTCGTCGGCCAGCGCGCTCAGGGTGGCGATGCTGATCCATCGGGCGTTCACCTCGAAATGGTTGCGCAGGGCGTCGCGCCCCTCTGAACGGCCGAAGCCGTCGGTGCCCAGAGACTCCGGTGTTTTAGGAAACCAGCGGGCGATCGACTCGGGCAGGGCCTTGACGTAGTCTGAAGCGATGACACACACGCCCTTGGCGTCGCCGACGCACTCGGTCACCCACGGGATCTTCTTGGGTTGACCCGGGTGCAGGCGGTTCCAGCGGTCGGCGGCCAGTCCGTCGTTGTGCAGCTCCTTGAAAGAAGTGATGCTCCACACGTCGGCGGCGATGTTGTACTTCTCCTCCAGCAGGGTCTGTGCCTCGAGAGCCATGTTCATGATTGCCCCCGAACCGAAGATCTGTGCCCGCAGCTTGCGGTTCTTTCCCGCCTTGCGGAACAGATACATACCCTTCAGGATACTAGCCTCGGTGACCCCCTCCGGCATGGCAGGCATCGCATAGTTGTCATTCTCTACCGTCAGGTAGTAGAACACATCCTCCTGCTCCACGTACATGCGCCGAATGCCGTCCTTGATGATGATCTCGATCTCGTAGGCGAAGGCTGGGTCGTAGGCGACGAGGTTGGGTACCGGGTAAGCGAGCAGGTGACTGTTGCCATCGTTGTGTTGCAGTCCCTCCCCGGCCAGAGTCGTACGCCCGGCGGTGCCGCCCACGAGGAAACCCTTGCAGCGCATGTCTCCCGCCAACCAGATGAGGTCGCCAATACGCTGCATGCCGAACATCGAGTAGTAGACGAAGAAGGGGATCGTGTTGATCCCGTGGCTGGCGTAGGCGGTGCCGGCAGCGATGAAGGAGGACATGGAACCCGCCTCGTTGATGCCCTCTTCGAGAATCTGACCGTCCGTCTCCTCCTTGTAGTAGGACAGTGTGGCCCGGTCTACCGGTTCGTATTTCTGGCCGGCGTGAGCGTAGATGCCGAAAGGCCGGAACAACGAATCGAGACCGAAGGTGCGGGCCTCATCCGGGATGATGGGCACGATGAGATGGCCGATCTCCTTGTCTCGCATCAGTTTGGTCAGGACGCGACCGAAGGCCATGGTAGTGGCCATCTCACGGTTCCCCGTGCCCTCGCGGTACTCGGCAAAGAGGTCGTCCGTGGGCATCGTCAGCGGCTCAGCGCGCACGCTACGTTGCGGCAGGAATCCTCCGAGAGCCTCGCGGTGCTCCTTGAGGTAACGGATCTCCTCGCTGTCATCGGCGGGTTTGTAGAACGGTGCGTGGGCGACGTCATCGTCGTCGATGGGGATGCCGAAGCGCGTGCGGAACTCACGCAACTCGTCCTCGTTCATTTTCTTCTGATTGTGGCTGATGTTCATGCCCTCGCCGGCCTCGCCCAGACCGTACCCCTTGATGGTGTGAGCGAGAATGACCGTGGGGCTGCCCTCGTGTTTGACGGCGGCTGCATACGCAGCATGAACCTTGTCGGGATCGTGACCGCCGCGCCGCAATTTTCTAAGCTGCTCGTCGGACAGGTGCTCGACCATCTTCAGCAGACGCTCGTCATGGCCGAACAACTGCTCGCGGATCTGAGCGCCTTCAGAGATTGAGAGTCTCTGCATCTCGCCGTCGACGATCTCGTTCATGCGGCGCGCCAGCAGTCCATCGTCGTCGCGTTCGTACAATGCGTCCCAGTCATCGCCCCATATTACCTTGATGACGTTCCAACCGGCGCCGCGGAAGGCACCCTCCAACTCCTGGATGATCTTGCTGTTGCCGCGTACGGGTCCGTCGAGGCGCTGCAGGTTGCAGTTGACGACCCAGATGAGGTTGTCGAGTTGCTCGCGTGAAGCCAGCGTCAGCGCGCCGAGGGACTCGGGCTCGTCCATCTCGCCGTCGCCGAAGAAGCCCCAGACCTTGGCGTCGTCAGCGGATTTCAGGCTGCGGTCCTGGAGGTAGCGGTTGAACCGAGCCTGGTAGATCGACATGATCGGGCCAAGGCCCATCGACACCGTGGGGAATTGCCAGAAGTCCGGCATTAGCCATGGGTGCGGATAGGAGGACAGGCCGCCGCCTTCTCGTGTTTCGCGCCGGAAGTTCTCCAGGTGGCGCTCGGTGAGCCTGCCCTCGAGGAAGGCGCGGGCGTACATCCCGGGGGCGGCATGCCCCTGTATGAACAGGAGGTCGCCGCTGAAGTCGTCCTTCGGGGCCCGGAAAAAGTGGTTGAAGCCCACCTCGTAGAGCGTGGCTGACGAGGCGAAGGTCGAGATATGGCCTCCCGGTGCGGCCTTATCGCTGTTGGCGCGTACGACCATGGCCATGGCGTTCCAGCGGATCAGGCTCTTGATGCGGCGCTCGGTCTCGCGGCTGCCCGGGTAGGGAGGCTGCTGGCTCCGTGGGATCGTGTTGACATACGGCGTCTTCGCCGTGATCGGCAGCGACACTCCCGCCGCCTCGGCGCGGGCGTGCAATTGATACAGCAGATCCCGAACCTGGTCGGGAGATCGGCTGGCCAGAACGTAGTCGAGGGAATCGAGCCACTCGCGCAGCTCGAGTTCGACCTCGCCGTTGGGCGAGATCCGGGTCTTGTCCACACTGACGGTATCGCTCATGAGGTGTCTTGATTGTATGTGTTAGGGACCAGGACGACGGATCCGTACTTGGATTTCAAGACTGGTCAAAGTAGGAATCGTTACAGGCCCCGGCAAAGGGCATACAGGTCCGGTCAACGTACAGCTATCTCTGAAATCGGTCTGCACATCATATCTGGACCAGAACTCCCGCAGCAAGGAACTCCAAACCATTGACACCGAAACGCCGGATACCCTTCACGCGCCGCCATCGCGTCATTCTCCCCTATCTGCTGTTGTCGGTGATCGCGCATCTGCTCTCGGTCACGCTGATCGCCGACTGGCGTCAGCGGGCTATCGACAAGAAGGTCTTCGAGGCACGTCTGATGCAGGTCGTGCGCTTCGAGCCGCGGCGACTGATGGCCCAGCACCCGGTGGACAGTCCGCGGACGGAGATGGAATACCGCCCTACCGAGATCGCCCAGCGGCCCATCGAGGAGGTGACGCAGTTTCAGGCACCGCCGCCCCTCGAAGCAGTACCCGAGCCGGTCGTCGCCATCCGGACCATCGACGTTGCCACCCGAAAGGACACGTTCCGCGCCGAGCGTGCCCAGGACGTGACGCGGCCCCTGACGCAGATGCTGGAGTCACGTGACTCTCTGCGCCGCGAGTCCTTCGATCTGATGCGGATACAGGACCTGGCGCAGGGGCGGGAACGCGCCGTCGTCCTGGTGGATCCCACGAGCCGTCGCCACATCACCGGTTTCGTCAATCTGACTCGACTACGGCTTCGCGGCGCCGGTGGCGGCCCCCTGATCAGACTCGATGCTCTGCCACCGGCGGGGGGCTCCGGACTCGAGGCGCTGGCGCGATTCATGCGCGACCACACGGACCTTCTCGTCCAGGTGCGCTCGGAAGTTGCCGAGTCGGTGCGCGATCCGTCGCTGATGGAGGATCCCGTCCACTTCCTGATCGAAGGCGGCGGACGCACGCTCATCGAGGACTGGCCGCTGTTGCAGCTGACGACGGAGGAGCGCGCCTTCCTCGCCGCCTACATGCGCCAGGGTGGGCTGCTCTTTTTCGAGGGGCGCTCCCGTTTCAACTCCCAGGCCGTCGACCTGCTGCAGGAGCTGCTCGGATCCGACGCCGGCATCCGCCCGCTGCCTGTCGACCATCCCATATACCATGCTTTCTACACGTTCCCCGCTGGTTTTCCCGGTGAGAACAAGAGCCAGTGGGATTATCTCGAGGACATACCCGGGTCCTGGGTCTACCCCGAACGACAGTATGCCGATCTGCCCCCTATCGGCGGTCCGGTCAATCTCGACCCTACGCTGGGTCTTACGGACGACAGCGGCATCGACCCCCTTGGCCTCTGGGGTGTGAACCTCGGAGACACCCTTGTGGCCGTGGTCAGCGACCTCGGCCTGCACACCCGCTGGTTCGGCTCTCTGTCGGAGAACGAGGAGATTGCCATCGACAGCGCGCCGGCGCTGTATACAGGAGTCAACCTGATCGTGCACGCGTTGACGCGCAAAGGCACCGTCGCCCGGTCCCGGGCGCTGCCGGCGTGGAGGCGTACGCGGCCCCGGGTGGGACCCGAGGTGGTCTCCATCGACTCGCTGCACGACAGCAGCGACCAGGTCGATCCGGGGCTCTACGACGCCCTCGATGCCTCCATCGCCATCGTGCGCGCCCCCCTGGGCACCTCGCTGGGTGCCGGCGGCGTCGCTGTGCGCGTGGACGGCCGCTATCGAATCGACGTCCTGCGCGCCAGTCGCAGCGGCCTGCTGCTGCACAATCTGCACCCGGGAGACCATTGGATCGAACTGGAGTACGCGGGCCAGGTCGAGGGGATCGAGGTCGTCCTGCATGGCGGCCTGGTGGCGACGGTGACCTTTGGCGTCAGCCGCCTGGCTATGCTGCGCAGCGTCCATTTAGAGGTCCAGAGCACCCAAGTGGCAGCTGCCGCCTGGAGTGCGACCTTCTCGGATCTCGATATGGAGGAGGTGTTCCTGGAGGAAGACGATCTTTTCCCCATGCCCCCATAGAGCGCGAATTGCACTGAGCTGGCAAAAGGCCTATCTTGGCTAACCCCTTGTATTTCCAACTGGTTGCCAAATGATTCTGACTGCATTGACTACCTTCTTTCCGCCATTTGCTACGGTGTTGTCTCGATCTACGGTGTCCCGTGCTAGCGTGCTGTTTCGATCCAGAATTCTGGCTCTGGTTTTGGTCTGCGGCTCTGCGCAGGCACAGACGGCCGTCACACCCGTAACCGGGGACACCAGCGTCGTCGTCCGTCGGGGGCAGTCGCTTCTGGGTATCGCCGCCAGCCTTCTCGAGGCCAGCGATCACCACACGACCTCCGAATTGGCGGTTGCCATGCGCAGCCTTAACGAGTTGCAGTCCGACCGCCTCATGCCGGGTCAGGTGCTGCAGATCCCGTTGCGGCAGTTGTCTGACACCCCCGAGCTGCCCCGCATCGTCGATCCACGTCCCGCCCGCGGTATCTACGCTACAGCCGCCGTCGCCGGTTCGCCGCGGATGATGACCCTCGCCGACTCCCTCGTCGCTGCGGGAGGCAACACGATCGTCTTTGACATAAAGGACCGCGAGGGGGACCTCAGCTACATCTCTTCAGCGCCGCTGGCGCTGCAGACACAGGTGGACAGTCTCGCGTCCATCCGACGCCCAGCGGCCCTCGTCGACCAGCTGCACAGGCGGGGGCTGCACGTCGTCGGCCGACTGAGCTGCTTCTACGACGAACGCCTGGCGGCGGTGCGTCCGGATCTGGCACCGCGGTTCTCCGACGGCCAACCCTGGGAGTCTGGATGGCTCGACCCGTCCAGCACCGAGGCGCAAGCCTATCTGCTCGACATCGTCGACGAGATGGTCGCTTTCGGGGTCGACGAGGTGCAACTCGACTACATACGGTTTCCGACGGAGACATCGGCGGACAGCGTCGTCTTCGGGTTTGCCGATACGCTGGCGCGGCACACTGTGATCACCGACTTCGTACGCCGTGTACGCGACCAGTTGGCGGGCACGGGAGTGCTGCTGGCGGCGGATGTCTTCGGCGTCGCAGCCTGGGGACGATCAGCCGATCGCGACCGCACCGGCCAGCATCTGCCCGACCTGTTGCCGCTGCTCGACGTGGCCTGCCCCATGCTCTACCCGTCCCACTTTTTCGGCAATTTCCTGGGCATGCAGAACCCCGTGGACTACCCATACTATCTCGTGTTCGAGGGCGTGCGCCGCATCGTCCCCCTCGCCAGGGCCCACAGCGTCGCCGTCCGCCCATGGATCCAGTCCTTCCCGTACCGCATCCCGGACTTCGACCAGGCCTACGTCGCAGAGCAGATGCAGGGTGCTGCCGACGCCGGCGCCAACGGCTACATGCTGTGGCATCCCGCCAGTCGATACGATGTCGGGTTGCCCGCAATCAGGCAGGTCATTGACGGCGCCGTCGAGCCGGGGCCGGATCGTATTCCGCAACTGCTGGGAGCAAGCACGGAGATCGTCAACGACATGTGAGCGTCAGATCATCGCTCCCGTGAACAGAACGGGGCCGGATCCGTATCGGATCCGGCCCCTTATGTCGTTGACCCTATGCTGCAGTCGCTACCTGTATCTCTTCATCTGCCCGCTCTGCAGACGCTGCCAATAGTCGAGCAGTGTTGCCTTGATCTGCGGACTCAGGATCACGCCGGCGACGATGTTGGGGAAGGCCATTCCCAGGATCATCATGTCTGAGAAGTCGAGAACGTTGGTCAGTGCCGTTACCGAACCCATGAAGACGAAAAACACGAAGAGCAAGCGATAGAGGATAATCGTCCGTGGGCCGAAGAGATACTCCCAGGCACGCTCGCCATAGTAGGACCACGAGATCATCGTCGAAAAAGCGAACAGAAAGACCGCCACAGCGAGGACGTAGCGAGCCCCGGGGATGACCGAATCGAAGGCGAAGGCCGTCATCTTCGTGCCGACCATGAAGTTGTTTGACTGGAACTCCGGCTGCAGGTAGGCGCCGGTGATCATACATACGAGAGCCGTCATCAGGCAGATGACGATGGTATCGATGAAGGGACCGATCATGGCGACGATACCTTCACGCGCCGGTTCGTTCGTCTTCGCCGCAGCGTGGGCGAAAGCGGCCGATCCGAGGCCGGCCTCGTTGGAAAAAGCGGCACGGCGGACGCCCATGACGAGGACGCCGATGAAGCCGCCGTACATGGCCGGTCCGGAGAAGGCCATGCTGATGATACGACCGATCATGGCGGGCACGTCGGCGATGTGATGCATGATGACAAAGAGCGAGGCAGCCACATAGAGGCCGCACATGATCGGCACGATACGCGACGTGACCCTGCCGATGCGGCGGATACCACCGATGATGACGAGCCCCACCAGGGCCGCCATCAGCAATCCCACGAGCCAGTTGTAGTCGGTGAACCAAGGTGACACGGTGCCCAGGATCTCGAGGGTCTGGTTCGACTGGAACATGTTGCCGCCACCGAAGGATCCGCCGATTGTGAGGAAAGCGTAGAGGACGGCGAGTGTCCGCCCGAAGGCCGCCATCCCCATCTTCGAAAGGCCTTCCTGCATGTAGTACATGGGGCCGCCAAAGACTTGTCCGTCAGGTGTCGTCTTGCGATACAAGACGGCGAGTGTACAGGAGGCAAGTTTCGAAGACATGCCGAAGATGGCTGTGAGGATCATCCAGAACACGGCGCCCGGGCCGCCGATGCCGACAGCGATGGCGACGCCGGCGATGTTGCCCAGGCCGATGGTCGCCGACAGGGCGCTCGAGAGCGCCTGGAAGTGCGAGATCTCGCCCGGATCGTCCGGGTTGTCGTAGCGCCCGCGCAGGACGTCGATGGAGTGCTTGAAGGCACGTACCGGCAGCCAGCCGAAGTAGAACGTGTAGTAGACTCCGCCAGCGACGAGAACCACCACGATGAAAGGCACGCCGGTACCGAAGTCGGCGAAAAGCACGGTGGACATAACGTCGACGGTGGCACCGAAGAGCCCGTCCAGATAACTCAAGGAGTCCTCTATCCAGCCGTCCTGCTGGGCGAAGGCAGGTGAGGCCAGCGCCGCCACCAGAATCAGCGCACGTGCAGCAAACCGCATATGGGCAACCTCTTGGTCATCATGGATGGTGAAGGACTGGTCAAGTATAGGATGGTAGAGGTTACAGGGCGACCTGCGTCGCGACCGGCGCGGTCGGTCGTGATCAGCGAAGCGTCACCTCGTCCGCTGAGCCTTGCCCGAGGCCACCGGACGGGCGCTCTCGACTTGGGATCGCCCGTCGACCTGGAAGGGTGTCCTGGATCGGTCTCCGTGCGGCACCGGGACCTGTGCAAAGATGGCCGCCTTGCACGCCAAGGGTCAGCTGGCGCTGAACAAGGACTTCCGCCACGAAGGCATTCTCGGCACGGTTTTTACAGGCCGCCTACTCCGAGAAACCACCGTCGGTAGTTATGGCGCCGTGGTGCCAACTCTCACCGGGACAGCGTGGATCACCGGGTTCGCGCAGTACATGCTCGACCCGGAGGACCCCTTTCCCAATGGTTTCACGGTGGGAGACATCTGGAGCGCGCAGAACGAGTGAGGGCCCTCCGTTCAACCCGCCGAGCCCGGCCATGTGCTCCACCACTGTCCGAACAAATCCCATTGTGACTTGGCAAATTCGCGCTGGCTCTGGCTTAGCGCATCGGACTCGTCAAAGTGATGCACGTATTCCGGGTTGCCCTCCAGGACCATGAGGTATTTGTAGTACAGAACGAGGTCTGGTCCTTCATCGAACGTCGAAAGAACGCGGAGTGTCTCATCGAGTTCCAGTGCGAGCCGTCTTGCCTCGGCGTCACCTGATGCCGCCTGCTCGCAAAGATTGACCAAACGCAGGATCTGTCTGGGCAACGCATTGCCGACGCCAGTAATTGCACCGACGGCTCCGCACCGAACAAATCCGTGAAAAACCTGCGTGTCTACACCGACCATCAATCTGAGGGCTGGATCACGGCCAGTAATGTGTTCGGCGGCATAACTCAGCGAATCAGCGCCGCCGAACTCCTTGAAACCGACCAGGTTGGAATGATCGCGCAACAGAGCGAAGAACAGGTCTGCTTTGGTCTCAAAGCCGTAGTGAGGACTGTTGTAGATCACTGCGGGGAGATCGCCGCCGGCCTGCAGAATGCCGGAGAAGTGGGCATGCTGCGCTGCGGCTGACGTACCGCGCGAAAGGACACGGGGCATCACCATGAGTCCCGCCGCCCCGACCTCTTTCGCGTGTGCGGCATGCGCCGCCGCACGTCTGGGACTCTGCGCGCCCGTGCCAACGACCACAGGAACGCCGGCTTCCACCAACTGGCGAACCCCTTCCTGTCGGTACTCGTCTTGGTGAGCAATGGCCAATCGCCCATAGAACCGCAATACACGACGGCGCGCATGCCGATCTCGATCAGTTCACGGCCTTTGGCGACAAGAGCGTCAAAATCGGGCGAGCCGTCCGGCAGACAGGGTATCATGAGAGCGGGAGTGCACCCACTGAAAACGTGCGCGTCGCGAGTCATGAGATTTCGCTCCAGTGAATATTCCTATAAGTCCATCCGAGTCTCGAGTCCGAACCAGCGACCCGGCATGGGGACGCCGATGACCGCTTCGTACTGCTCTTCGAAAAGATTGCGGGCCCTCACCAGGACGATGCCATAGCTGACGGGAAAGCTGAGATTTAGATTGATGACGCTATAATCCTTGAGGGGGGCGATACGACTGCGGCCGACGAATTGCCAGTCAGCGGTGGCGCCGACGGGCAGATCGTGGCGGAGGCGCGCCGTCAACTGCTGCTCGGGATGGGTGAAGACGTACTTGGACTCGAGTCCGGCGTCCAGGGTCTGTTCCTTGTCTACGAGGGTGAAACCGGCCTCGGTGCTGACGTGGCGCCAGCGGCGGCTGGCGCGCAGCCGCAGACCGATGGTCTCCATCTCGCCCAGGTTCTGCGCCTGCCACGGTGGC
>JAYZCA010000216.1:0-10017 GCA_036339235.1 Candidatus Latescibacterota bacterium | reverse complement strand
GGTGTGCAGCGACACCTGACCGGCCCTCATCGTTTCGGCGGCGGGGGCGTCCCCCCAGTTCTCGGGATCGCGTACCGACTGGTTGAGGACATTGTTATCCTCGGCGGTGCTCTTGTCGAAGGGGATCTGGCCATGCAGGTGTGAGCCGGGGATAAACAGCATCGGCCCGTTGTTGTCATCTACATCATCGATGGCGAGCCACACGGTGACGGGGAAGACGTAGCCTTTCTCGTTGAACTGGGTGATCTGTGCCGGCGTCAGGTGCTGCGGGTCCATGTTCGTGGAGGGGTAAAAGCGGAGATCGCGCTCCATATGGGGCACGGCATTGGTCTGGGTCATGGATTCTGGCTTTCGTGGACATCAGCCTGCCCTCCGGCGACTGCAGCTTCGGCCGGACGGTGCCGTCCTGGGGTGGATCGCACGCCGCATCCTGCGGCGCGATCCATGCGCACCATCCTGGTGCGCACCCCTAGGGGCCTGATCCAGGCCGCCACCTGGCCTACGCTGAGGTCGCCTGCGGGCAGACTGACGTCTACGGGCAGGCGATTAGATGACTGTTTTTGGCGGAGGGCTAGGGTAGGGCAGGGTTTCAGCGCCGGCAAGGAGGGGGCGTCACCGCGCCGGGGAAGCGTCAGTTCATTGTGCGGCGCAGCTTGCGGTCCAGCAGATGCTGCTGGGCAGGCGACTCGGTCTGCTCGCGGGCCTTCAGGAACCGGGCGCGGGCGCGCTCGGGGTCGCCGGCATCCAGGTGCAGCTGACGACGGCGCGGTAGGCGATCCCGGCGTTGTTGACCAGAATATCGACTCCCTCCCAGTCGCCCAGGGCCTCGTCGACGACGGCGACGCGCTCGTCGTCATCGGTCACGTCGAGGGGGCGCAGGCGGACGCGGTCACTCTCGTGGATGCCAGCTTCGGCAAACCGGGCCAGCGACGAAGCGCGCCGTGAGGATGAGGCGGAAGTGCTGCAGGGGCAGCAGCAGTCGCGACAGGGCGAGTCCGACGCCGGTGGAGGCGCCGGTGAGCAGAACCGTACGCGCCGCGTCGGCCAAGGTAAGGCCGCCTCAGGCGGCGGCTGCGCCCTTCAAGTTGAAGGTCGGGTCGATGCCGGTGTACCCCTCGGTGTAGGTCTTGAAACGCTCCGGAAGCGCGTCGATGAAGAGGCGCGAAGACTCGGGCAGGTCCCAGGGTGCGTCGATGGCGTGTTTCTTGGCTCGGAAGCCGACGGCGCAGGACAGGCGCTGGTGGTCCTCTCTGTTCGGGAAAGCGCCGTGGAAGGTGCGATGGGCGAAGACGATGCAGTCCCCCGGGTCGGTGAACAGGGGCACCAGACCGGGGATGTCGAAACCGTCGTAGCGCTTCTCGCCTTCGTTGTCAGCGGGATAAAAGGAGCGCCGGTCCGTGGTGAGCTCGAAGCCGGCAGGCCCCCGCCAGTCTTCTGCGTGGGAATCCTCGATGACACACAAGCCGCCGTGGGACGGACGGGAACCGGTGATGTAGAACCACTTGCCGGAAGGCCACAGGCCTCGGTTGAGGACCTCACCGGTGTTCCTGGGTGGGCGGTCACTCTGGCCGCACCAGTCGGTGTGCCATCCTACCGGTGCCGAGCCCGGGTTGCGGATGATGGCCGCCGATCTGTGGAAACAGATCTGGTCGGTGCCCAGCAGGGTGTGGTGCAAGTTCATGAAGGGCTCGTGGCCGAGCCAGGGCTCCCAGACCTCGGTGGCCTCCTCAATAAAGGAGAGGTGAGTGCGGCTTTCCCCCGGTCCCAGGGTCCCGTTGGGGTCGACGACGCGACGCACCTCGCTCTGCAGGATGTCGACGAGGCTGTCTGGCAACAATCCCCGGACGACGCAGAAACCGTGGGTTTCGGTGCAGGCGACGATGTCGGTGACCTCGTCGGGGGCAAATTCGTAGCGGTATGCGAGGGCCGCGGGCCGGATCTGGCTGATATCGGTGGTCAAGGGGGTACTCCTGCCGGCAATCGGTGTGGGAATCAACGATAATGGTCGGACACCAGGGTCGGCTCAGCAACTCGCCACTGCCGGGCTCACTCGACTGACAGGTGATTTTCTGACCTACCGTTAAGGCCTATTTTCCGGGCTACCTCGCCCAAAGGGCATCCTATTCCCCGTTCACACGGATCTCGTCGGCAAACACCCACGCCGCATTACCGGCACCTGGATGCCATGCGGGGCACACGCCCATCGAGTGGGCGAGTACGCGAACGTAGCGGGCGCGGTCCGGCGTGGCGCGGACTGTCAATTCTTCAATGACGAGACCCATATCGCGCTCGTCCACGGTGTGATCGGCAGTGGCGAAAGGGCGGAAATGCCGGCCGTCGTCGGACAGGTTCACCTCTATGACGCGGGGCATCCAGATCCATGATCCGGCGCTCTGCAAGAATCGGACACGCACCGTCGACACATCCGTGGGCTGCCCCAGGTCGAGGATGGCGATCAGGTCCTCACCCTCGAAGCCCTGCCAGCGGCCATCTGTGAACTGCTCCGTCCCCAGGATGCCGTCGGTAAGCGCTCCGGGTCCGTCGGCGGCGTAGCGTGGTGAATACAAGTGTTCGAGATCGACGAAGCGGGCCAGGGCATCGTGATGATGGAGATCCAGTTCGGCGCGCGAGACGACGTGGTTGCCGCGGAACAGACCGACACGCACATGGGCCGAGCCGGCGATGGTGACGGGCGAAGTGTAGAGCGGGTCGGCGGTGGTCACGTCTGCACCATCAAGGCGCCATCTCAGTTCGGCATCATCGATGACGGATTCCAGGCTGATCGTCTGGCCCCAGGGCTGAGGGACTGCGGTGATCTGCGGCGAGATATCGAACAGCTCCACGTCGTCGATCCAGGCCGTTCCGGCCGAGACCAACCCCAGCGACAGCCAGGCGCGTGTCGAGACCGGGTGGACGGCGCTGTCGAGGGCGTACTGCCGCCAGTTCGTGGTCAGCTCAACATCCAGGGAATCGTCGGCGGCGGCGTTGTGCAGACGCAGGGTCACGCCATCCGTACGAGCGCGGGCGCGTACAGAAAAGCGGTAGGTGCGCTCGGGTACGAAGGCGGGCGCGTAGGGTCGGATGCGCACGCCCTCCCCGTCACGCGGGCTGTGCAGGCGCAGCGAGCGGCGGCCGTGAGCGGCGACGCGGCTGTCGACGAAGTAGGTAGCGCCGCGACCGGCGCCGACATCGGCGTAGACGGCGGCCGGTACCGACGGTGCCGCATCCCACTCGAAGCTCGGGTCGATGAGGGCGTTGAGCTCGTTCTTCGTCGGCTCGGTGGGGCCTGCGAAGCGGTAGAGGCGGACCCCGTAGGCGTCGATGATGTCGTCGAAGCGTACGCCCGTGGCGCTGCCCGCACGAAGCAGGCCGGTGATTGCGCTCACCGGTTTGAGCAGCAGGCCAAAAGGCCCGGAACGCCTCAGAGACTTCGTGGCGACGACGCGGTCCTCGTAGAGGACCTCGGCGTCGGAGCGGTCCCAGGAGAGGCCGGGCAAGGCGACCTTCATCGCCCGCGGATGGTTCTGCGTGTTGACGATGGCGACGACGACGTCGGCGCCGTCACGCCAGGCGGCGGCGGGCAGAGTCTCGTCGCCGGTGTCGACTTCGGGTCGCGCCTCGGGAGACAGCAGATACGGCGTGAGGGCCGCCACTTCGAGAGCGGCGCGGCTGGCAGCGGCCCAGGTGTCGGGAGACTTGGGGAAACCGCTGAGGCCGTGGCGGATGAAATACTGCACTCCCGTCGCTCCCTCGACGATGCCGATCCAGGTCATCAGGCGCAGCTCGGCTGCTGTCGGTTCGCGCGACCACCACTCATTACCGCCGAATGCCTGCGGCACGAGCCACAGCGGGATTCGTGGGGTCACCGCGTCGCGCACGGTGCGTACGGCGCCGGCCACGT
The DNA here is from genome assembly GCA_036339235.1 of Candidatus Latescibacterota bacterium. Taxonomy (GTDB): domain Bacteria; phylum Latescibacterota; class UBA2968; order UBA8231; family UBA8231; genus UBA8231. The sequence goes on along the minus strand of JAYZCA010000216.1, from coordinate 6,116 downwards.
TGCCCGGAGGGTTGGTGGGGATCGGGTAGGGATCCGTCATGGCCAGGTCCATGGCGCCGGCAAAGCGCACCGCAGCTCCGGGATTGACGAAGACGATGGTCACCGGATGATATGGGTCCAGCTCGCGAACGATGGCGGAGGCCGACTCGAGCTCTTCGGGAGTGGCGCCGTGGCCGGTGGGCTCGTCGGAGATGTACCAGGCCAGCAGGGCCGGGTGGTCGCGGAAGGTTTCGACTTCGGCGCGCAACCACGCCCGGCGCCGGGCGGCGGAGGTATCCTGCGCCGTGCCCGATGCGACACCACCTCCCCCGGCGACACGCAGCAACTGGAAGTGGACCTTCATGCCCAGTTCGGCGGCGCGATCCATGTATTGCCGACGTTCGTCGACGGTGGCCGGGTCGTTGGACTGGTACGGACTCATCAAGTTGAAGCCGCGCGCCACTTCCTCCTCGGCCAGCGTCGGCTGCACCGGGGAGTAGCAGTAGAAGCCGAAGGGAAAGAACGGCAGGCCGTCGACGATGAGGCCGCCGCCGAGGCGGTCGATCTGCACAGCGTTTGCCTTTGAGTCGCGGCGGGTAACGACGGTCGTGGCGCTGCCCAGGCCGATGCCATCGGCGCGCAGACTCACGGTCAGTTCGCTGTCGCCGAGGGGGAGCTGGGCCATGGGGAAAGCGATCCATGGGAGACGACCACGGGTGATGGCAACGTCGCGCACGAGGCGGCGAAGGCCGATGGTGAGATCGGCGCGCAGATCCGCCTCGTCGAGATCCTCGGGCAAGTCGTAAAGGAGCAGGCCGCCCTCTGCTTCGCTCATGTAGAACGACCGGACGGACAGTGCCTCGTAGGCCAGAGCGGGCGTGACGGCCACCAGGGTCGCCAACAGGATGGTTCGCGCCAGGGGGGCGATGATCGCTACACCTCCACGTCGACGACACGCCGTTCGTGACGTGCCCGCTCGGCGGCGAAGACCATCAGGTGCGTCTCCAATGTCTCCTCCGGACCCGAGAGGATGGTCGCCGCGTCGCCGCTGCTGACGGCGCGCACGAAGCCGTCCATGAGGCCGGAGTCACCGCCGCCGTGACCGCCGAGGATGGAGGCATCGGCGGCGGCTGTGTCGATGTGCTCGGTCGCGTTCGTCAGAAAGTCGAAGACGTGCAGATGCTGCCCGTCGCCGCGGATGTGCCCGCGGGTCCCGAAGATCTCGGTGCGACGACCGGCGGCTTCGGCGAAGGCGGTCATGGTGAACGACGCCGAGCGGCCCCCATCGAATTCCATGTTGACTACCTGATTGTCGACCACATCATTGTCGCACTTGTAGACGCACCGCCCGTACGGTCCTTCGCGCAGGGCGGCCGTCACCGTTTCCACCGTGGGCTCGGGAGTGAGCACGTCGAGAGGCCAGCCCGTATGGCCCTCGGCGAGCTTGCCGAGGTAGTAGCGCCCGGCCGAGTAGGGGCAGTCCACTTCGACGGTGCAGTCCAGGCAGCGGTCGGCGGCGCCATCGGGGGCTTGGTCGGCACGGAAGTGCCGCAGGGAGCCGAAGGAGGACACGGCGCGGCAGGGCACGCCCATGACGTGGCGGATCCAGTCGAGGTCGTGACAGGATTTGGCCAGCAGCATGGCTGAAGACTCGGCCTCGTTGCGCCAGTTGCCGCGCACGAAGGAGTGGGCCTGGTGCCAGTAGCCCACCGGCTCGAGACGCTGCAGGCAGACGAGGTCGCCGATGGCGCCGCTGTCGAGGATCGTCTTGAGGCGCTGCGTGTATGGCGTGTAGCGCGACACGTGGGCGACGGCGAAGAGGACGCCAGCCTCCCGGACGGCGGCGACGATCCGCCGGCAGCCGGCCTCATCGGTGGCCATGGGCTTTTCGAGCAGGATGTGATAGCCGGCGCGGGCGAAGGCGATAGCGGGTTCCACGTGCATGGCGTCCTGCGTGCAGATGAGGACGGCGTCAGCCAGCTTTGGCGCAGCAGCGGCGTCCCGCCAGTCAGCGAAGACGTGGTCGGCGGGCACGTTGTGCCGGGCGACCATGGGGTCGCGGTAGGTGTCGCGTGGTTCGGCGACGGCGACAACGCGGGCCAGATCGGGGTGCTCGGCGGCGAAGCGCGCATAGCCGCTGCCGCGACTGCCGGCGCCCATAACAGCGAGGGTGACAGGTGCCAAGGAAACCTCTCGGTGGTCAGGAATCGCCCAACGTCAGGCGACGGAGATAGACTTGGGCAGCTCCGGCAGGTATTGATAGTCGGGTTCCGTCTCCTGACGCTCTACGATTGCGAAAATCTCGCGCCATGTGGCGATCAGGCCTACTGACGTGGGCGGCAGATCGTGACGGATGGCCTTGTGCAGCCTGCCCAGCCGGTAGCAGGGAACGGCAGCGTACATGTGGTGCTCGATGTGAAAGTTCATGTGCCAATACAGGAATCGGACGACGGGACTGAGAATGATCGTGCGTGAACACAGGCGAAAATCGGGCACGTTGTCCGTCAGTCCGATGTGCTGCGAACTGTTGCACAGCAGGAAGAGGATGCCGCCGTAGAAGGAGCCGAGAGTGACCAGCACCGGTAACTGCCACCAGCCGAAGTACAGTGAACCGGCGACGAGGGCGACATGGCCCAGCGTCATGATGCGGTCCCAGCGGAACAGGAGGCGGCGGCCATCGACATTCTCGGGGGGAAACAGCATCTGGTCCCAGCCCGGGTTCAGGTGACCGAAAAAACCGCGACGGACCGTCCCGCGGATGCGGTTGAAGGCGCCGTGGGGACTGACGATGCCGTTGCGCAGGAAATCCTTCAGCTTCAGGTGGACGGGAAATACCACCTCGCCATCCTCGGGCGGATACAGGGTGTACTTGTGGTGCGCCGTGTGGCTCGCCCAGAAGTGAGTGGGGTTGTACCAACCCAGGAAGCTCAACACGTACAGGAAGAACCTGTTGAGGAACTGGGTGGCGAACACGGAACTGTGTACCAGTTCGTGGAAGCCGTTGATAATGAAGGCGTAACAGGTTCCATGTAGAAGGAAGGCGGGGACAGACCAGTACCAGGCCAGATGCTGGGTCACCCACCAGGCCAGTGTGCCGGTGGCGGTGAGGGTGGCCAGGTAGCTGAGGGTCTGCAGGGCGCCAAGGAAGTTGCTGCGTCGGTTGAGCTCGGCGAGCAGCCCGCGCTCGACCTTCGTGCGGTACCAGGAGATTCTGAGCCTTGGCGCCTGGGTCTCGATTTCGGGTTCGGTCATGGAATCCATAATCTAAACCGCCGGAGCCCGGCGTCCATCAACAGAACACTAGCGCCGGATGAACGTCCCCTTGTCCAGGTCTTCCCAGGCCTGCCGCAGCTCCTCGGGTGTGTTCATGACGATCGGTCCCCGCCAGGCGACGGGCTCGCGTAGCGGCTGACCCGAGACCAGCAGGAAGCGGATCCCCTCGTCTCCGGCCTGCACCGTGATCTCGTCCCCCGAGTCGAACAGGACCAGAGAGCGGTTGGCTATGTCGATGCCGGCTTCACCGTGCTCGTCGTAGCGTTCGGTGGTCACTCCCTGTGGATCGGAGGCGTCGCGGAAATCGCCCGAGCCGTCGAACACATAGGCGAAGGCGTGACGTGTGGTCTCGACAGGGAGCCGCTTTCTCTTCCCCGGGGGCACATAGACGTCGAGATAACGCGGGTCGGCAGCGATGCCATCGACGGGTCCACGCTGCCCCCAGAATTCGCCACAGATCACCCGTACCGTCATGCCGTCGTCGTCGGTGACCTCCGGAATGTCGGCGGCGAGGACATCCTGGTAGCGCGGCGTTGTCATCTTGTGCTGTTTCGGCAGGTTGGCCCACAGCTGGAATCCGTGCATGCGCCCCTGGCTGTCGCCCTTCGGCATCTCCTGGTGCAGGATACCGGAGCCGGCGGTCATCCACTGTACATCTCCGGCGCCCAGGGCGCCCTTGTTGCCCAGGCTGTCGCCGTGCTCGACGGTACCAGCCAGCACGTAGGTGATCGTCTCGATGCCGCGATGGGGGTGCCAGGGAAAACCGGCGCGGTATTTGGATGGGTCGTCGTTGCGGAAGTCGTCGAACAGCAGGAATGGATCGAAGTCGTCGGTCTTGCCAAAGCCGAAGGCGCGATGCAGGTGTACGCCGGCGCCCTCCATATGGGGCTCTGCTTCGATGACTTGCTTCACGGGGCGGATGGACATGTCCTGCTCCTGAGGCTTCAGATTGAGGATTTCCCCGAATGTATCGATCCAGGGCTATTCCGCATCCCCCCAACAACGGGCTGCTATGGAGCCGGAACCAGTGCGAAGGTCTCTTCGACGATGGCGCGGTCATCGGCGTCGGCGATGACCTCTATGGCGGCAATTGCGTCGGCGTACGCCGACCCGTGCAAGTCGGTCTCGCCAGCGACGGCGGCTGCCTGTGCCAGCATGGCGTGGGTGAAAGCCAGCTCCCAGTCGGGCGTCTCCTGAGCGGTGAAGAACCGATGACAGGCGCGCGCATATTTCAGGGCCGTCCCGCTCATGCCGAGAAGAGCGTGGACGTGCGCCAGCAGTTGTTCGGCGCGCATGTGGTGGATGGTCTCGCCCGCAAAGCTCCAGTGGAAGGCGGCGGCATGGGCGGCATGCAGCATTTCAGCGTCCTGCTCCGCTGAGCGCTGTGTCGTCGTCAGCGCCCAGCACTGGTTGTTGCACTGAATCGCAAACCATCGATGGGCGGCGTTCTGTTGTTCGTCGGTCAACTCGTCAGCCATGTTGGACGCCTTTTGCGCAACACGCGTCCGTCAATCTGTCGGCGTTGCTAGACCCAACCGCTCGAACTGTTCTTCTGGAGCGTCGCAATCCCGCATTAGCTCCGCCATACGCGCAGATAAGCGAGCTACGACGGCCTCGTCGTCCACCGGGACCTGTTGCTGCGGGTCGGCACTGACATCGTAGAGAAGATCCCCCACGGCGCCGCCCACGGGCTGTGACAGGCTGCCTTTCGCAGGGATCCGCAGAGACTTCATGCCCTTCGTGAAGTCGAAGGGCTTGGCCAGTTCGACATCGGCGAGGTTGCCCTTGAAGCCACGCATCGCAGTGGACATGAGGGTGTAGGTGTTGAGCGGCTGATTGTCGGGTGTGCGGCTCGTGCGCAGGTAGACATAACGGCCGTCGGTGATGTTCACGCGGTTGCCATGGTAACCGAAGATGGCAGCGTCGCGCACGGTGCTGTGTTCGTCGCGCATGACACCGGCCAGGTCGTGACCCAGCATGGCGTCAGTGGGTTGTTGACCAAAGAAGCGCAGCAGCGTCGGCCCCAGATCGATGGCAGGTTGCACGAGGGCACTACGCGTCTGACCGGCAGCGTCCGGACAGCGCGGGTCCCAGACGAAGAAGGGGGTGTGCGCGATCTCTTCGTAAAGGGGCGGCCAGTTCTTCGCCCAGCCGCCGTGTTCGCCGAGCAGGAAACCGTGATCGGTGCAGACGATGAGCATCGTGTCGTGCCACATGTCGAAACGGTCCATCAAGTCGAGGATGTCGCCGAGACTGCTGTCACACTTCGACATCAGGGCCGCGTAGTTGCGCCGGGCCTCCTCGCACTGCTCGGGGGTTTCGGTGGCCTCGCCGTAGCCGGGCCAATCGAACAGCGGTCCATCATACTTCGACGGGTACAGGTCTTTGTAGTGGCGGTTGCTGACGAAAGGCTCGTGCGGGTCGAAACATTCGAGTTGAAGGAACCAGTTGTCCTGGTCGGCGTTGCGCTCGATGAACCGGCGACCGGCGTCGAAGGTCTGTGTCTGCGAGTGGTCCTGATCGCGCGTCTGGTGCTGCCGGTTCACCCAGTCGGCGCGGCGCCCCTTCGGGTTGATGTTATCCGGGACTTCCGGCTCGGCGACCTGGCCGATGTGGGGGTCGCCCTCCTGCCCACGGTAGAATTCCCACGAGGAGTAGCGTCCGTGGTAGGTGGCGCCGCCATCCTCCCAGTAGTGGTAGTGATCGGAGCACAGGTGCGTGTAGGTCCCGGCCTCCCGGAGGATCTGCGGCACCGAGTCGTCGAAAGGCTCCAGCGGCCCCCATGGGCAGTGGAGGAAACTCGGCCGGCCCGTGTGCAGGTCGCGGCGGGCGGGCATACAGGGCATGGAGCAGACGTAGCTGGT
>JAYZCA010000215.1:0-7756 GCA_036339235.1 Candidatus Latescibacterota bacterium | reverse complement strand
GAAAAAAGGCAGCAAGGTCTACGTCGAAGGCCGGCTGCAGACGCGCAGCTGGGAGGACGACCGGGGGCACCGCCATTACGTCACCGAAGTTGTTGTCAGCGACTTAAAACTCGTCGACGGCGCCGGTGGTCCTGGCGAGCTCGACCTGCTCTTCGGTCGAGACGCAGACAGCCTGGTGAGCACCGGGCCAACGGGCGGCCGTGCCGCCGACGAGGAGGACGGCCTCCCGTTCTGACGGTGACATATTGCAGCACCAAGAAACAAACGCCCACGAGCCCGTTGCAGGTATCGCGGGCGTTTTTTTTAGCGTTCTTCCAATGGAAGGTTTGCGTCGCGCCACCATTGGGCTGTGAAATTGCATCTCGTCGACGCCGGATCTAAACGAAACGCACCGTCAGGCTGTTGAGCGCGTTCGGGTGGATCTTATCATGAGGTCGGCACGGCTCGATCCGAATCGGCGACGATCAGGAAGTTGACAGGTGTGCCCGGCGTCTCGTTGATGTCGTTGATTCAGTCTGACCGCCGTGCCCAATTCGGTGGGGTTTCCAACCAACTCCTGATACAGGAAAAGGGGCAGAACGCGTTATGCAATCAACGACCGCCAGAGCCGCCGCTTTCGCTATCGCGCTCTGCCTGTACTCGGTGCCCTCCCAGGCTTGGTGGGGGAACGGCCATGGGATCCTGACGCAGGCCGCTGTATTGGCGCAGCCTCAGGAGGTACCCGCCTTCTTCCGAAATGGCGCCGCCCAGGTGGCGCACATGTCCTTCGATCCGGATATCGCCAAGAATCGCGCGGCGCCGCACCTGTATGACGACGAGTTTCCCGAGCACTTCTTCGACCTGGAACTCCTCGAGGGCGCAGACGTACCGGGCAAGCGGCACGATTTCATCGCTCTGTGCGAAAGCCTCGGCGTGGCGTCTGACAAGGTCGGCTACGCACCGTACGCCATCACGGAGTATACCGAGCGCTTGATGGTCGCTTTCGCCGAGCATCGGAAGTGGCCGGACAAGCAGATGATTCAAGCCAAGATATTCGTCTATGCGGGCGTCCTCGCCCATTACGCCGAGGACATCGTTCAACCCCTGCACGCCACGATCTACTACGACGGCCGCATCGGCGAAGGGGGTGAGAAGATGCACGCCGGCATCCACGAGACGGTCGACTCCGTCATCGAGCGTCTCGAGATGCACCCGGCCCAGCTGGCAGCCAGTGTCACCGTGGCGCCTTTCGAGGGAGATCTGTTCGAGGCCGTCATCTCCCAGGCCTACGAGAGCAATGGTCAGGTGGATCGCGTCTACGACCTGTCAGGCAGCCTCGACCCGGTGACTGAGCAGGGCCGGGACTTTGCTCGGGAACGGGCAAACCGTGCGGTCGCCTTTACCGCCAGTCTCTATCTGACGGCGTGGCAGCAGTCGGAAAGCGTGCGCCTGCCCGGGTGGCTGGAGAGGTAGGCGTGATGAAAGGGTTTCCTGCCATTGTGTCCTTCGCCCTTCTCGTTGCTGTTCCGTCATCCGGTGCCGAACTGGCGGACGACGCCCTAGTAAGGGCCGCCGCCGCCGTGGACGGGATCATTGCCGTGCCTGACACCGCCAGGACCTTTGTTAACACCATAGAGGCGATGGATGACCTGGTGGCTCGTCTCGAACTCGACACCAATTATGACATGTTCATGGCCTACGTCTCCACCGACGCCGAGCAACGCGATCGCGGCCTCGAGCTGGAGGAGCTGGTCACCAACTGGCTGAACGATCTCGGTCAGAACGAGCCTCTGTACGAAGCCGTGCGTGCCTTCGCCGATCAACAGTCGGAGCTCGACGATCTGCAGCAGCGAATGCTCGATCACGCCCTGCGCGATTTCCGCCGGGCGGGTATGGCCCTCGAGGCGCCGCAGCGGACGCAGCTGGCTCAGATCAAGAGGGAGATCACCAAACTCTCCATCGAGTTCGAGACGAACATCCGCGAAGATGCCACTGTCGTGCCCCTCACCGCCGCGGAACTCGAAGGCATGTCACCGGACTACCTGAGCGACCTGACCCGCTCCGCTGACATGTTTCTGGTCGGGCTGTCTTACCCCGAGGTCTTTCCCATCCTGGATCTCTTGGCCAACGAGGTGACGCGACACAAGATGTGGCTTGCCTACAAACGCCGTGGGGGTCGGAAGAACATAGCCGTCCTCGAAGAGCTTCTGGTGTTGAGAAACGAGGCGGCCAGACTGCTCGGGTACGCCAACGTCGCCGAGTATGAGATCGAGATCAAGATGGCGCGGACTCCGCAGAACGTGACGGCGTTCTACCAGAAGCTGCAGCCCCTGGTCCGACGCAAGGCGTTGCGTGACTACGAGGAGCTTGATGCGGCCAAGCAGCGGGAGACCGGATCGACTGGCCTCAAGCCGTGGGACACGTCGTACTACATGAACGTGCTGCGGCGCGAGCAGTACTCAGTCGATGTCGAGGAGTTACGCGAGTACTTCCCGCTGGACCGGGTGATGGAGGGGCTCTTCTCGATCACTCAGTCTCTCTATGGTATTACCTATAAGGAGGTCACCGCCGTAGATGACAGCGCCAGCCGGCCGCTCTGGCACCCGGACGTCCGTCTCTACCAGGTATGGGACGACGCGTCGGGTGAGAGGCTCGGTGATTTCTATCTCGATCTGCACCCGCGCCTGGACAAGTATGGTCACGCCGCCCAATGGGGCCTCGCTCAGCACAAGCGGTGGTCGGATGGCCGGGTGACCAGGCCCGTGGCGGCCCTGGTGTGCAACTTCACCAAGCCCACGGACGAAAAGCCGTCGCTGCTGACGCACGACGAGGTGGAAACCCTGTTCCACGAATTCGGTCATGGTCTGCACACCATCCTCAGCGAGGCACCCTACTGGACGATGGCCGGCACGAATGTTGAACGCGACTTCGTCGAGGCACCCAGCCAGATGTTCGAAAACTGGGTGTGGGATGCCGACATACTCGCCTCGCTGGCACGGCACTACGAAACCGGTGAGCCATTACCGGCATCGATGCTGGAAGGCATGCTCGCCGCGCGGCACCTTGGCTCCGGCCTGCGCGCCGAAAGGCAGTTCTACTACGGCCTGTTCGACATGACCTGCCACCTCGACGACGACGGTGTCGTGGACACGACAAAGCTGGCCGGCGACCTGTGGGGCAGCGCCGGGGAAGGTGTCGAGCTCTACGCGGCGGTGCCGGAGATCTGGTTTCAGGCCGCCTTCGGCCACCTCACCGGCTACCAGGCGGGATACTACGGGTATCAGTGGTCACTGGTGTACGCTTGCGACATGTTCCAGCGGTTTGAGGAACTCGGCATGCTGGATCCCAAAGCGGGCAGCTTCTACCGGCGCCAGATTCTTGCCCGCGGCGGCACGATGGACGCACTCGACCTCGTGCAAGCCTACCTCGGTCGCGAGCCGGACATGGGCGCGTACCTCAGACATCTTGGACTCGAGGACGAGTAAGCAGCTCGGTCCCTATCGGCACGCTACACCGTCAGCCGGAACCCGCCCACCTCGAGGCCCTCTTCGAAGACCTTCGGCTCCACGTCAAAGCCTGATCCGGGGGTGTCGGGGACGACGAGACACCCGTCTTCCATAACCCAGTCGTCGTCGATGACGCCGGGCATTAGCGCCGGGCTGGCTTCGAGCAGTTCGTAGTTGGCTACCGAGGCAGCGAAATGTGCATGGGTGTAACGCTCGATGTAGCTGCCCCACGTGTGCGGCGCGCAGCGGCCACCCCACCCCTCGATCGTCGCCGCCGTCTCCCGCCACCAGGTCAGGCCAAGGGCGTGGAAGTCGTGCTGTACGACGTCGATCCAACCGTCTCGCACCAGGTCGAAGAAGTAGGGAGGTGGGGCAAACTCGCCGTCGGCGACGAGGATGCTCCAGCCATTCTCTTCGATGAACATCTTCAACGCCTCGTTGAGCTCACGGTCTTCGGCGAAGGGCTCCTCGAACCAGTACAGATCGCAGTCAGCACACAACTCGAGCATGCGCGTGGCCGTGTTCAGCGTGTTACCCATGTTGGCGTCGATCATGATCCTGGCGCCGGCGCCGGCGGCATCGCGCACGGCTCTCACGACGAGGGCGTCGCGAAGCAGACCGGGGTCGGTATCCATCCAGCGGGCCCCGCGGCCGACCTTGATCTTGAAGTGGCGGTAGCCGTGCTCCAAGCCGCTGGCCACCTCGTCGGCGAACAGCTGGCGGGCGCCGTCGTCGTCGAGCTCCAGGTCGTCGATGTAGATGGAGGCGTCGTAGAGCCGCACCAGGCGCTGTCCCCGGGAGCCCAGCAACCGGTACAACGGCATGTCGAGGAGTCGAGCGACGAGATCCCACAGGGGCAGGTCGATACACCTGCCCTCTTGGGTGCAGCCTCCGGGCAGGCGGAACAGTTCGCCTACCGTCCGGCCCATCAGGCCCTCGGCCTCGTCCTGTGACAGGCGCGACCAGCTGATGCCGTGACCACCACCGGCTGTGCGCAGGCGGACGACGGGATCGCTGACGCGGGAGCCATGGGTGGACTTGCGGGCGTTGTAGCCGATGCTGCGCGGGCGTTTCCCGTGCAGGGTGATCTTCTCGATGCTGTCGATGCGTTCGGCATAGACGGTGTCGAGTCTAGATTCGATGTCGGCGCCGCTCATGCCAGCGCCCTCTCTGTGTTACCCGGGCACATATCCCAGGCTGGGACCCAACCACCGCTCCACCACACTCTGTGCCATGCCTTTCCGTTGCGCATAATCCCTCACCTGGTCAGCCCCCACAGGGCCTACTGAGAAGTACCGTGATTCCGAGTGCTGAAAGTACAACCCGGAGACGGAGGCCGCAGGCCACATGGCGAAACTCTCGGTGAGGGTGATGCCTGTGCGTGATGTCGCGTCGAGAAGTTCGAAGAGGGTGCCCTTCTCGGTATGGTCGGGACAGGCGGGATACCCGGGCGCAGGGCGGATACCGCGGTAGCGCTCACGGATCAGGTCCTGACTCGATAGGTCCTCCTCGATTCCGAATCCCCAGTCCTGGCGCACCTGCTGATGGACCTTCTCGGCTAGCGCTTCGGCGAAACGGTCTGCCAGCGCCTTCACCATGATCGCCGAGTAGTCGTCATGGTCGGCTTCCAGCCGCTGGGCCCGTTCGTCGGCGCCGAGGCCGGCGGTGACGGCGAAAGCGCCGAGATGATCGCCCGCTTCAGGTCGAGGGGCGACGAAGTCGGCCAGGCAGAACATGGGCGCCTCGTCGCTGCGTTTGCGCCGTTGCTGGCGCAGGAAGTGAAAACGATGGCCACTCAGTGCCCCGGCGTCGTCGAGAAGCACGATGTCGTCGCCGAGTGAGGCGGCTGGGTAGAAACCGTAGAGAGCCCGGGCGCGTATCCATTCTTCGTCGATCATGCGTGCCATCAGATTCTGGGCATCGGCGTGGAGCGCGCGCGCCTGCTTGCCCTTCTCGTCGTCCGCTTCCAGCAGCTGCGGGAAGCCGCCGCGCAGCTCCCACGTATGGAAGAAGGGAGCCCAGTCGATGTAGTCTACCAGGTCGGCAAGCGGTACCGGGTCGAAGAGACGCGTGCCGGTAAACTCCGGCGTGGCGACGCTGCCGTTGCCGAAGTCGAGACGCAGGCGTCGCTCCCTGGCCTGTTGGTAGGGCATGAGGTCGCGCGCCGCGTTGTCATCGCCGCGCTCGAAGTCGGCCAGAGCGCGCTGCTGCTCGGCACGGTTGTCGTCGATCAGTGTCTGGGCGCCGTCGCCGACGAGGCGCGACACCACCGACGGGGCTCGTGAGGCGTCGACGACGTGAATCGTGCCTCCCGAATAGGCGGGTGCGATCTTCACCGCAGTGTGTTTGCGGCTCGTCGTGGCGCCGCCGACCAGCAGGGGCAGTTCGAAGCTCTGACGCTGCATCTCGCGCGCGACGTGGACCATCTCATCGAGAGAGGGGGTGATCAGACCGCTCAGGCCGACGATGTCGACACGCTCTTCCCGTGCCATGGCGAGGATCCGCTCCGCCGGAACCATCACACCTAGGTCGATGACGTCGTAATTGTTACAGCGCAGGACGACACCGACGATGTTCTTGCCGATGTCGTGAACGTCGCCTTTCACCGTCGCCATCAGGATCTTGGTACGCTCGACGACCACGTCGCCACGAGCCGCGGCCTCCATGCGGGCCTTCTCCATCAGCGGCTCCAGGTAGGCGACGGCGCGCTTCATGACGCGGGCGCTCTTGACCACCTGCGGCAGGAACATCTTCCCGGCGCCGAAGAGTTCGCCGACGATGTTCATGCCGTCCATGAGCGGGCCTTCGATGATCAGAAGGGGCGAGTCGTAGACACCGAGGGCTTCCTCCATGTCCTGCTCGGCAAATTCAGCGCGTCCCTGGAGCAGGGCGTATTCGATGCGCTTGGCCAGCGGCGCGTCACGCCACTCTGTGTCCTGGGTGGAGGAGCGCTGGCTGCCGCCCTTGTCCTGCAGGCCCTCGGCGAAGCTTAGCAGGCGCTCCGTGGCGTCCGGCCGTCGCGCCAGCAGCACGTCCTCCACGTGCTCGAGTAGGTCGGTGGGGATGTCCTGATAGAGACCGAGTTGCCCGGCGTTGACGATACCCATGTCCATGCCCGCGCGGATGGCGTGATAGAGGAAAGCAGAATGCATGGCCTCGCGCACGGTGTCGTTGCCGCGGAAGGAAAAGGAGATGTTGCTGACGCCGCCGGAGAGTTTGACCCCTGGAAAGCGCTCCTTGAGAACCTGGAGCGACTCGATGTAAAGTTTTGCGTACTCGTCGTGCTCTTCCATCCCCGTGGCGACGGTGAGGATGTTGGGATCAAAGATCAAGTCCGCCGGCTCGAAGCCCAGGTCGTCGACGAGGATTCGATAGGCGCGACCGAAGATCTCGACGCGGCGCTGCACGGTGACCGCCTGGCCTTCCTCATCGAAAGCCATGACGACGACGGCGGCACCGTAGCGATGGCAGGTCTCGGCGTGCCGGCGGAATTCGTCCTCACCCGCTTTCAGGCTGATGGAGTTGACGATCGCCTTGCCCTGGACGCAGCGCAGGCCGGCCTCGATCACGTCGAAGTTGGAACTGTCGATCATGATCGGCACGGCGGTGATGTTGGGTTCACCGGCGATACGGTTGAGGAAGGTCTGCATCTCCATCGCCGAGTCGAGCAGGCCCTCGTCCATGTTGATGTCGATGATGTTGGCACCACTCTCGACCTGCAGACGCGCCACTTCGACGGCGGCTTCGTAGTCACGGTTCTTGATGAGGCGCGCGAAGCGTCGAGATCCGGTGACGTTCGTGCGCTCGCCGATCATGATGAAGTTTGAGTCGGGGCGGATGACGAGCGGTTCGAGCCCGCTGTATCTGGAGTCCGTGGCAGGAGCCGCCGGCGTGTGCGGTCTGGCGTCGGCCACGGCGGCGGCGATGGCGGCGATGTGCCTCGGCGTCGTGCCGCAGCAGCCGCCAACCATGTTCAGCAGACCGTCGCAGGCAAACTGGCCGAGGACTTCGGCCATCTGTTCGGGGGTTTCGTCATACTCGCCCAGTTCGTTCGGCAGTCCGGCGTTTGGATGGCAGCTGACTGCCAGGGGAGACAACTCGCCCAGCCTCTCGACGTAGGGACGCATGGCTTCGGGACCCAGGGAGCAGTTGACTCCGACGCTGAGCAGCTCGGGGGCGTGCTCGACGGAGTACCAGAACGCCTCGTCTGTCTGCCCCGAAAGCGTACGGCCACTGAGGTCCGTGATCGTCACCGAGATCATCAACGGCAC
>JAYZCA010000214.1:0-3913 GCA_036339235.1 Candidatus Latescibacterota bacterium | reverse complement strand
AAGCCGAGCCCACCCGAGTAGGTCGGCTGCGACACCGCCGGCCACGCTGTCGACTCCTCAGCCAGTGTAAGTACGCCGGGAAAGTCGGCGTGTACGAGGATGTTCATCTGCTTGAGGAACTCGATGGCTTCGAGATTTTCGTGCCCCCCATGCCTGTTGGGAATCCACTCTCCCTCCTGGCGCGAATAGTCGAGATAGAGCATGGATGCCACCGCGTCGACGCGCAGGCCGTCTACGTGGTATCGGTCGAGCCAGAAACGTGCATTTGACAGCAGGAAGCTGCATACCTCGTTGCGACCGAAGTTGAAGATCAACGTGCCCCAGTCCGGGTGCGCGCCCTGGCGTGGATCGTCGTGCTCGTAGAGTGCGGTGCCGTCAAAGCGGGCCGGGCCGTGGGCGTCCGCCGGAAAGTGCCCGGGCACCCAATCGACGATGACGCCGACATCTCGCCCGTGCAGATGATCGACGAACCAGGCGAAGTCGTCAGGTCCACCGAAGCGCGAGGTGGGAGCGAAGTAGCCGGTGACCTGGTATCCCCAGGAGCCATCGAAAGGATGTTCGGCGACAGCCATCAGTTCCACGTGGGTGAAGCCCAGATCAACGACGTGGTCGGCAAGGGCCCGCGCCAGATCGCGCCAGCCCATGGGCTGACCGTCCTCGCCGTAGCGCCAGGAACCGGGATGCACCTCGTAGATCGACAGTGGCTCCCGCAGCCACTGCTTCTGCCGGCGAGCGGCGATCCAGTCACCGTCCTGCCATTCATGAGACTGTGGCGCGGCGACGACGGAAGCGGTACGCGGCGGCACTTCGGCAGCCCTGGCGCAGGGGTCGGCCTTGGTCAGAAGATGCCCCTCGGCACTTAGGACTTCGAACTTGTAGATCGTGCCCGGGCCCAGGCCGGGCAGGAAAAGCTCCCAGAGACCGCTGGCGCCCAGGGAACGCATCGGCAGTTGACGCCCGTCCCAGTTGTTGAAGGCGCCGATGACGCTGACGCGAGAGGCGTTGGGGGCCCACACAACGAAATGTATGCCGGTTACACCGTCGACCTCGCGCTCGTGCCCGCCGAGGACGTCGTAGACCCGATGGTGACGGCCCTCGCTGAACAGATGCTGGTCGTAGTCGCTGACCATGGGCCAGAAAGAATACGGATCCCGCTTCCGGTGAGTGAACCCGTCGCCGTGGTCGACGCCCAGCTCATAGAGGCGTGGATCTGCCCAGTCGGTCAGGCAGGCTTCGAACAGTCCGTCACCGGTATGCTGCGCCTCAACCGTGGCGTTGTCGGCAACGGCTCCTACGGTGACGCGGCGCGCCCCGGGCAGGTAGGCCCGAACCACGTGCCCCCCGGTGGCAGCGGCGTGTATGCCAAGGTAGGCAAAAGGGTCGGCGTGACGTCCCGCAAGCAGGCGCTCACGGTCCCCCATCAGCGGGGCGCTTCGTAGGTCGCGGCGGTGGCATGCTCGGCGATGAGCGACGGCGAAGACTCCGGGGCCGCACAGCAGTCATCCTGGCAGCAGTCGTCAAGCTCGTCCTCCCCGTGATCATGGTCGTGATCGTTCCCCTCTTCGCCGTCCCCGTCCGCTTCGAACAGCTCACCGACAAAGGCACGCGGGCCCTGGCGTACGAGGGACAGGAGAAACAGCCCGCCAAGCAGCGCCAGGGCGCCATCCTTCCAGCCGAAGTCGCCTTCATGGTGAACGCCCAGGTCGGGCACCATGCCGGTCACCCCCGTCAGCCCGTTGACGGCCCGTCCCAGCAGCAGAGCGGTGACGACGACGGCACCGGAGAACATCAGCGCCGTACGACGACCGTGCAGCCTTGTCAGCACACCCAGAGTGGTCAGATTGGTGGCCGGTCCGGTGAGCAGGAAGGCCAGGGCCGCTCCAGGAGACACGCCGTTGTGGATGAGGACCGCCACCAGCGGTGTGGCGCCCGAGGCGCAGACATAGACCGGCATACCGAGGAGGGCGAAGAATTCGACTTCGAGGCCGACGGGCACGATGGTGTCCCAACGGCCACCGATCAGGCTGTGGGCGACGGCGGCCAGCGCCAGACCCACCACGATCCAGGGCGCCGTCGTGTCCACCACCTCGCCCAGGCCCTGCGCCAGACCGCGGCGCACGCGTTGGGTCAGCGGTTGCGCCGGACCGGCGGCCGTGGCGCCGCTGTGCCGTGCCACGAGTGTGCGTGCGAGGGGACCGACGATCCACCCCGTGAGCAGGGCCACGATCACCGCCGCCACGACTCGTACGACGGTGAACTCACCGCCGAGCAGGGGCACCGAGATCAGGATGGCGTCGAGGCTCAACTCCGGTGTCGCCACGAGAAAAGCCATGGCCGCCGTCGGCGGTACACCGGCCACCACGAGTGAGCGATAGAGCGGCACGACGCCGCAGGAACAGATCGGCAGTGGCAGACCAAAGGCCGTGCCCCGCAGCGCCTGCGTCAGGCTGGTGCCTCGTGCCATCCATTGTATCGTGCCTCGCGGAAGCAGGCCGTAGACGAGCCCGGCGGCGACGTAGGCCAGCAGCAGGGCCGGCGCCGATTCTCGCGCCAGGACGAAGAACACCTGGGCACCTTCGCTCACAGTGGCGCTCAGGTCGTGCTCCGTGGTGGTGGCCACCAGCAGCAGCAGTCCGGCGACGGCGCCTATACCCGACTGCCAGCGCCGCGTCGATTGCGGCACGGATCCGGCCGTCACCGGATAGGATCGATGCAGGACGACGTGTAACAACGTGCCGGCAACAAGGGCCTGAAACAGGCCCCATATACGGCTCTCGAGGGCGGCCAGAACCGCTGTCCCCGAGACAAACCCCGCCATCGTCGCTACCGCCATCACTCCGAGGGCGGCGGTGGCGGCGCGCCGGCCGTAGAGCGGCCGCAGAAGAAACCACACGGTGAGACCCACCGGCAGCCGGTGGAGGACAACCGCCATGGGCAACATGTTCGCATTGTTCGGGTCGCCCGTATCGGTGCCAAGGGCGAGACCGTCGGCGAAGGCGTGGATGGCGATGGCCAGCAGGCCGAAGACCAGGGTGACGGCATGCACCTGGCGTGCCATGGAACGCAGACGGTGCTCGATCAGCGTCGGTAGCCACACTCCGACGGCGACACCGGCGACGGCAAGCCAACCCGCCAACCCGACGCTGTCGGGGACGATGTGGATGACGACGAGGCCGGTGATGGCGACGAAGACGAAGCCATCGAGGGCGGCCATCATGTGGCCGGCAACGCGGGCCGCTCCGTAGGCGACAGGGCCGAGGGCGAGCACGACAAGACTGAGAGCGAAGAGTGTGAGGCCGGACAGGTCCAAGGGGTTCACTAGTGTACGAGAAAGTGACGACGGGGACTGCGAATAAGAGAATGTACAGGTGCCCCTCGGCAGCGCCAACCGGCGCCTGGCGCCCGCCGCGGAGTTATCTTCGGGTGGTGGAAATGCTGAAACCATGAAACAGACCGTGTGCGGCTGGGGCCGCCACCCCCGGATCGAAGCCGACGTCGACCTTGTTCGAGACCTGGAGGGCGTGCGCGCCAGCCTCCGTGACGGTAAGGCTGCGGCGATTCCGCGAGGCGCCGGGCGCAGCTATGGCGACGCCGCCCTGTCGCGGCGGGTCATCGGCTGCCAGCCGCTTCGTCACCTGCTCGCCTTCGACCCCGGCACCGGGTTGTTGCACACCCAGGGCGGCGTCACTCTCGATGAGGTGATCCGCTTCGCCCTGCCCCGTGGCTGGTTTCTCCCCGTCACACCGGGCACGAAGTTCCCGACCCTGGCAGGCTGTGTCGCCGCCGATGTACACGGCAAGAACCATCACGGCGTCGGCTCGCTGTCGGCCTTCGTCGACCGCCTGGAGATCGTGCTCGCCGACGGCTGCCTGGTGGAGTGCTCACGCCAGCATCACGCCGCTCTGTTCTGGGC
>JAYZCA010000213.1:0-9043 GCA_036339235.1 Candidatus Latescibacterota bacterium | reverse complement strand
TGATTGGCGGTCTCGATGAGCGGCCGCTGGATGCCGGCTCCCTTGTGCAACTCCACCCGGACCGTCACCACCGCCTGAATCTCCAGGCCGATGAAGGTGATTTCGCCGTCACCCATGGCGCCGTGAACATCCCCAAGACCGAGTCCGGCGCCGGGAACAACCACCGGCAGGTAGACGGTCGCTCCAGGTCCAATGTGCTTGTTGTCCATGTTGCCCCCGTGGGCACCGGCGTAGCCCGTCGAGACACCATCGCCGCCGGGGGCGGTACCGATGACGCCGACCATGGGGTGCGCCGGAAAGCGCAGATCGCCAAAGTGGACGACGCCGTCGACGATAGGAACGATGCGAGTGGCGAACTCCCCGGCGCGGGATGCCAGCAGGCCCTCTCCTTTCTTCACGGCCAGGAATCCCGATGGCGCCAGATCGATCGCCTCGATGTGGACGGCGAGCCCGTCGCCGGGTTCGGCACCGCGCACGAGGATCGGCCCGGTCGCCGGGTTGGAACCCACGGGGTGGGGTCGCAGCAACAGGTCCGCTTCGGAGGTGATCGTGCCGCTGCGGGCATCCCAGGTCTCGATTGCGACCCGATCGCCAGGATCGATCTCGAGAGCCGGCTCGTGTTGCCGGTCGAGGCTGTAGACGACCTGGTCGCGAGAGATGTGATGCATTGTGGGTGAGTCCTTTGCCGGGGTTGAAGCGCGGGCGCATGGAGGATCCTTAGAAATATCGCGTCGTCACTGATTGAATTGTCCGTGAAATGGACGACCTCTTCGATGTCACTTCGATATTCGTCAGTTGGCTCCGATCGAAATCGCGGTGCCCAGTTTTGTGCGCAGTCCATCGGCCATGGGGTGGGTGCTCCTGGCTCTTGGGTCAGTGCTTCCTGGGCAGTACATCTGGTTCATGAATACGGGTCTCCTGTTGGAGCGTCAAGAAGGCGGCGTTGCGCGTTTCGAGCGCTGGTCGTATTCAATAGATATGAGCGCCGAACACAGCCCTCAACGCATCATTCACAGCGTCGCCCCGATCCGCATCTGCGACAACGGTGGCTGGACGGATACGTGGTTTGCCGAATACGGTACCATCTTCAACATCGGCGTCTATCCGTGCGCCGAGGTTGAGATCCAGATCTTCGAAATCGGTGACGTGGACGACCGCATCGTCATCCATGCTGAGAATTATGGTGAGCGCTTCGCCGTGGCTCCCGTCGGTGGCGATTGGACCCACCACCCGCTCCTCGAAGCGGCAGTGGAGTACATGGAGGTCCCTGACGACGACGCCTTCGAGCTGACGATCTACTGCGACGCCCCGGCCGGCTGCTCCACTGGTACGTCGGCGGCGGTGACCGTCGCCGTCATCGGTGCACTCGACATGCTGTCACCGGGGCGGATGACCCCCTATGAGGTCGCCTTGACAGCACAGAAGATCGAGACCGAAATGCTGGGGCAGCAATGCGGGATTCAGGACCAGCTGTGTTCCGCCTTCGGCGGCATCAACTACATCGAGATGTTCCAGTACCCGCACGCCTCGGTGTCGCAGATTCAGGTAAGCAACAGCATCTGGTGGGAACTCGAGCGGCGTCTCGTGCTCATCTTCCTCGGTAAAGCGCACTCCTCCTCGGCGGTGCATGAGAAGGTGATCGCCGAGCTTGAGGGGGCTGGTCCCGACAATCCGAAACTGGATGCCCTGCGCCGCACGGCGCCCGCCTCGCGCGATGCCGTCTACGCCGGTGACTTCGTCGGGCTCGGCCAGGCCATGATCGACAACACCGAGGCCCAGGCGCGTCTACACCCGGATCTGGTGGGGACTGACGCTCAGATGGTCATCGATCTGGCACGTGCCCACGGGGCCCTGGGATGGAAGGTCAACGGCGCCGGCGGCGACGGGGGATCACTGACCCTGCTCACCGGCGACCTGTCCTGGCAGAAGCGCGAGCTCGTACGTGCCATCGAGGCCGCCAGCCCCGGGTTCCAGAGCCTGCCCATCTACTTGAGCCGCCATGGTTTGCGGCTGTGGGAGGCAGCTTGAACCTCGGCCCCCACTCCCCTATCTTCAGGGGATTGTCGGTGGTTCATACTGAGGGCAGCTTAGCCCGTACAATTCGGCCTACGATCGATCCCGGAGAATCTTGTTGAGCCAAGGTCGCACTGTTCGTGCCTGGTATGCGGGCCGTACAGCCCCGCCGGAAGAGGTGTTGTCCATTTTCGACGAGGCAGACAAGCCTGAGATCCTCTACGACCAGGCCAGTCCCGAATCCATCGAGGGTGAGTTCGCCACCCTGATGCGGGGCGTCTACAGCAAGATGGATACGCTCAAGCGGAGCCCGGATGACTTCCGCACATGGGCCGAGGAGGACGGCTACGTCACCGTCTACGAGGCGCTGCTCGACTTCGCCCCCCCAGAAATAAAGGCCCGTGTCGGCATGCTGCAGCAACTTGGCGCCTTCAAGTTCCGCAGCGCCGCCGGACCGGATGAAAAGAAGAAGTTGATCTCCGCCGTCTTCGAGGAGCAACAAGAGGGCGAAGACCCGAACATCCTCCTTGCCACCCGTGCGCGACGTCTGGCCCAGATCTGGGCGCCGGAATGCGACAGCCTTCTCGACTTCATCGTCGCTCGTCCAGCGCAGACTGGCCGCGTGCTCTCCGACCGTCTGAGCCCGACCAACCCGGAGCCCTTCCGCCTGATCGGCCACCCCTTCAAGAATGTGCGTTCCTCGACGCTGCAACCCATCGCCGACGCTCGCGTTGTCGCCTTTGAGCGCGACGGGGAGATCCACATCGTGCCGGCAGTGCGCAAGTCCTGCGACCAGTGGGACTCCGCCGCCGCCGCCGTGGGCGGTGTCGAGCAGGTCAGTCTCATCGAGACCCTGCTGCTGCATGAGCTTGTCGAGCTCGTCATGCACGAGCAGCAGCCCGACTTGCCGCCGATCTGCTGCCACCTGGTGGCCTCCACATTCGAGCGTTACCTCAAGGCCGACCTGCTGACTATGGCCGTCGAGGATTTCTTCTTGTCCTGGCCGCAGGTGTCCGAGGACGAAGAGGCTGAGCGCATGGAGGAGCAGTTGCAGATAGAGATGCGCGAGGCAGAGGCCATGTTCGCCGAAGAGGAGGCTCCCGATGACCTCGACGACGACATCGGCGATCTGCCGATGGACCCTGCGACACCGAGGAAGAAGAAGAAGGTGAAGGTGAAGAAGAAGAAGGTGGGGTCAAAGGAGAGGGTGATAAGAAAGAAAAGGGGGTAGGCCGCCTGGCCTGCCCCTTTTATTACCTGGTGTTGTTGTTGAGTCAGACGCCCGAGGGTGGGTCCCCATCTGCATCGGCCTCGTCTGCCTGCAGCTCTCGACGGACCTGCTCGAACTCCTCTTCCGAAGCATCCAGCGCCGCGGCGGCCTCACGGATTCGGTCGCACAGGTCCTGGATCTCGTTGTCGTCACCGATGTTGGCACTCTGGCCGGCTTCGATACGCTTGAATGCGGCGGCGCCCAGGTCAGCGGTCAGTCGCGACAGGCGTGTCTTTGCCGCGGCGATATCAAGGCGCGCCCGGCCCACTTGGGTGAGCCCCTCTGCCTTGTCGAAGGCGATAGCGGCACCGTCCTGGAGGCTGCGCTTGATGGCATCCCACATACGTTCCATGTCCTCTCCTATCTGATGTCTGCACCCGGTACTACACCGCCGTGGGCGGCGCGTAGCGCGTCGAGAAGTTTATCCTTGTTGGCCCGGGAGATCTGCCGCCCCTGTAGAGGCACGCCCGGCGTCTTGCGCGCCAGTTGCCGCAACCGCGCGACGGGAAGCGACCGGAGATCCTCGGACAGGGGCTCCGAGCTCGGCGACGGCGGAACCGTGCGGAGGACGCCTTCCACGTCGATCGCCGGAGACGGGATGACATGGGCGCTGATCAGCTCAGAAACCCGCCGCACCGCCTCGCTGGCGGCGCTGACGGCTGCCTGCACCGAGGCTGTGTCGCCTCGGAACCGCACGGAAACGATACCGCCGCCAATGCGGTCGATACCCAGTAGCTGGACATCGGCTGCTTTGGCGGCGGTATCGGCTGCTTCGAGAACGCCGATCAGACCTCGCGTCTCGATGAGCCCGATGGCAGAATCGGACATGACGGCGCCGACCCTGCGGCGCTAACGAATCAGCGTGTGTCGTTGATCGTGTACGGAAGCAGCCCGAGAAAGCGGGCACGCTTGATGGCGCGCACGATGCGCGTCTGTTGGGTGCGGCTGGCACCGGTGCGGCGAGCCGGTTCGATCTTGCCGATCGGCGTAAGGAACCGGGACAGCACGTCGAGACGCTTGTAGTCGATCTCTTCGGGCTTGAGCTTCGCCGTGAACTCTTTGCGATTGACCCTGGCGATGACGAACACTCCTGCAGGACGTGAAAAAGCGTACGGAATCGAACTGTCGAAGATAGGCGCAAACGGGTGGGAAATCAACGGCGTGCAGTGGTGAACCGGCTGGGACTGGCAGCCGGACTTGCCCTGGCTCTGGTGGCGCTGGCCCACCCGGGAGTTGCCGACCGCGCCACCATCGCCGTGGGCGCCAGCCTCATCATCGTTGCCACAGCGGTCCGTGTTGCCGTGCGTCAGGGGGCCGCCTCGGGCCTGCCCGGGTCAGCGCGATGGCTGGCCTTGTTGTGGCTGCTGGCCATGCTGGGGTCGGCGGCTGTCAACGACGCCTGGCACGTACGCGCTCTGCTGCCTCCGATTGTGGCGCTAGCACTTCTGTGGCTGGGCGCCCGTCTCGGTCGTGTGGGCGGGCCGATGCCCGTCGTCGTCTCCATCGTGGGTGTCGCTGTCCTCATCGCCCTCCATGCCGCCTTGCAGCACACCGGCCTGGATCCCCTGCCACGGCTCGACGAATTCCCGGGCCGCGTGGTCGGGCCCTTCGACAATCCGAACCATCTGGGTGGTTTCGCCGCACTCGCACTGCCTCTGGCCCTGGCAGGATACCTTGCCCTGTGTAATCGATCGACGCGGTTCCCGCTTATCGTCGGCCTGGGGGTAGGCGTTGTCGCCATCTACTCCTGTATGCTGCTGGCCGGCAGCCGCGGCGCGATCTGGGCCGCCCTCGCGGGCAGCCTCGTCGTCGTCGCCGGTTGGGCTCGAGCCTCACATCTGCAGTCGCGGCGACCAGCCTGGCTCCCGCTCCTGTTGTTGAGCGTGAGCTTGATCGTAGTGACGCGGCTGCTGCAGGAGCAGCCGGTCATGCAGGGTGACGCTGGCCAGGTGTCTGTCGGCCAACGTCTGCAGGCACTGTCAAACATCGCACAGATCGTCCGTGATCTGCCTCCAGTCAGCGGCACGGGATCGCCGACTGGCGATGCGGCAGAGACGGATCTTACCGTCCTGCACCGGCGCGTTCTGTGGCGTGCCGCCTGGGACATCTTTGCGCACAACCCAGTTCTGGGCGTCGGCCCGGGCAGGTATCAGCAGGCCTGCGTTCAGGCCCTGGAGAACATGGCGGCAGATCGACGCGTCGTCCTGTTGTCTCGTCTACAAAGGTTGGATGTAACCCGCTTCGCACATAACGAGTGGCTGCATTCGTTCGCCGAAGTCGGGCTGGCCGGCACGATCCCGTGGACGCTGCTCATCATCCTGTGGGCGGCGACGTCATCACGTGAGGTCTGGAAGGGGCGCGAAGGGATTTACCTGGGAGCATTGGGTGCCTGCGGCGCGGTGCTCGTTCACGGATTGGTGAGCTATCCGTTCTACGTTCCCACCATCGCGGGATCATTTTGGATACTACTTGGTAGTTCGTATGATTATATAGAAGAACACCTGCAGGACGATAACTTATCGTATAAACAGTCATTTACGTAGAGGTCTTTTTGTGGCAAAAATTAGCCCTAAAGGATTCCTGCGAATCCCCGATAACCTTAAGTAAGACTCCTTGATACTAAGTCGCACCTTGATACCCTATTCCGATCGACTGGCTCGAGAGTCTGCAATGCCGGGCCCATGGAGTCTCCCCACTCTGCCGGCGACATGCGCCCCATCCAGGCGCAGCTCATCTTTAGGTTTCTAGTCGAACCTTGACGACGCCCAGCCGGTCCTGCCGGCGGGCGTCGTTTTTTTTGGAGCGTGTCCGAGTGTTCGCTTTGCCTGCGAGGTCGTGCCATTGGCGTCGATCGCAAGGCGCGCGAACGTTGTGTATTGGTGAATACACAGAGCGAGCGAAACGCCGCGAGCGGCGTCAAGGGCGCGGCCGCAGCCCAAATGGGAGACTCGGACACGCTCTTATCGACAATGGCTGCCGAATTGTCGGTAGTGACGGACGGGGAGGCGGTGGTATTCACGTGCCAGCGCTTCGAGTCGGTCACAGGCCAGGTCATATATGCGCTTTCCCTTCTCGGCGGAGGCGGCGAGCGCATCGCCCATGATACCGGTGCCAGCCGCTGTGTCCCGCCGGCGCTCGGCGAACTGGGCAAAGGCCAGGGCTCCACCAAAGGGGGCGGTGAGCGATTCATCCCCAAGGGCTCGAGACATGTCGACCAGGTGCGCCCGCAGATGTAGTTGCACCGCTGTCTCCCACTCACCGCCGTGACCCACGCCCTCGTCGGTGGCGCTCCATGCCTGTAGCTCGGACTCGACCGCATCCCACCAGTTGAAACTGAGTGTGAAGATGTCCTCTTCCGCCAGCTGCCAGCTGACGGCGCGGCAGGGTGCCGCGTTGCCGCCGTGGCCGTTGACGGTGATGATGCGTTCGAAGCCGTTGGCGTGAATGCTGCGGCACACGTCGGCCACCAGGGCCTGGAAGGTCTCCAGACGCAGGGAGATGGTACCGGCAAAGCCCATGTTGTAGTGGGTGAACCCGGACCAGATGGGCGGCGCCACGATAACGGGAGCCTCCTCGATGCGACCTGCCACCTCTACTGCCATGTGGAAGGGCGTGGAGATATCCACGTCCATGGGGCAATGCGGACCATGCTGCTCGATGGAACCGATGGGGACGATGACGACAGGCGCCTGCTCCAGAGCCGCCTCGAACTCGTGTCGCAGCAGCTCCTGCCACAGGACCTTCCTGTTGGACCCGTCGAAGGATACCGAGTACATCGACATCAGCTCCTGGCTGCCTCTTCCATCTCCGTATGGATCAGGCGCATGATCTGGTGGTGCCCCTTGCCTTCGTCGGCCAGCTGTTTGTAGCGCTTCGGATCAACGCCCTCCCAGCTGAGAAAACCGCGGATGTCGTAGCGTCCCTCGATCTCCACCGGCAGGCCGCCCTCGGCGATCATCAGTTCGAGGGGATACCCCTTCTCCTGCAGCGGGAAACTGACGATCTGCTTGCGCCGGGCCGACTCGTACAGCCCCATCATGATCTCCACCGTGACGCGCGCCTGGCGTCCGGAGCCACGGTGCTCCTCGACATCACCCTCCAACCACTGCACCAGTTCGCGCGCCTGGGCGGCGTTGGTGTTGCCGCCGATGGCGCGGTCACCTTCGCCAGCGCCGATGTCGATGTCGAGCCAGCCATTGGATGTGGCGTTCATCACGCGCACCTGGCTTTCACTCACCTCCATCATGCCCTCGGTGCCTTTGATCTGGAAGGCCCCCGCCGTGGCGCCTTCACGCATCAGATCGGACTGAATGAACAATTGGATGTCACCCTCGAAATGAACCAGCCCGAGGCAGGCGTCCTCGATGGCCGTATCGCGCTCGAAGCGGTCGGTACGCCGCTCGACAGCACCCATCACCCATCGCGGCTGCGGATCCCCGAGCACGAAACGCGAGCCGTCGATAGAGTGGGTACCCCAGTTCGTCAGGCCCTCGGCGACCTTGTTCGTCACGAATAAAGGGACGCCGATCGCGCCCTGCTGCAGCAGCTCGCGTCCTCTCTCCCAGCCCTTGGTGAAACGCCGCTGGTGGCTGATCACGAGTTTGGTGCCGCTCGTCTCGCAGGCGTCGACCATGGAGTCGGCGGCACCCATGCCGATGGCCATGGGTTTTTCGCAGATCACGCCTTTCACCCCGGCCTTGGCGGCGGCGATGGTCGGGGCCGGATGTAGCAGATGCCAGGTACACACACTGACGATGTCCGGTTTCGCCGTTGTCAGCATCTCTTCGACCGTGTCGAACTCCTGCAGGTTCAACTCGGCGTATTGATCGGTATACTGAGCCCGGGCGTTGGCGATGGGGTCGGCAATGGCGATGACGTCGATGTCGTCGACGCGCGCGTAACCGTCCATGTGGGCATGGGCGATGGAACCGCAGCCGACGATGGCGGCCGTGTATTTGGCAGACACTGAGAAGCTCCTTGGTATGGATCGGGGCTCGTAAGTATACTGCCTCCTATGTCTTCTCTCCATCTACCTGACGCCGTCGAACTTCCCGGCGGCGTGCGCATCCCGCTTGCCGAGTTGGCTTTTTCCTTCGCGCGTAGCCCGGGACCAGGGGGCCAGCATGTGAACAAGACGAGCACGCGCGTCGAACTGCGTTTCGACCTGCATGGCAGTCCGTCTCTGCCTGCAGCCTTGCGTGATCGTGCCCAGGCCCGGTTGCAGTCGCGGCTGAACGCCGACGGCGAGCTCGTCATCGCCTCCTCCCGGCATCGGTCGCAGATGCGCAACCGTGTGGACTGCATCGCCCGCTTCGCCGTGACGATGGCGGCTGCCATCAAGCCGGCGGCGCCCCCCCGGCGCAAAACACGCCCCGGTCGCGGTGCCACCACGCGACGCCTCGACAGCAAGAAGAAGCACTCCCAGAAAAAATCCCAGCGACGCCGACCCGGCCTCGATTAAAACCGCTTGCCAAGGCGTGGGGCCCCGGCTATATTGTCCTTTACGTTGACGTAAAGGTGTCTGCGCTCTCTGGGTCCTTTGCTGGCGACGAACGTAACCACAGGTTTATCAATGGTTTACAGGAGATATTAAATGGCTGCTGTCAGAAGCCCGAACAAGATTGAAGCGGTGGAGCTCTACTGGAAAGAGATCAAGGATACCCAGCCCTTGAGCCGCTCACAGGAGTTCGAGTTGTTCACCCGCAGCAAGGCCGGCGATGAGGCGGCTCGTCAGCAGATTATCACTGCCAACCTCCGCTT
>JAYZCA010000212.1:0-31550 GCA_036339235.1 Candidatus Latescibacterota bacterium | reverse complement strand
CTTCCTCCTTACCTCTGACACCGACATCTCGGTGTCGATCTTCGGCCTCGACGGGGGGCAGGTGAGAAAGCTGATGCTGACAGGTGGGGCGGGTGACCACCAGCTGCGCTGGGATGGTCGGGACGGGGCAAGCCGGCTGGTTTCGCCTGGGATCTATCTGTACCGGTTGTACGTGAACAGCGACACGGAGAAACCCAAGGAGCGAACGGGCACGATCACCGTCGCCTACTGAAGCGGCTGAGTCAGCCCGGTCACCACGCGAACAGTACTCCGAGCACATCCCTTGATGCCGGACGGCGTCTACGTCACCGGCGAAGACGGCCGGCCGAGTTTTGTGCGGGCGCCGCAACTAACCGATGACGACGTGCAGCAGTGCGTCGAAACGACGGCCAAGCTGGTCGTACGCCTGTTGGTGTTGAGTTAAGGTTCTGGAATCTGCTGCGTTTTCGCCCAGGGGCTTCTGTCGCCGCAGATGGGGCCCGAAGGGGGGAAGCCACCCCGGATTGGCGACGTCACCGCATCGTCAACATCTGGTGTCTGCGCTTAGGCCGCCTTGCAGGCGTTGAACGCGCTGCTGTTGCTGATCTTGAGCCGTTTGCCGATCACGGCGTAGGACAGGCCCTTCTCGCGCAGACGTCGCGCCTTCATCGGCAGCGGGATGCGCCCGACGACCGGGCACACCAAGCTGAGGAACAGGTCATGATCAAGAGACTGTGGTCCTACGTGATCGAAAAAATCGCGCAAGTTGATCCAGCACCTCATCCTCGACCTGTTTCCATTTCTGTCGAAAGTCCCAGTCACAGCGGCGCTGTAGGTATACACCGCCAGTTCCAGCTAGCCCTCTGGATCTACAAGCAGCAGTCACGTTGAGCTTTTGCGCCCGCAGGTAGCGCAGGAACGTGTCCTGGCGCTCGGGGGCGACATAGTTCTTGCGGATGGAGGGCAGCTACACCGCAGCAGAGGGCCATGGGCTTAAGGGGGTGGAGGTCGAGTTCTGGCTACAGGTCAATGGACCGACCATGTGATATGTCCACCGCGTTGCGTCGAGGTGCCTGATTAATTGTCCAGTCGCCTTTCTGACGCCTGTCCCTCGCTCCAGGAGGACGCGCCGATGCAGACGACCGAGACGCAGGAAGAAGCGATGACACCAGTTGCGCGGTTGCGCGGTCCTTGAGGGGGTATCCCTGACAACACCATCACCTCGCTGGGGGCACGGTCCGCACTGCACCTGAGGTTGCACTTCCGGCGACGTCGCCAAATGTGCGTAGGACAGATCGAGGTTGGCGTTTCCGTAGACAATACGTAGACGGTGGTATCCAAAGGTCAACGTAACTCGGTTATTGAACTGCACCTCCCCTTTATCTGTCCCCGATCAACTCGATCTGGAATACCCAGGGCCAGAGCTTGCCGGTGACGAAGATGCGTTTCGTCTTCGGGTCATAGGCGATGCCGTTGAGCACGTCGCTCTGCTGTCTCTCGAGTGACGTCAGCAGGCCGCGCAGGTCGATCCAGCCCAGCACGAGTCCGTCAGCCGGGTCGATGCGGGCGACGATGTCGGTCGTGAAGATGTTGGACCATATCTCGCCCTCAACCCACTCCAGTTCGTTCAGGGCACGCACGGGTTCTCCCTTGTGGCTCACCTCGATAAGCCCCACCTCCGCGAAAGTCGCCGGATCGCGGCGGGTGAGACGGGCGCTGCCGTCGCTCATCCACAGGTGTTCGCCATCGTGAGTGAGGCCCCAGCCTTCAGAGTCATAAGCGAACTGGCCGAGGTTGCCGAAGCTCTGCGCATCGTAGGTGAAGCCGACGCGGGACCGCCAGGTGAGCTGGTAGATACGCCCTTCGAGGAGGGTGATGCCTTCCCCGAAATAGCGCTCATCGAGGGTGACCTGCTCCAGTACCTCGCCGGTTTCGATGGCGACCCGTCGCAGAGACGAGATGGCGTCGTGCGAGAGAAGCTGCGTGCCACCGCCCGTGCCTTCGAGGAATTGGTCGTCGACATAGACCAGCCCCTGCGTGTAGGCATCGGTGTCGTGGTGGAAGCGATTGACGATGCGGTACGACCAGGTGGGCACCTCTCCCGGGGGCAGCGAAGATGGTTCCGGGTCGCGGTTGCCGTTGGCCGGATCCGATCCATTGCAGGCTTGGACGGCCAGCAGCGCCAGGAAGAAGAGGGCGTATCGAACCATGCTTTGAATGTAACACGCTTTCGCCTTGTTTTCCCCCCATGGACGAGAGTATCGACTGGGGCCTCGTGGGCGACGAGGTCAGCGGCTACCTGCAGGACCTGATCCGCATCGACACGACGAACCCTCCTGGCAACGAGGGGCTGGCGGCACGATACATCGCCGATGTCCTCGAAAGGGAGGGATACACCACAACGTTGAGCGAGTCGGCTCCGGGTCGCGGCAATGTGACCACGCGCCTCGCAGGCGGCCCGCAGGACCCATTGCTGCTGCTGGGGCATACAGACGTGGTCGCCGCCGACGCGCCCCATTGGACGCACCCGCCCTTCTCGGGAGAGCTTGTGGACGGCTTCATCTGGGGTCGGGGCGCCCTGGACATGAAGAACATGGTCGCCGCCGAGTTGATGATCATGCTGTTGCTCAAGCGGTTCGGTGCGCGGCCGGACCGCGACGTGATCTACGCCGCCACCGCCGACGAGGAGGCCGGCAAGGGCGGACACGGGCCCGGATGGCTCCTCGATCACCATCCGGATCAGATCAAAGCGCCGGTGATCCTCACCGAAGGCGGCGGCAACGACGTCGTCATCGGCACCCAGCGTTTCACGACCTGCCAGGTGGGGCAGAAAGGGATCTGCCGCATGAAGGCGACGGCCCGCGGCCGCCCCGGGCACGGTTCGGTCCCGCATGGCGACAGCGCGGTGCTGGCGCTGTGTGCGGCGCTGGCGCCGCTGCAGACGGCGAATCTCCCCCTGCACTCGTCGGCGACGATGCGCGCTTTCCTCGATGGCGTGGCCGCCGGCCAGCCGCAGGCACTGGCCGACGACCTGCGCTCGGTGCTCGATCCGGCGCGCAGCGACGCAGCCCTGTCGCGCCTGCCAATCGACGAGGACACGCGCGCCCAGTGGCGTTCGCTGCTGCGCAACACCGCATCGGTGACGATGCTGCAGGCCGGCACCAAGATCAACGTCATTCCGGGAGAGGCGACGGCCTGGATCGACGGTCGCCTCGCACCTGGGGCCACGCAGGAGAGCTTTCTCGCCGAGTTGCGCGCCGTCGTCGGAGATGCCCTGGAATTCGAGGTCGACCAGTACAGCCCGCCCCTCGAGGCGCGGTCAGAGGGCGGACTCTACGACGTCATCGTCGACGTCATGGCTCGGCACGATCCCGACGCGCCCGTCGTCCCCAGTATTTCCACCGGCGGCACCGACGCCAAACACATCGTACCGCGGCGGCCAGGCACGCAGGTCTACGGATTCATGCCCTACCGGCAGCAGCCGGGACTCGAGGAGATGCGACTTCTCCACGGACACGACGAGCGTACGTCGGTGGACGAACTTCTGTTCGCCACGCGTGTGCTCTACGATGTCGTCGTCAACTATACCAACTGCCAACTACAAATTGACAACACCGTGAAGATTACTAAGAGGGAGACCCAATGAGCGACTGGTTTGAAGAGGGCACGACGATGCTGTTCATCGGCGACAGCATCACCGACTGTGGCCGGCGTGGCGCCGAGGCACCGCTGGGCTCAGGTTACGTGCGCACCTTCACAGAGTTGGTGACCTCGCGCTGGCCGGAGCGCAATGTGAGCTGGATCAACAAGGGCATCGGCGGCAACAGAGTCTCCGACCTGCGCGAGCGCTGGCGCGACGATGTGCTGTTCCACGAACCGGACCGCCTGTCGGTGAAGATCGGCATCAACGACTTGCACTCCGTCCTGCGCGGCGCCGCCGACGCCGTCGATCCTGTCCGTTTCGAGGAGCTCTACGACGAAATTCTCGACATGACAAAGTCGGAGCTGGGTTGCCCGGTCGTCCTCCTGTCGCCGTTCTACATCTCCCTCGACACCTCAGGGGACACCTTCCGTAGCCGCGTCCTTGAACTGCTGCCGCAGTATATCGAGGTCGTGTCGCGCATGAGCGACAAGTACGACACGCTCATGGTGCCCCTCCACGATGTCTTCCAGGAGCAGCTGGCACATCGCGCCGCAGACACCTTCTGTCCCGAACCGGTGCATCCCAACCACACGGGGCACACGATCATCGCCGAGAATTTCCTGGAAATACTCACCGAGGCTGGCTGAGACGACGCCGACGGCCGCGAAATCCGTCACGGTCGGATCGATCGCGCCACCAGTTGATCGTACAGGGGTTCACACGCTTGGAGAAGCGGCAGAAGTTTCGCAGGAAAAGGCGACGTCTTGGGCGAGTACGGCTGGAACCCCGTCGACCGGTGCACATTGCCATACCAGTGCGTCGCCCACACACCGTCTTCGGGACGCGCCCGCGCTTCCCAGCTGAGCATGGCCTCCTCGAAGTCGATCCCCACGTGCTGGCACAGCTGGCCGAGCACAGAGCGTGGGTCTCTCAGGGTCTGGCGTGCATCGAGGATCGCCGGAACCTGTCCGATCCGTAGCAATTCCTCCAGCAGCTCCAGGGCCTGCGGATAGCCGGTATCCCGCAGACCCGGCGTCTCCACATGCTGCGCATACGACGGCAGCATGTCGACGGGGTCACGCGTGAGGATGACGTTCACCGTCTGCCGCAGGAACTGCAGATCGAGGTCGACGAGGTGGTGGGTCATCTGTTTGAAGAACGCCACCGGACAGTCGCAGGGGCCGAGGATGACGTCGCGCACGACGACGGCGCCATCCTGGTTCTGCGATGCGAGTACCTCCTCGGCGCCCGGGTGATAGCCGCGGGCCGGCGTACAGGCGAGGTAGTGGGCGTAGAGGGGCTCGTCGAAGACGCGCGTATCGGCGCGCTGGGCGAAGGAGTACATCAGCGCCGTGGAGATATTACGGGGCCCACTCCACAGGCAGATGCGCCGGCAATCCGTCAACTCGATCGGGCGGCCTCTGCCACCGCTGTTTCGATGGCCGCCTCGTAGAGACTCTGCAATCGGCGCGTCATCTGCCCCATGGCGCTGTCACCGAGCGGACGCCCATCGACGCTTGTCACCGGCGTCAACCCACCGAAGGTGCCGGTGACGAAGGCCTCGTCGGCGCCGTAGACATCGAAGAGGGAGAAGTTTTTCTGCCGGCAGGTGATGCCCGCCGCCTCACCGAGTTCGAGCACTTTGCCGCGGGTGATGCCGTTCATGCAATACTGTCCCGTCGATGTCCACACCTCGTCGCCATGGACGATAAAGAAGTTCGTGGCATTGCAGGTCGCGACGAAACCGTGGATGTCCAGCATCAGCGCCTCGTCGGCACCAGCCTCCAGCGCCTGCACCAGGGCCATCACCTCGTGCAGCTTGCTGTGACAATTCAGTCGTGGGTCCAGATAGTCGGGGGAGCCGCGACGGATGGAGCTGGTGAAGAGCCGTACGCCCCGCTCACGACTGGCCGGATCCGCAGTCTTGTGTTCGGCGATGATGACAAGATTGGGACCGCTGATCGTCAGCCGCGGATCCTGGGAGGGTGTCTTCTTGATGCCCCGCGTGACCATGACGCGCACGTGTACGCCATCGGTCATGCCGTTGGCGGCCAGGGTCTTGTCGACGGCCGCCGTCAACTCCTGCCGGGACATGCCGATCTGCATGCCCGCTGTTGCCGCCCCTTGCCACAGACGATCCAGGTGCAGATCGAGGAAGACGAGGACACCGTGGTGAAGACGCAGACCTTCCCAGACGCCGTCGCCCACCAGGTAGCCGCTGTCGAAGACGGAGATCTTCGCTTCATCACGATGATGCAGTTCGCCGTTGATGTAGATGAGGACGTCGGCGTTGCGCGGATCGTCGAGGGCGTTGTGAGTACCGTGAGTCACCGGGACAATCAGTTCCCGTCGTCGGTGAACTCGACACTCCAGTGAGTGCCGTCACAGAACGGTTTGTTTTTTGAGTGACCGCATCGACACAGTGTGAAGTGCTCTCTGGAAACACCGTCCCCCCAGATCTCTCCCGCAAGATCGGGCCCGCCCGTGACCACGTAGGGGCCGTTCTTGGCGACGAAGATCGCCGGCGATGCTTGATGGTCCTGCTGTTGGGTCTCGCCCGCTGAGTAGCTGAGGGCGCCAGACGGACACTGCTTGACGGTGGCGATGATCTCATCCGCTGACGCGCCTTTGGCATCAACAAACGGCTCCTGTCCGACACGAAAGACCACGGGGAGACCGTTCGTGCACCGTCCCGCATGGGCGCACACAGCCCGATTGTCGTGAATGGTCACCCCATCCCCCTCGTGGTTCACCCGCTTGTTCTCGGAGACATCGGCGAGTTTCTCGCTGGAGAATCCGACCTTGGCGTGGGTTCCGTCGCAGAACGGCTTGTTCGCCGACTGACCACAGCGTCAGAGCGCCATCGTCGCTTTTGCCGGCAGAGAACCCTTGGAATTGCTCAGGTCCGCCACATCCTTGACGAGATAGGGGCCGTTGAGGCTCGGCGTGATGCCGGGGTGGGGATCATCAGGATTTGACATGGCGGCGTCTCTTTCGGCGTGAAGTGGAAACTCTGGATACGGTCTGCACCGGTAACTCCACATAGCTGGCCGTATCACGCGCATGGTGTATGCGGTGTGTCGCTTTGCGGAAGTCTTCTGGTTTCGCCCAGGCGATGTTGTCGACGAAGGTCTGCGGGTTGCGGTCGCACACGGGGAACCACGAGCTCTGAACCTGTACGAGAATACGGTGACCGGACAGAAACGTGTGGTGCACGTGGGGCATGACGATCCGGTACGGAAGCACTTCACCGGGCGGAATCGGCCGGGCGGTCTCGTAGCTCTCGCGATAACGGCCACGCAGGATGTCGCCGGACAGCATGAACTGGAAGCCTCCGAGTGCGGGTTGTGCCGGGACCTCGTTCGGATAGAGGTCGATGAACTTGACGACCCAGTCGGCGTCGGTACCCGTCGTCGAGGCGAAGAGCGTGGCCGTCACCTCACCGCTGATGGTGAGCGGGTCTGTGAGGGTCTCGCTGATGAAGACGAGAACGTCGGTCCGGTCTGCGAAAGGCCGCTGGTCATCTACGAGCCAGCGGCGCCACGTCGATCCGGTACCGCCGAAGGAGGGTGGGATGGGGCGTACGCGATAGGGGACGGGCTTGGCCGGATCGGACACGTACTCGGTGAAGTCTTCGTCAGCGTCGGGCGCCTCGAAGCCCAGCCCACCTTCGGCGTGCAGGTAGAGGCGTTCCGTTGCGACCTGGTCCACGGGGGGCCAGGCGTCGTACCGCCGCCAGCGGTTGGCGCCGGTCTCGAAGGCCAGCACGGGAGGCAGGGGCGCGGCTGGCTTGACGCGCTGCAGGTGCTGCTCCCAGAAGGGCATCAGCATGTCGCGCCGGAACTGAAGGGAGGTGTCGGCGCCCCACCTGAGATCACCCAGCTGCGAACCTTCCCCCGTCATCTGACCATGACACCACGGACCGATGGCCAGGTGCGTCTTGTTGCCTGTGCGGTCGCGCCGGGCCAGAACGGCATGGCTCAGTACCGGACCGTAGAGATCCTCCTGGTCGAAGAGACTGTGCACGGTGAGCACAGGCACTCGGCGAGGAGCTTTCTCCAGTTGCGCATGCAGCGCCTGATCCTGCCAGTAGTCGTCGTAGGCGGGGTGTTCGAGCAGGCGGTTCCAGGCCGGCAGCTTGTCGGCGCCATAGCGGCGGCCCAGCTCGCCGATGGAGCCGGCCTCCAGGACAGCGGAATAGAAGTCGTGATAACCCCAGGGGATGCCGTGGCTGGAATTTCGGCTGGCCGTCTGCCGATAGACGTACTCGAGCATCACCGTGCGGAACGCACCGTGCCGGTAGAAGTCGTCGCCCAGCCAGGAGTCGACCATGGCGTTGACGGGCACGGCCGCCTTCAGGGCCGGGTGCGGATCGAGGAGGGCCATCAACGTCAGCAGGCCGTCGTAGGACACACCGGTGATGCCGACACGACCGGAGTTCCCGGACACGTTGTCGACGAGCCAGGCGACGGTGTCCCAGGCGTCTGTGACCTGGTCGACCTGACCGCGGTTGAAGGCCCCCCGCGGCGGTATCGTCATCGTGTACTTGCCCTTCGAACCGAAGCGCCCGCGCACGTCCTGGTAGACGCGGATATAGCCGTTGCGCACCAGCTCCTCGTCGACGGCGGGCAAGGCCATGGCGATGTCGGGGCTGTCGGTACGCGAGGCGCGCCGGGCGGCGTTGTAGGGTGTGCGCGTCAGCACGATCGGCATTTTTCGGCCGGCGTCGTTGGGGATCATGATGACGGTGAACAGCTTGACGCCGTCGCGCATGGGGATCATCGACTCCATGCGAGTGTGATCGAAGTCGGGGGTGGCCGTCTTGAAGGTGCGCGGCACGTCACCGGATTGACTCAGGTCCCGGGTGCCGCCCTTCCTGGCTCGAGGCATGGTGTTCACGGCTCCGTTGAGGTAGTTGAGGCGACGTCCTCGTAGCCGTACTCGTATTCAAGGAACGGGTCGGGTAGGGTGATGCGCGCTGCCCAGGCATCGCTGATGCCAGCGAAGAGTACGGCCGTGCCGTCGAGGTTGCGGAGCAGACCACCCGAAAAAATGACGTCTTCGAGTTCAGGCCTCTTGGTCGGCCCGGGTGGAAAGTCCGCGCGCGTGGCGATGATTTTCAGCCCACTCCGCCAGCCACTTTCCGGATCGAGGGCAAATACCATGGGATAATAGTGCTTGCCCGCTTCGTCCATGCGGGCGATGTGTCCAAGAACGCCGATCCGCCCGCCGCGCAGCACGTGCGCCTCGTTGGCGCCGCCCCATTCCTCGGGCTGGAACTGGCCGCGCAACAGAGGGGCTTCGGCGATTGCCCGGGCGGTCAGGTCCTGCAGGCGGTCGACGTGGGTGAAACCCAGGGTGCCGCGGCCACCCCTGTCACCCTGGGGGCGCGAGAAAACGCCGATCCGGCCGCCAGGGAGCTCCAGCATCCGGATATCCTTCATGCGGTCCGGACCGATCAGAAAAAGGTCCAGATCCTGCAGGCTCTTCCCCCGGTAAAACCGCATGCGCCAGCCCTGGTCGCCGCCGGGCAGATCCACGGGAAACTCGACCCCGCCGAAGATCAGTTCGCCGCCGATCCGGGCGACGCACGGATCCTGCAGTCTGGAGAAGCTCGGGGAAGCAGGCCGCGGTGACCACACACCGTCCCGTTCGACGAAAAAGACGGCCTCCGCCAGCTCGCTATCGCGGCTCTCCACGCGTCCGGCGATGATCGTTTCGCCGGCTGCCTCGAAAGGTGCTCCGATATTGTAGACATCTCTGTCCCCCACCCCGCCAAAGGCAATCCTCTCGCCAACCGACAGGGGCGGGCGCGCGCGAAACCGGGCAAGCAGTTCGACGACCGACGGCATGGTTGCATCCATGTCCTGTGGCTCCAAGTCAGCAGCCCTGCATCGCTCAGCCCTTGATCTCGAAGATCGCCTCGATCTCGACGGCTACACCGGTGGGCAGCTGGGCGAAGCCGATGGCCGAGCGCGCATGGAACCCGTCGTCCTCGCCGAAGATCTCATGCAGCAGGTCGGAGGCGCCATTGATGACGAGGTGCTGCTCGATGAAATCGAGGGTCGAGTTCACGCAGCCCAGAAGCTTGACGACGCGCAGGCCATCCAACGTGCCCACCTCCTGATGCACGGACTGCAGGATGTTGACGATCACTTCCCTGGCCGCAGCGTACCCTTGCTCGACGGTGACGTCCTGGCCGAGCTTGCCTTTCTGCGTCGATGTGTGGCCGGAGGTGATGACCAGATTGCCGGTCCGTGCGGCCATGTTGAGGTAGGCCTTCTCGGCGTTGTCGGGGAATTCGAGGCCCAGTTCGCGAGCCTTGCTTTCAGCACTCATGGTATGTCTCCTGTGTCCTGGTTGGCATGTGACGGATGATCGGGCAGAGAAGGTCCGATACGAGGCCGGTAGTGGCAACCGAGACCATCTTGACCGTCTGCTGAGAGCCGCCCTACCTTGCACCCCACCTCAAGTCAGCAGCAATCGATGCAAGGAGCGGCATGAGTGCGGCACACGACTACTACGAGAAAACAACGGCGCTGCTGGCCAAACTGCGCGAGACGCAAATGGACGCGGTAGCCCGCGCGGCACAGATCTGCACAGACAGCATTGCGAATGGGGGACTGGTTTTTCTGTTCGGCGCTGGACATTCCCGCATGATGTGTGAAGAGATGACGCCGCGCCAGGGTGGCTTTGTCGGCTTCTTCGCCCTTGTCGAGCTGGCCGTGTCGACGCACGCATCGATCGTCGGTACCAACAGTCTGCGTGGCCCGCTGCATCTGGAGAAGTACGATGGCTACGCTGAAGAGATCCTCAAATCGTTCAAGTTCGGCCCTCACGATGCGATGCTGCTGATCTCGACCAGCGGGATCCGGCCCCTGATCGTGGAAATGGCCATGGGGGCGAAGGATCGAGGGCTTCCGGTAATCGCCCTGACAGCGCGCGAGCACGGAGAGAACTCGCCACCTGCCCACTCATCGGGGAAGAAACTCATCGACCTAGCCGATGTGATACTGGACAATCACGCCCCGCATGGGGACTGCGTGATGGAGCTGGAGGGGCTCGACTGGCGCACGGGCCCGGTGTCGACCCTCACCGGTGCCATGCTCATTAACATGCTCCGCTGCGATGTAGCGGAGCGTCTGCTGGCCCTGGGGATCAAACCAGAGGTCCTGCCCAGTCACCAGGTAGTGGGCAATGCCAGCGCCGACGAGCAACTCGAGCGTTTCTACGAAGGCTATCGCAAGAGCCTCGCTCATCTCTATGCCTGAGAGCTCAGGCTGCCTCGCTGGCCGGGTCGTGCTGATCACCGGCTCGACCGGTATTGCCGCAGCTACCGCTGCCAGGGCAATCGAAGAGGGGGGCCGGGTTTTCGTCAGTTCACGAACGGAAAGCCACTGCGCTGACCTCGTAGAGAAACTCGGTCCACAGCGGGCGGGATACAGAGCTGCCGACCTGGTTCAGGATGAAGCAGCGGCGGCGGTAGTTGAGGACTGCTGCGCCCGCTTCGGTCGCATCGATGCCCTCTTCAACGTGGCGGGTATCAGCGGCAGACGATTTGGCGATGGCCCGCTGCATGAATGTACTGCACAAGGGTGGGATACGACGATGGATGTCAACGCCCGCAGCCAGTTCCTGATGAGCCGCGCGGTTCTGCAAGTCATGCTACAACAAGCTCCGGGGAACGATGGGATGCGAGGATCGTTGTTGAACATGGCGAGCGTGCTGGCTTTTTCGCCCGAGGGCAAGCACTTCGCAGCGCACGCGTACGCGGCAAGCAAGGGCGCCATCCTGGGCATGACCAAGGCCATGGCCGCGTACTATGCCCCCAGAAAGATTCGCGTCAATGCCATCGCGCCGGCCCTCGTGCGTACTCCAATGAGTCAACGGGCCCAGGGCGATGAGGAGATCATGGCGTACGTGAAGGGAAAACAACCCCTGGTGGAAGGCATGCAGGAAGCCGACGAGATCGCCGATGCCGCGGTCTTTCTGATGAGCGCAGGTGCCCGCAGCATGACCGGTGATGTGATTACCGTAGACGCAGGCTGGTGTGTGAGTGAAGGGGTTCACACCTGAGGAGTAGAAGCGCGATATGGACTACGTAATAGGATTCGACGGCGGCGGCACCCGCCTCAAGACCGGCGCGGTCACCAGGGGGGGACGGATTCTCGCTCCCGGGTTGATGCCGACGGGGTTTACCATGGCGCCAGCAAAAATGCTGGCCGCTTTCAAGTCGGAAATCCGCCGCATCTCCAGAGAAGTTGGATCGAAACCCAAGGGGATCGGCATGGGGTTTCCCGGCGCCGTACATCCCGACAAAGGCGTGGTTTTCCTGCCTGGCAAGATCAAGGGCATGGAAGGGTACCCCATCGTGCAGAAGCTGAAGCAGGCAACGAGTGTCCCTGTGGTGGCCGACAACGACGGGCGATTGTCCATTTACGCGGAGTCCTACTACGGTCTCGCACGGGACTACAAATGGGCCACCACGATTACGATAGGTACGGGAGTGGGCTCAGGAGTGTTGCTCGATGGGCACATCCTCCGCGACCCGCATCTGCAGTTCGGTACGCAGATGAGTCATATCGTGCTGGATGGTTCGGGAGGGCGTCTGTGCATAACCGGAGCGCGTGGGACTGCGGAGATGAACTGCTCTGCTACCTCGCTTGCGATGAACGTGCGCGACGGACTGCAGCGGGGAATCCCCTCGGTGCTCAGCGACCAGTACTTCGACGATCCCGCTTCGGTGGACTTTGAAGCGGTGATTAAGGCGGTGGCGCGCAAAGACAGGCTGGCGACCGACGAACTCGAGCACTGGCGCACCAACCTGGGGTGGCTGCTGGTCAGTGCTGTGCATGTGTATGCCCCGGAGATCATCATTCTAAGTGGTGGGGCAACGAATGCGGCGAAGTATTTCCTGAAGGCACTCTCCAAGCAGGTCAATTCCCACCTCTTTCGTTACCCCGTAGGTGAGCCCGTCCCGATCGTGCTGTCGAAGCTGCGCAACCACCAGGGTGTGCTGGGTGCTGCGGCTATCGCCTGGGAGAGAGTGCAAGCGGAAAAAGAGGCAGGGTAAGCGTCATGCAAGACAGTCCCCTACGTACGACGGTTATAGGTTCGTACCCCTTTCCAGGCTGGTTGGAGTTTGCCGTACAGAATCTGGATCGCTTCGGTCCCGACGATATCGCCGAACTGCAGGACGACGCCGTCGTCGCTGCGATCCACGATCAGATGGCGGCCGGCCTGGACGTCATCACCGATGGCGAGCAGACCCGGGTTGATTTCAATCTCTCTTTTTACGGTTTCATCGAAGGGATCGATCTGGAGGGGGCACCAGCGCGCCACTTCGGGCCGCCAGCACACGACCAGCGCGGGCGCCACGGTATCAAGGGGGAGCTGGGTGCGACCGGTGGCCTGGGTGCTGTTGAAGAGTTCCAACGCCTGCAACGGCTGGCGCCCGGGGGGCCAACTCTCAAGGCCAGTGTACCCGGGCCGT
This sequence comes from Candidatus Latescibacterota bacterium, assembly GCA_036339235.1. Taxonomy (GTDB): domain Bacteria; phylum Latescibacterota; class UBA2968; order UBA8231; family UBA8231; genus UBA8231. Next base: position 18,435 of record JAYZCA010000212.1, on the reverse strand, counting down.
ACACGCTGAGCGGTCGTCTGGTTCCCAACGACCGGTATGCGGATCGATGGGCCATCACCGAGGCACTGCTGCCCCTGGTGCGCGCCGAGCTGGAACAGCTGGTTGCCGCCGGTTGCACAGAACTGACCGTAGACGAACCCTCCATGAGTTGTTATGCCCACCGTGAGGACCCGGACCGATTTGTCGACATCTTCAACCGCACGGTGGAGCCCATTGCCGGAAGGTGCCATCTGTCCACGCACCTGTGTTTCGGAAACTTCAAGGGGCACGCAGTCGGACTGCGCCGCTACGCCCCCATGTTTCCTGCCTTCATGGAGATGAAGGTGGACGAAATCCATGTCGAGATGGCCAGTCGCGAATTCGCCGAACTCGAGGTGATCGCCGAGATCAGCAGATCGAAAGATGTCGCCGTGGGTATTGTCGACGTGAAGTCCTACTACATCGAAACCGTAGAGGACATCGTGGAACGGGTGAAGGCCTGTCTGGAACACGCGCCGGCGGACAGAATTTCCCTCGCACCGGATTGCGGCCTGAGCCAGACGGCGCGGTGGGCGGCGAAGCGCAAGCTGGCCAACATGGTCGAAGGCGTGCACGCGGTGCGGGAAAATTTGTGATCAAACCGGTCCTGCAGGGCGAGGCGCTGCTGGCCGACATCGAAGACGCCGCCGGAGAAACGGACCCGGGTGTCGTGCAGATGTGGTGGCTCGGACAGAGCGGCTTTCTGGTCACCTGGTGCGGCCATCACCTGCTGTTTGATCCCTACCTGTCCGACTCCCTGACGCGCAAGTACGCCGATACCGATAAACCGCACGTGCGCATGACGGAACAGGCAGTCCAGCCCGGGAGCCTGCGCGGTATCGCCGTGACCACCTCCACTCACAACCACACCGATCATCTCGACGCGGAAACGCTGCTGCCCTTGCGGGAAGCAAATCCAGGCCTGCAGCTGGTGCTGCCTGCAGCCAACCGTGCGTTCGCCGCGGATCGATTGGGTTGCGAGGCCGACTGGCCGATTGGACTGAATGCTGGCGAGAAAACGATGGTGGGTCCCTTCGAGTTTACCGGAATTCCCGCCGCTCACGAAACGTTGGAAATGAACGAAGATGGGCAGCACCACTTCCTCGGGTACGTGGTGCGCATGGGCGATTGGCAACTATATCACAGCGGCGACACCCTGCGCTACGACGGGATGGAAGAGAGGCTGACAGAGACGGGGCCCATCGATCTTGCCATACTGCCGATCAACGGGCGCAAGCCGGAACGTCGAGTGGCGGGAAATCTCTCAGGCGAGGAGGCTGCGGCGCTGGCCCGTAACGTGGGGATGGGCACAGTCATCCCGTGTCATTACGAGATGTTCGAGTTCAATACGGCAGATCCTGCAGAGTTCGTGCAAGCCTGCCAAAGCGTGAATCAGGATCACCGGGTACTGCGCTGCGGGGAACGGGGCCACTTCCAAAAAGGCACCTGAACCTCTCTCATCAGCGCGGCTCCGCAGTCAGTACACCGACCAGATCATGCGGAAGCGTCTCAGCAGAGGATCGTGGAGGCGCTCCATGTGGGCGCGCATGCGGTCGCCGAGGTCGCGTCGCACGCCGTCGTACGCCGGGTCGCCGTAGACGTTGTGCAGCTGATATGGGTCCTGCACCAGATCGTACAGTTCGCCCTGGTCGGCGGCGTTGAACGTCAGTTGGTGCGTACGGGTACGTACCATTCGCTGCTGGGCGACGGTGAAGTGGCGATCGAAGACGCAGTAGACGTCGTCACGGTCCCAGTCCGTGTCGCGGCCGAGGGTGGCGTCGAGGAAGGAGCGTCCGTCAAGGTCGTCGGGCACGTCGACGCCGCCGGCATCCAGCAGAGTGCACATCAGCTCCTGCAGGTAGACGAGGTCGTCGTTGACCGTGCCGGGGTTCTCGCAGTCGGGGTGGTAGACGACGAGGGGGATACGGTAGATCTCGTCGTACATGAACTCCCCCTTCTCGATCAGTCTGTGGGCGCCCATGCAGTCGCCATGATCTGACACGTAGACGACGATGGTGTCGTCGGCGAGACCCCGTTGCTGCAGGTGGTCGAGGACGACGCCGACGCAATCGTCGATGAGCGTGCAGTGGCCGTAGTAACGGGCGGCGATCTGCTGGAATCCCTCCCAACCGTAGTCGCCCAGCCCCCACAGTCGCTCTACCAGCTGTTGACGATAGGGCTTGTTATCGAAGGTCTCACAGTAACTGGGGTGTTCGGGAATCGAGGCCGGGTCGTACATCGAGAAGTACGGCTCCGGCACCAGACACGGCGTGTGCGGGCCCCAGTAGTTGGCCCACAGGAAGAAGGGCTCGTCGTCGCCGGACAATTCGTCGATGATGCGGTTCGTCTCGTGCGAGACGAAGTACTCGATTGTCGACTCCAGCGGGCCTTCGTGCAGAGCGAACATCTCCTGCCGCTGAGTACCGGGATTGGTGCCGACAAATCGCTGCGACACATTCGGCAGGGCCAGGCCCTGCTCCTCGAGGTATTCGGCGTACGGGTTGTCCGTGTGTGGAGCGGCGCCGAACTGCAGACCCGGCAGCAGACTGGAGCCGGGAAAGGCATACCCCATGAAGTCACGGCCGTTGAAGCCCATCTGGCTGGGACCGCGCTCCTCGTCGACGTGCCACTTGCCGGCGTAACCGCAGCGATACCCCGCCGGCGACAGGTAGTCTGGGATCGTGCGCACGCCATCGTTTATGCACAACCCGTTGGCGGTGACGCCATGCTTGTGCGGATACAGCCCGGTCAGGAAAGAGGCCCGCGCCGGTGAACAGATCGCAGTTGGCGTGAAGGCGCCATCGAAGCGCACGCCCCGTTGGGCGAGTCCGTCGATGCGGGGCGTGCGGCAGATGTCGTTGAGACCGTAGGCGCTCACCGTGTCGAGGCGCTGCTGGTCCGACATCAGAACGACGATGTTGTGCTTTCCTCGCATGGACACTAGCGGTCGTCGCGGCGCAGGTCGAGCCAGTCGAACTCTTCAGGTGAAAGCTCGAGGTCGAAGACTTCGGCATTCGCCTTCACCTCGTCCGGCGTGCGTGCGCCGACGAGGGCGTAGACATCAAGGTCCGGGTTCTGCAGCACCCAGGCCAGCGCTACCAGCGGCACAGCGACGCCCTTTTCGGCGGCCAGCTCATGGACCCGATCGAGGCGGTTCCAATTGTCCTCGTGCCAGTACGAGGTGATGCTAGAACCGTCCATACTCTTGCGCACCGACTCGGCGTTGGCCCGCGTGAGCTGGCCGGAGAAGAAACCGCGCGCCAGGCTGGACCAGGTGAAGAGCGGCATCCTCTGCGCCGTGTACCACTCGCGGTCTGCAGCCTTCGAGGGCCCGGAGACGCTGAGGCAGCCTTCCCAGGGGACCTCCTTCTCGTCGGCGAGGCTGAAGTTTGGGCTGGAGGCGACGAAGCCCTGCAGCCCCTTCGAGGCGGCGTAATCGTTGGCTTCGGCGATGCGCGCCGTTGACCAGTTGGAGCCGCCGAAGGCACGGATGCGCCCGGCATCGAGGTGTTCGTTCAGCGCCTCGACGATGGGGCCCACGGGTACCGTCTCGTCGTCGCGATGGAGGCAGTGCAGGTCGTGGTAGGGCGCCCGCTGCCTGGCGTGGGAGTCGGCGAGGTCAGCGGCTATGTCATAGGGTGTCACGCGGCGCCGGTCGCCGTTGTGGTGGCAGCTCTTGCCGAGGACGAAGGCCTCGTCCCGCACCCCGCGCTCTTCCATCCACCGGCCCAAAACGCGCTCGCAAGTGCCATTGCCGTAGAGAGCGGCAGTGTCGAAGGTGCTGATCCCCGCCGCCCACACCGCGTCGAGAAGCTCAAAGTCTTGCTCGATGTGGTTTTCATGCAGCATGATTGTGCCCTGCACGATGCGCGAGACCTTCTTGTCCGTCCACTGCGGCTGACCGTATTCCATATAGATGTCTTCTTCCTATTCCATCGGGTAGCTCAGGCCCCACTGCGCCCGAATCGAGTCCATCAGTTCCATCAGCGCCAGCGTCTCGTCGAGAGGCATGACGTCACTTTCCTTGAGTCCGGCGCGCAGGCAGCGGCCGACTTCGGCGGCTTCATAGTTGTAGCCGTTGCCCTCCAAGGGGAGGTCGATGTGCTCCTCCTCGCCGCCTCGTTTTACCGTGAGCGCGCCGCATTTGAAGAAGGGGCCGTGCAGCAGGATGGAGCCCTCGGTGCCGAAGACGCGCGCCTCGACGGCGGTGCCGGTGCGCACAGCGCAGGACAGGACCGCAAGTTCGCCGCCCGGGTACTGCAGCAGAAAGGCGGACTGTTCGTCGACACCTGTCTCGCCGATCTGGGTCGTCGATGCGACCCGTGACGGCCGCGGACCGAGGATCATGCTGGCCATGGAGATCACGTAGATGCCCACGTCGAGGAGCGCACCGCCGCCAAGGGCGAGGTTGAAGAGTCGGCCTTCGGGGTTGATGCCGGCGCGGAAGCCGAAGTCGGCCTGGACCAACCGTACGTCGCCGATGGCACCCTCGGCGATCAACTCGCGGGCGCGCACCACGGCGGGCAGGTAGCGCGTCCACATCGCTTCCATGAGAAACACGTCGCGCTGACGGGCGACGTCGATGACGGCCTTGGCATCACCGGCGTTGATGGTGAAGGGCTTTTCGCAGATCACAGCCTTGCCATGCTCGAGAAGCAGGATGCTGTTGTCCTTGTGAAAGGGATGAGGCGTCGACACGTAGACGGCGTCGACGCCATCGTCGTCGGCCAGTTCTTCGTAGGTGGGATGGCGACGCTCGATGTCGAATTCGTCGGCGAAAGTGTTGGCAGTGTCGATGCTGCGCGAGCCGACGGCGACGAGTGTGGCGTCAGGTGTGTCAGCGAGCCCGCGGGCGAACTGGTGAGCGATGTTTCCGGTGCCGAGGATGCCCCAACGAATGGGCTCAGTCACTTACGGACTCCTTCTTGGTGTGGCTGTGTATTGCATAGCTCGGGTTGGTGCTGTGGCCGGCCGTGCGAGGGCTCCGCGGCGCACGCTGCGGCCGGGCGTCGGGCCGCCGGGGCCGACTGCACGCCACATCCTGTGGCGCAGTCGGCTCGCGCCATCCGGGCGCGAGCCCCTGCGGGGCCTGATCCGTCGATCCGACTGGCCTTCGCTGACGCGCCGCTGCGCCCTCACCCGGCCGGCCTGGGCCCGGGTCTGGGGCGTCCTCACGGAGTCGTTGTGGTTTCGCTGATTGCCGAAAAACAAACGGTTGATGATGCCGTACTGCCTTGTCAGCGACCAATCTCCGGCACGCCAAGGCCTCTGCAGATCTTGCGAGCCAGCAGATCGGGTATTTCAGTGTGTCGTGGCACTGCCTCCACCAGACCATTCAGGGGGTTCGTCCACAGCGAGTGGGATGCGCCCTCCCGCTTGAGGTGGCAACCTTGGCGCCGCAAGAAGCGCAGCAGCGCCGAACGCTTCACTCGACCACCACGATGCCGCGCTCTGCGTCATCCGGCACCCCGCGCAGGCCATCTTCTCGTCGATCCTCTAGGATCAGGGCGATGGCGTTTCTAAGACTCTCCACGGCTTCCTCTTTGGAAAGGCCCTGTCCGTTCGCACCCGGGATCTCTGGACAGTACGTCACATACCACTCTTCGTCCCGTTCGTATACTGCAGTGAATTCGTTCCTCACTGTTGCCTTCTCCGTGTAAGAGGTGGCATCTCGACTCGTTGTCCTGGTGGATTCCTGCCCTTGGTCTTAGGATAGCGAACCGCGCAAACGGACAATCTATTCTACGTCGTGGCGTCACGCTTTGACGCACGCTTTAGTTCCGATCGCGCGCCATCGCCATAGCAACAGGCCAACCCAAGGCCTGAACCTCAAATTTCCCTGAAGGGACCGGGTGCCGACGGCAACCGCAAGCTTGCAGATGGCGGAGGCGGCAAATTCAAAAAATCCCTTTGTATGGTCTCCAGCCTACCTGCATTTCTTTCTCTGTGCACAAGTTCATGTCGTCTAGGTGGTCAAACCTGGCACTCTCATGATTGAGAACAGCAACCACTGCACTACCCAACCGTGTGAGCTGTCATCGTCCCAGCGAAAATTCGCGTGCATTCTCGAACATCTTCAGCCATGGGCCGAACTCCCGTCCGTTCCAATCTTCCGGGCGCCAGCTCAGCTGCACCGTGCGGAATACGCGCTCGGGATGGGGCATCATGATCGTCACGCGACCACCAGCTGCGGTCATCGCTGTCAGTCCGTCAGGCGAACCGTTCGGATTGTCCGGATACCTCGTAGCCGCGCCGCCCCGGTTGTCGACGTACCTGGCGGCGATACGGGCGGATTGCTGCAGTCTCGCCAAGTCTCCGTCATTGACGAACTCCACGCGACCTTCACCATGCGCCACCGGCACCGGGATCCGGGCGCCGGCCATGCCGCGCAGCAGCACGGAGTCGCTCTCGACGATCTCCACCGTGGACAGTCTCGCCTCGAACTGCTCTGACTGGTTGCGCAGAAACTTCGGCCAATGTTCGGCGTCGGGGATGACGTCGCCCAGGAGGCTCATCATCTGGCAGCCGTTGCAGACGCCGAGAGCGAATGTATCACCCCGTTCGAAGAAGGTGGTGAACATGGAGCGTAGCTCATCGTGGAACAGGATCGTGCGCGCCCAGCCGGCGCCGGCGCCGAGTACGTCGCCGTAGCTGAAACCGCCGCAGGCAGCCAGTCCGGCGAAGTCGGCCAGGTCGGCGCGTCCGGCGAGCAGGTCCGTCATGGTCACGTCCACCGACTCGCAACCGGCGACGTCGAAAGCGGCGGCCATCTCCAGTTGCCCGTTGATGCCCTGCTCGCGCAGGATGGCGACACGGGGGCGCTTATCGGTGACGATGGTAGCGGTACCGAACTCGTAAGGGACGTGAAAGTTGAGGCCCGGGTCCCGGCGATCGAGGATGGCTTCGTATTCCTGCCTGGCGCTCTCCGGGTCGTCTCGCTGTTCCTGCATGCGGTATGTGAGCTCTGACCAGGCTGCCTCGAGGGTGCCCAGATCGTTGGCGAAGACCTCGGCGCCATTCTGATTGACCACGAGCCGGTCCTCGTCGGCCGGCATTCCCACATCCACCAGACAGTCGCCGATGCCCTGGGCTTCGAACATCTCACGCACTTTCTCCGCGTCCCTGGCACGTACCTGCAACAGAGCCCCAATCTCCTCACTGTAGAGGGCGCCAGCAGTATCGGCGTCATCCGGCAACTGCAGGCTTACACCGCGGCGTCCGGCGAAGGCCATCTCGGCGGCGGTGACGAACAGACCGCCGTCGGAGCGGTCGTGGTAGGCCAGCAGCAGGCCGTCGTGGATCAATGACTGCACCGCTGCGAACAGGCCGCGCACGTCGTAGGCAGTGACGTCGGGTACGTCATCACCGATCGTCTCGAAGACCTGAGCCAGCGTCGATCCCCCGAGTCGGTTGCGTCCGCGTCCCAGGTCGACGAGGAGGAGGCGTGTGTCGTCGTCCGGTTTCAGATCGGGGGTGACGACTTGGCGCACATCGGAGACGCCGGCGAAAGCGGAGATGACCAGACTCAACGGCGCGACGACAGTGTGGTCCTTGCCGGCGCTGTCCTGCCAGAGAGTGCGCATCGACAGACTGTCCTTGCCCACGGGGATCGACACGCCCAGGGCCGGACAGAAGTCGAGACCGAGGTCGCGCACGGTGTCGAACAGGGCGGAGTCTTCGCCCTCCTCACCGCAGGCGCACATCCAGTTGGCGGACAATTTGATCTTCTCGATGGGCCCGATGGGTGCGCCTGCCAGGTTGGTGATCGCTTCGGCAACGGCGAGACGACCCGCCGCCGGGCCATCGACGACGGCGACCGGTGTACGCTCGCCCATAGACATGACAGCGCCCGAATGGCTCCGGAACCCCGTGATGGTGACAGCGCAGTCGGCGACAGGCACCTGCCACGGGCCAACCATCTGATCGCGGGCGATGCAGCCACCCACGGTGCGGTCGGCTATGGCGATGAGGAAAGTCTTGTCGGCGACGGCGGGGAAGCACAGCACTCTTGCCGCCGCTTCGGCGAGGTCGACGTCGGCGACGCTTGCACCGCCCGAGGTGCGACGATGGGTCACGTCCCGCAACATTCGGGGCGGCTTGCCGAGGATCACTTCGAGTGGCAGTTCGTCGATGGGACGGTTGTCGAAGTGCGCATCCGTCAGCGTCAGCCGGCCGTCTCCGGTGACGATACCGATTTCGGCGAACAGGCAGCGCTCGCGGATAGCCAGTTCCCGGAAGCGGGGCAGGTCATCGGCGCCGACGACGAGGACGTAGCGCTCCTGCGCCTCGCAGCTCCAGATCTCCATGGGGCTCATGCCCGGCTCGTCGTTGTGGATGGCGCGCAGGTCGAAGACAGCGCCAGCGTCCTCCACGAGTTCCGGGCAGGCGTTCGACAGGCCGCCAGCGCCGACGTCGTGGATGGACTTGATCGGATTTCTCTCTCCCAGTCCCAGGCAGCGGTCGATGAGTTCCTGGCAGCGGTGCTCCATCTCCGGGTTGTCACGCTGCACGGAGGCGAAGTCGAGATCCTCGGTGTTGCTGCCCGTATCCATCGACGAGGCGTAGCCGCCACCAAGGCCGATGAGCATGGCGGGGCCGCCGATCTGGATGACGACGTCGCCTTTGCCAGGTTCCTTCTTGGCGACCTGGTCGGCGTCGATGAGACCGCTGCCGCCGGCGACCATAATCGGCTTGTGGTAGCCGCGATGGCGGCCGTCGACGATCTGCTCGAAGGTGCGGAACACACCCAGCACATTGGGTCGGCCGAATTCGTTGCCGAAGCCGGCGCCACCCAGGGGGGCCTCCGTCATGATCTGCAGCGGGGATGCCAGGCGCGCGGGGGCTTCGGCGATGGGGGAGGTTTCCCAGGGTTGTTCCCAACCGGGAATGCGCAGGTGGGAGACGTAGAAGGCGCACAGGCCGGCCTGCGAGCGTGAACCGGTGCCGGTGGCGCCCTCGTCGCGGATCTCACCGCCCACACCGGTGGAAGCACCGGGATAGGGGGAGATGGCGGTTGGGTGGTTGTGCGTCTCGACTTTGCACACGATATGGGTCTGGCGCTCGGCAAATCTGTAGGTGAACCCTTCCCCCGTCGGGCGAAAGACCGCGGTGGGAAAGCCCTCGATGACGCCGGCGTTGTCGCTGTATGCCTTGATCGTGTGTTCGGGGTGGCAGGCATGGGTGTTGCGGATCATGTCAAAGAGCGAGCGATCCTGCTCGGCGCCATCGATGATCCACGAGGCGTTGAAGATCTTGTGTCGGCAATGCTCGGAGTTGACGCTGGCGAACATGACCAGCTCGACATCGGACGGGTCGCGCCCGAGGCGGCCGTAGGTGTCGGCCAGATAGTCGAGCTCCTCGTCGGACAGGGCCAGGCCCCAACGCCGGTTGGCGTCGACGAGAGCGGCGCGACCATCCGCCAGCAGGGCTACGGTCTGCAGCTGCCGAGGGGCGACGCGTTCGAACAGGGTCGCCGGATCGTCGATGACGGCTTCCGTCATGCGATCGTGGAGGAGAGGACGCAGCGGCTGCAGCTCGGCGCCCGCGATACCGTCGAAGGTGTAGCGGATCCCGCGTTCGACGCGTGACACAACCGCGAGCCCGCAGTTGTGCAGGATGTCGGTGGCCTTAGAGGACCAGGGCGAGATCGTGCCGGGGCGTGGCGTCACCAGCAGGTCATCAAACTCCAGATCAAGCCCCACGCCATGCACACCGAGAACTTCGGCAAGGCGTTGTGCCGTCGCTGCCGCGGGGGCGGCCTCGAGGTGGGCCATATAGATGAATCGGGAGTTGATCGATCGAAGGGCGGGAGCGGCGGCACGGCAGCGATCGAGCAGAGAAGCAAGCCGAAAGGCGGACAGCGCCTCAGGACCGGCGAAAGACAGCAGTGGCATCCAAGCCCTCGGCTGGGAAGAGCACCAGCGGTTGTGGGTGGATACCAGAACGTACGCCCCATGCGGCACCCGCTCAAGGCGATATGGTCGGTGCTTTGCAGTCCATGCGACAGAAGCTATCTTAAACGACCGTCTGCAGTTACCGGGTCTGGTTTCTATGCGTCCAACCGATCTGAACAGCGCCAACGCCGACTACGTCGACGCTCTCTATGAGCAGTACGTAGTCGATCCCGCTTCCGTCGATCCAGAGTGGGTCACTTTCTTTCGCGGCTTTGATTTCGGTCTCCGAAGAAGCGAGGAGGAGGAGGCAGCAGCTACGCCAAGTGTCCAAACGGCAAAGCCGTCACCTGCAAAGGCACCAGAGCCGCCTCAAGTTGCGGCGCCAGAACCTCCAAGGCCTGTGGCGCCAGAGCCGCCAAAGGTCGACAAGGACCCGGCTCCTGCAGATGGATCCGAGAGGCGCAGGCGGGAGCGCACCGACAAGGGTGTCGTTGCGCTGGTACACGCGTACCGGCACCGTGGCCATACCATCGCCCGTCTCGACCCTCTGGGTAACAGCCCGACGAGTCACCCCCTTCTCGAGTTGTCCGAGTTCGGCCTGACGGACGACGATCTCGAAAAAGGCGTCGGCTTCGGCACCTTCCGTTACAAGACAGACGGGTCTCTGGTGGCTCTGCTCGACGTCCTGCGTCGCACCTACTGCGGCACGCTTGGGCTGGACACCAGGTCGACGCCCAACAAGGAGCAGGAGGACTGGCTCGAGGAGCGGGTCGAACCCATCCTCGGTCGCCTGGAATACAGCGCCGAGGAGCAGCGCCGGATTCTGTTCCAGCTGATCGAAGCGGAGGAGTTCGAGCAGTTCCTGCACACACGCTACATCGGCCAGAAGCGGTTCTCCATCGAAGGCAGCGACTCGTTGCTGCCGATGCTCGACGCACTCGTCGAAACAGGCAGCGGCCTCGGCGTCGAGGAGCTGGTCGTCGGCATGGCGCATCGCGGTCGCCTGAACGTCCTGGCCCACATCCTGCACAAGCCTTATGAGGTGATGCTCGCCGATTTCGAGGGTGCCTCACACGGAGAGGGAGCCGAGGACGAAGGCGACGTCAAGTACCACCAAGGCTACTCGTACGATTTCGTCACCCGGCAGGGGCGCAAGATGCACATCTCCCTGAGCCCGAACCCGAGTCACCTGGAGCTGGTGAACCCGATCATCGAAGGCATGGTGCTGGCCAAGCAGGACTACCTGCACGACAAGGAGCGGGGCCGCGTCGTACCCATACAGATCCACGGGGATGCGGCCTTCACCGGGCAGGGGACCGTGGCCGAGACGCTGAACCTGTCGCAGCTGGAAGGATATTGGAACGGCGGCACGATCCATATCATCATCGACAACCAGCTCGGGTACACGGCGTTGCCGGAGGAGACCCGCTTCACCCAGTATCCCACCGACATCGCCCGGCAGATCCAGGCACCCGTCTTCCACGTCAACGCCGACGACCCCGAGCAGGTCGTACACGTGGCGCGACTGGCCATCGAGTTCCGCCAGCAGTTCAAGCGCGACGTACTCATCGACCTGAAGTGCTATCGCCGCTACGGCCACAACGAGGCCGACGACCCGACACTGACGCAGCCGTTGATGTACGCCGGGATCAAGGACCACCCCACGGTGGCGACGATCTACGGTCGGCAGCTGATCGAAGAGGACGTGGTATCCGGGGACGAAGTCGACGAGATGCGCAGCGAGGTGCGCGATGTCCTCAACCGCTGCCAGGAGAAAGCCAAGCGGTTGAAGGTCAAGCCGAGGACGAACACTTTCGGTGGCGTCTGGCAGGGCATGACCTGGGCCGGCCAGGAATGGGACGCTGACACCGGCGTCAGCCCACGAATTCTCAAGCGCGTCGGCGAACTGGTGACCAAGGCACCGGAGGGATTCCACCTGCATCGCACCGTAGAGCGACTCAACCAGGCGCGCCGCGAGATGTCCGTCGGTGAGCGGCCCGTCGATTGGGGCGGCGCCGAGATGCTCGCCTACGGCAGCTTGCTGCTGGAACGCATACCGGTGCGTCTGGCTGGCCAGGACGCCCAGCGCGGCACGTTTGCCCATCGACACTGCGTGTGGCACGATGTGGAGACGGGAGAAAAGCACAGCCCGCTGGCGAACATGAGCAAGGATCAGGGCGAGTTTGTCGTGCTCAACACGATGCTGTCGGAGTTGGCGGTTCTCGGCTTCGAGTACGGCATCACCTCGACCGATCCACGCCGCCTGGTCATGTGGGAGGCCCAGTTCGGAGACTTCGCCAACGGCGCCCAGCTGGTCATAGATCAGTACATCGCCAGCGCCGAGGCCAAATGGCACCGTATGTGCGGCATCGTCATGCTGCTGCCACACGGCCAGGAGGGGATGGGGCCGGAGCACTCCAGCGCGCGTCTGGAGCGCTACCTGCAGTTGTGTGCCAAGAACAACATGCAGGTCGTCTACCCGACGACGCCGTCGCAGATTTTTCACGTGCTGCGCCGGCAGATGCACCGCAATTTCCGCAAGCCGCTGATCGTGATGACGCCGAAGAGCCTGCTACGGCACAAGCGCTGCGTTTCGGAGCTGTCCGAGTTTACCAGCGGTGGTTTCCGCAACGTCGTCGATGCCGAGGTGGCCGACGCCGACGCCGTACGCCGCGTGATTCTGTGCACCGGCAAGATCTACTACGACCTGCTCGCCGGGCTCGAGGAGAAGGCCCTCGACGAGGTCGCGATCGTGCGCGTGGAGCAGCTCTATCCATTCCCGGAAGCGGAGCTGACAGAGATTATCAGCCGCTACCCCAACGCCGACGAATTTCTCTGGGTGCAGGAAGAGGCGCTGAACATGGGCGCCTGGTATTTCGTGCAACTCCTCCTCGACGAATTGCTGCCGGCAGAGGCAGACCTGCGCTATGTGGGACGCGACGAGGCGGCCAGTCCGGCTGTGGGAGACGCGATGCAACATCAGAGAGAACAGCAGGAGATCGTCGATCAGGCTCTCGATGTGGCCACCGACAATCAACTGAAACTGAAGGACGTACCGTCCCGCATCGCCGACGGCGGTAGCGGCAGCTAACCCGACACAGGATCCCCATGCCATTCGAAGTGGATATCCCCAAGCTCGGGGAATCGGTGAACGAAGTGACGGTCCTCGAGTGGTTGTGCGCCGATGGCGACTACGTGGACAAGGACGAGCCGATCTGTGTCCTGGAAACGGACAAGGCAAACGTCGACCTGCCGGCGCCGACGTCCGGTGTTCTGCGGCAGTTGAGGAAGGTCGACGAAACCCTGTCGGTGGGTGACGTACTGGCGCAGATCGAGGAGGGAGAGCGTCCTGCCGACAGCGGCAATGGTTCGGGAGCTGACGCGGCGGAGCCGGAGGCGACTGCCGACGCACCCGAGGAGGAAACAGCCGACAGCGGCGACGACGTTGCCGCGCCGGACCTGGCCGAACTGAGCCCCGCGGTGCGTCGCCTGGTGGAAGAAAACAACCTCGACCCGACGCAGATTCAGGGTACCGGCCGCAGCGGACGGCTCATCAAGCAGGACATCCTGGCTTTTCTCAAAGAGCGTGAGCACGACGCCCGGGATGCCGCCGCGGCGTCGGCACCGGCCGCCGTCACACCTGAACCGGCACCGGCCGTCCCGGCCACACCCGAACCGGCGCCCGCCGTGGCCAAGAGTGAGACCAAACCGGCTCCTCGAACTGTGGAGCCGGCAGCAAAACCCGCAGCGGTAGCGCCGATCGAAGGTGGTGTGCGCCGCGAGCCGATGTCGCGCATGCGCAAGCGCATTGCCCAGCGACTGACAGAGGCGCAGCGCACGGCGGCGATGTTGTCCACCTTCAACGAGGTCGACCTGTCGGAAATGATGGCCCTGCGCAAGCGCCACAAGGAGCGCTTCCAGGAGAAGCACGGTGTCTCTCTCGGACTGATGTCGTTCTTCTCGCGAGCGACGATCATCGCCCTGCAGGACATGCCCGCCGTCAACGCCAGCCTCGAGGACGACGACATCGTCTATCACGACTACGTCAACCTCGGCATCGCAGTCTCCTCCGAGCGCGGCGTGATGGTGCCCATCGTGCGCAACGCCGACAGCCTGACGATGGCAGGCATCGAGATGGAAATCAAGCGACTCGCCCTCGCCGCGCGTGACAGCAAGTTGACACTGGACGAACTGTCGGGTGGCACCTTCACGATCACCAACGGTGGAGTCTTCGGTTCGATGATGTCGACGCCGATTCTGACGCCGCCGCAGACGGGTATCCTCGGCATGCACGCCATCAAGGATCGCCCTATCGCCGTCGATGGTCAGGTCGTCATCCGCCCGATGATGTACCTGGCCCTGACCTACGATCACCGCGTCGTCGACGGCGAGCAATCGGTGAAATTCCTCGTCCGCATCAAGGACCTGCTCGAAGACCCTGCCCGTCTGATGCTCGAGGTCTGAGCATTGCCTGAATACGATCTGATCGTCATCGGCGCTGGCCCCGGCGGTTACGTGGCCGCTGCCCGTGCCGCCGATCTGGGGATGAAGGTGGCCTGTGTCGACAAGGGCTGGCTTGGAGGCACCTGCCTGCAGGTGGGCTGTATCCCGAGCAAGGCCCTGCTCGAAGCCACCCACCACTGGGCCGAACTGCAGGACGGGCTCGACGATCAGGGGATCATCGTCGGCGAGTTGAAACTCGACCTGGCGGCGATGATGGCGCGCAAGAGCAAGATCGTCGACACGATGACGAAGGGAGTGGGAGCCCTGTTCAAGGGCAAGGGGGTTGATTACGTGGTGGGCTCGGCGCGCCTGGCGGGCGGTGGGAGTGTCGTCGTGGATGGCGCCGACGACCTCAATGGAGAGCGCATTCTGCTGGCCACTGGCTCGGCTCCGGTGGAGCTGCCCGACCTGCCCTTCGACGGTACGCACATCCTCAGTTCGACGGAGGCCCTTTCTCTGGAGTCAGTGCCCGCCACGATGGTCGTCATCGGCGCAGGGGCTATCGGCCTGGAGATGGGCTCGGTGTGGAGCCGGCTCGGTACGCAGGTCGAAATCATCGAGTTCATGAATGCTGTGCTGCCCGGTGCCGACGCCGAGATCTCGCAGCAGGTGCAGCGTACGCTGAAGCGCCAGGGCATGTCGTTCCGCCTGTCGACACGGGCGACGGGCGCCGATCTCGACGGTGACGGGATCAAGCTGCACCTGGCCGGGCAGGAGGGGGAGAACACCACCGTCGAGTGCGACTGTGTGCTGGTCGCTGTGGGGCGCCGGCCACAGACGGAAGGGTTGGGTCTGGAATCAGCAGGAGTGGAGACGACGGAACGCGGCTTTGTGACCGTAGACGATGACTACCGCACGACGGTGGACGGGGTCTTTGCGATCGGTGACGTGACGCCGGGACCGATGCTGGCACACAAGGCCGAAGCGGAGGGGCTGGTCGCAGTGGAACGTATGGCGGGCATGGGTTCATCGGTCAACTACGAGGCGATTCCCAATGTCGTCTACACGCACCCCGAGGTCGCCTCTGTTGGGCTCAGCGAAACCGCGGCGCAGGAAGCAGGTCACCAGGTGCGCACCGGCAAGTATCTGTTCCGTGCCAATGCGCGAGCTCACAGCATCAACTGTATCGACGGCTTCGTGAAGGTCGTCGCCGATGCTGGCACCGATCGCCTGCTGGGCGTGCACATCTTTGGTCCCCAGGCGTCGCATCTGATCGCCGAAGCCGTCGTCGCCATGGAGTTCCGCGCCAGCGCTGAAGACCTGGCGCGCACGGTGCATGCCCATCCGAGTCTGTCCGAGGTTGTGCGGGAGGCAGCGGCATCGTTGAGCCACTGATCAATTTCGCATCACAAAGTCCTTGCATAAGGTTCAGGTCCTTACTAGTTTGAACCGCGTTCAAGACGGTGACCGGGCGCAACGCGACGATGAACTGTCGACTCGTCGCGCATCGAGGCGGGCCCGGTTGCGCACACGTCCAACGGCAGCGAGCTGGGCCCGGGTTCTCCCGGGCCTTTTCTCGTTGATGCCACCGCCGTACCTCTCAACGCGAGTGTGTCTGTGTTCCAGTTGAGCGCCGAGCACTACGACGCCCTCTATGCCACGAAGGACTACGAGCGCGAGGCGCACCTGCTTCGCGATCGTCTGTCCCGCATCGATCCTTTCCTGCATACGGTGCTCGATGTGGCCTGTGGCACCGGTGCGCACGACGAACATCTCTGCCGCTTCTATGAGGTGGACGGCCTCGATCTGAGAACGGAGTTCCTTGACGGGGCACGCCGGCGTAACGCGC
Source organism: Candidatus Latescibacterota bacterium (assembly GCA_036339235.1). GTDB lineage: Bacteria > Latescibacterota > UBA2968 > UBA8231 > UBA8231 > UBA8231. Next base: position 2,232 of record JAYZCA010000212.1, on the reverse strand, counting down.
GCGGGCAATATCACGTTGCCGACATGCGGGAATTCCGCCTCGACCGACTCTACGACACCGTTCTGTGCCTGTTCAGCTCGATCGGCTACGCGAGGACCCGTATCGACCTGGCCCGCACCCTTGCCTGCTTCCGCGAACACCTGACACCACGAGGTATCGTCGTCATCGAACCCTGGCTGACGCCGGACGCGTGGGTGTCGCCCTCGACGCGTGTCGACAATGGAGTCGGGGGCGACGTGTGCATCGTTCGCATGACTCATTCCACGCGCCGTGAAGAGGGCGCCGACAGTCTCTCGGTGATGAATTTCCACTACCTCGTCGGCACATCGCAGGGTATCGACTACTCGCACGAGACCCACGAGCTTGGTCTCTTCTCGCATCTGCAGATGGAGCTGGCCCTGGCCGAGGCGGGGTTTCACGACGTCCATCACGACACCCAGGGGCTGACAGGCAGGGGGCTCTACATCGCCCGTGCGGGTCGCCCGAACTCATAACGTCTCGCGACGACGCGGAGTTGGTCAGGGCTGCCGCGCGCGTATCTTATTCATCATACATGAGGCGCCTATTGCCCCTGGAGGTATCCGTAGACCATGCCCCGCGCAGTGATCGTCGTCGACATGCAGAAAGGGTTTCTCGAGCCCGAGGGAACTCTCTATTGTGGAGATGAGGCACGCCGGATCATCGAACCGGTACGTCGAAGGGTGGAGCACGAGAAGGCGCAAGGCGCCGCCGTGTTCTTCACTCAAGACACGCATGTGCCTGACGATCGTGAGTTCGACATGTTTCCCCCGCACTGTATCGAGGGCTCCGGTGAGGAGCTCGTCATCGACGAACTCGCGGATCTGGCCGCCGAAGCAGTCGCTGTCAAGAAAAGACGCTACAGTGCCTTCTTCGAAACCGACCTGGCCCACCGGTTGGCCGTGCTGGCGCCGGAGGAGGTCATCGTCATGGGAGACTGCACCGACATCTGCGTGCTGCACACGGTCGCAGGCCTGCGCAATCGGGACTACGTGGTGGAGGTGCCTGCCGACTGCGTGGCCAGCTTCGACGCACGACAGCACGCCTGGGCCCTCGACCACATGGAGAAGATCCTCGGGGCGCGGATCACCAACCGCTGACACCAGCCATGCCCGATCCAGGTTTCGCACCGACGCAGGCCACGCTTCAGGGTGACAACGCCGACATCTACTTTCTGAGGGCGAGGGACATTCTCGAGGCCGAAGGGCGGGATCCGGATGTGGTCATGGAGGTGTTCGCCAGACGTCAGGCCTGGCTCTGCGGCATGTGCGAAGTCGAGGAACTGCTGCGACACGCCCTTGCCGGCACGGAGAGTGTCGTCGATCGCCTGCCCGAGGGCAGCTCCTTTGCGCCGATGGAGCCGGTGCTGCGAATCAGCGGACGGTACCGTGCTTTCGGTCGTTTCGAAACCGCACTGCTCGGCACCCTGGCAAGCGAGACGGGTTGGGCGACGGCGGCACGCTCCTGCGTCGACGCGGCTGGAGGGATTCCCATCGTTCATTTCGGGGCCCGCCATGTCCATCCCGACGTCAGCCACCGGCTCGAGTACGCCGCCGTCATCGGGGGCTGCACCGGCTGTGCCACGCCGGGAGGCGCACGGCTGGCGGGGCTCGAACCGAGTGGTACCATGCCGCACGCGCTGATCCTGCTTTACGGCGACACGCTGGCGGCGGCGGAGGCTTTCGATCGCACCATCGACGAGGGCATCAACCGCCTCGTCCTGGTCGACACATTTCGTGACGAGATCGAGGAGAGCGTGCGTGTCGCCACAACGCTTGGCGAGCGCCTCTGGGGTGTGCGCCTCGACACCCCCTCGGAGCTGGGCGGCGTAACGCCGGAACTGGTAACCGGCGTGCGCAGGGGGCTGGACGATGCCGGCCATGAGGGCGTGAAGATTCTCGTGTCCGGCGGCATGACACCCGAACGTATCGCCACTTTCGTTGAGGCGGAGGCAGCCGTTGACGGCTTCGGCGTGGGCAGCCACATAAGCGGCGCTCGGGCCGTCGACTTCACGGCGGACCTGAAACAGGTAGAAGGACTGGCGGTGGCCAAGCGTGGCCGGCAGCCGGGATTCACTCCCAACCCGAGGCTGGAACGCCTCGACCTGGCCTGAAGGGAGTCAGTAACGATGGCAGACGGAACCGTTTACGATTTCGGCAGCGGCTGTACGAACCCCGAGACATTTCCCACAGAGGCACTGGCCGCAGCGGCGGC
>JAYZCA010000211.1:0-3349 GCA_036339235.1 Candidatus Latescibacterota bacterium | reverse complement strand
CCCGCCATAGCTGGAAGGAAATTCACTTCGCTCGTAGGAGTCACCTTGCGCCGCAACCCCTCGGCGGAGATCTCGCCGTCGACGGAAACTGCGATGTCGGCGCGGATGCGATCTTCGTCGGCGTCGATGAGTCGCTGGCGAAACCCGGGGTACTCTGCTTCCAACGCTTCGATCACCTGCCGCACGGTGTCCCCCGCCACCTCGACCTGGCTGGCGCCTTCCGTCAGTTTGTCTCGCCAGGGCGCTGGTACCCATACGGTCGGCATTCTATCCGGCGGCAACCGATGCGGGTCGTGCCGCTGTCATGGCCGCAACGATCCGGTCTGGCCGCATCGGCAGTTCGGTGAGGTTCACACCGACGGCGTTCTTGATCGCCGCCGACAGGGCCGCCGGCGGCGGCGCGATGGACGCCTCGCCGACGCCGCGTACGCCGTACGGATGACCGGGGTTGGGCACCTCCACGATGATCGTCTCGATCATCGGCAGGTCGAGGCACGTGGGGATGCGGTAGTCGAGGAAGGTAGAGTTGGCCATACGACCCTCGTCGGTATAGCTGTACTCTTCGTTCAGCGCCCAACCGATACCCTGCACGCTGCCGCCCTGCATCTGGCCCTCGACGTAGCTGGGATGGATCGCCTTGCCCGCGTCCTGCACCGCCGTGAAGCGCAGAATGCTGACCTTGCCCGTTTCGGGATCGACTTCGATATCGGCGATGTTGACGGAAAAGGAGCCACCCACACCGGCCTCCGGATCCACCGAGCCCTGACCGACGACGGGGCCACCGGTGGCGTCGATCTTGCCCGCCAGTTCCTTGAAGCCGATCGACTTGCCGCCGTCTTTCGTGCGGAAGCTGCCGTCGTCGTATTCGACCTGAGCCGCGTCGACCTCCCACACCAGGGCGGCCCGTTTGATCATCTGCGCCTTCACATCCTGCGCTGCCTCGTAGGCCGCCCAGCCGGTGGCGTAGGTGACGCGGCTGCCGCCGGTGACGTCGGTGTAGCCGATGCTGCTCGTGTCGCCGACGCTGGGGTTGATGTCCTCTGCCGCCAGCCCCAGGGTCTCGGCGAACTGCATGGCGATCGACGTGCGCGTACCGCCGATGTCGGTAGAACCCTCCACCAGCTGCACGGTGCCATCCGTATTGACGCTCGCCGTCACCGCCGATTTGTAACCGATGTTGAACCAGTAGCCCAGGGCCACCCCGCGTCCCTGATTTGGACCGGTGAGCGCCGACTTGTAATGCTCGGAGTCGCGCGCCACCTCGAGGCATTCCTTGGCGCCGATACGCGGATAGACGACACCATCCGATCGTCTCATCCCTTCCTTGGCGGTGTTGTCGAGACGGAAATGCACCGGATCCTTGCCCAGTTTTTCCGCCAGCTCGTCCATCACCTTCTCCACCGCGAAAGCCACGTGGGTGGAGCCCGGGGCGCGGTAGGCGAAGGAGCGCGGTTTGTTGACGACCACGTCGAAGCTGTCGACGACGGCATTCGGGAAGTCGTAGCAGGAGAACACACACATTGCCGCCGCCCCCACCGGCGAGCCGGGATAGGCGCCCGACTCGAAGGCGATCCACGCCTCGCCAGCGGTGAGCTTGCCGGAGGCGTCGACACCGATCTTGACGCGCACGCAGGATCCCGGCGTCGGGCCGGTGCCTTCGAAGGTGTCGGCGCGGGTCATGACGATCTTGACGGGCTGGCCGGTCCTTTTCGACAGAAGCGCCGCCGGGGGTTCCAGGTAACTCGGGATCTTGCCGCCGAAGCCGCCGCCGATCTCCGTCGGCACGACACGAACCCGGCCCACAGGCAAACCCAGGACGGCGGCGATCTGCTTTTGCGCCGTAAAGGCTCCCTGGGTGCTCGTCCAGACCGTCAGCGAGCCATCCAGACTCCACTGAGCCGTGCCGTTGTGGGGTTCGATGTACCCCTGGTGTACGGTAGCGGTGTGCACCTCGGTCTCAGCTGTGAAGGCGGCCTGGGCGAAACCCGCCTGGACATCGCCCAGCTCGTGGCGCACCTGGGAGGCGATGTTGCTCTCTTTCCCCGTGTCCTCACCGAAGACCTTCGTCGTCAGCCCGGCGTGCAACTGCGGTGCGCCCTCCGCCATGGCGGCCAGCACGTCGACCACCGGGGTCAGCACCTCGTAGTCGACTTCGATCAGCGCCAGCGCCTCTTCTGCCACCTGCGGACTCGTGGCGGCTACGGCGGCCACGGCGTGACCACGGTAGAGAGCCTTGTCGGTGGCCAGCACATTGTCGCGCAGGTACTTGATGCGCGCCGGACCCTCGCCCAGGTCGATGACCTCGTCGTCGGAAGCCGGTGCCGGCAGGTCGGCGCCGGTGACGACGGCGCGTACGCCGGGCAGGGCCATGGCTTTGCTGGTGTGGATAGCACGGATACGCGCGTGCGCGTGGGGACTGCGCAACACCTGGCCGAAGAGCATGCCGGGCAGACGGACGTCGGCGCCATAGACGGCGCTTCCCGTGACCTTGTCGACTCCATCGTGGCGGATGGGACGCGTGCCGAGAACCTTGAAATTGCGGTCACCGAAGTCACGGATTTGGCCGTTGCCGGACGCTGCCATTGCTGCCTCCCTGTATGAAAAGAGCGCCGGCACCCCGTGTGGGACCCGGCGCCGATATCACGGGTGACTGTGTACGCTACAGATCAACTCCCCTGGCCGGCGGTGTCGAGTACCGCGCGTACAATCTTGTCGTAGCCTGTGCAGCGGCACAGGTTGCCGGCCAGCCAGTGGCGTACTTCGTGCTCGGTGGGGTTCGGCTTGGCCTCGAGCAGGGCCTTGCTGGCCACCAGAAAACCAGGTGTGCAGATACCGCACTGCAGGCTGGCGTGCTCGAGAAACTTCTGCTGCAGGGGATGCAGGCCTTCAGCGCCAGCCACGCCCTCTACGGTACCGATCTGCGTGCCCTCGGCCTCGGCAGCCAGGACCAGGCAGGAATCGACGAGCACTCCGTCGAGCGTAATGGAACAGGCGCCGCAGTTGCCGTCGTTGCAGCCTTCCTTGGTACCGGTGAAACCGAGTTCTTCGCGCAGCACCTCCAGCAGACTCTGGCGCGCTTCGCAGAGGAACTCCTGGGGCTCTCCGTTGATCTGGCAGGTAACGTGGATCTTGCTCATGTCGGAGTCTTTGTCCTTACGACAACGTGTAGACGGGGTGGCCGTTTTCCTGCACGGCGTTGGGCACGAATTGTCCGCGGGCACGCTTCACGGCACCGATCAGGGCCCGCTTCGTCAGCACACCCACAAGGTGGGTGCGGTACTCGGCGGGACCACGCATATCGGAGATCGGGCTGGCTGCGGCCTTCGCCGCCTCGGCGGCGGCGAGGATG
>JAYZCA010000210.1:0-5346 GCA_036339235.1 Candidatus Latescibacterota bacterium | reverse complement strand
AGGCGAATCCGGGGGGCTGCTGGCGATGTTTGGCTTCGGTTCGGACGACGACGCCGACGACATGGAAGTGATGGAGGAGCTGCCCGTCGATGAATTGACGATGGAGGGCGAGGAGTTGTGGTACACCAGCACCTACCATCTGATCGCCGGTGTCGGTCTGCTGATGGCGATGCTGATCATGGTGTTCCTGGTCATCAAGCGGCGCTACACCGACGTCATGGACGGCCTCGAGTACGACAGCTACCTGGAAGACGAGGACGACGACGATGAATAAGCGATTCGCAGCGGCTGCATTGCCCGTCGTCGCCCTGGTCGCACTGTGGCTGGCAAGCCCCGCAACCGTCAGTGCCGACGAGCACATGATGAGCGACAGCACGGGCGGCGATGCCCTGGGCATGGCACACTACGTCATCAAGGTGACGCCCACCCTGGCATACCTCGACATCGGCTCGGCTTCAGGGGCGGCGACGGGGCAGACCTACGTGGTGCTCCGTGAGGAGATGGGCCTCTACATGCCCGTCGCCAAGGTCCGCGTCCTGCGCGTATTCGAAAGCTTCTCCATCGCCGAGACCTTCCTCGTCGAGCCGGGGGAGGAGGTCGCCATGCTGCAGCGGGCCGTGGCCAGCGACATGTGGGCGGCGGCGGCACCCAGTCTCGACGCCAGGCTGACTAAGCAAGAAATGAAACCGAAACCCGACATGCCCACGCGCCGCCGCTCGATCATGATCCTCGGCGGCCTCGATGCCGGCAAGGATGTGGACCTGCGCTACGCGAACGGTCGTCTCATCGACGCGGATGGGGTCAGCGGCGGTTCGGTCGGGCTGCGTATGTCCAAGGCCTTCTCCAGGCGTTGGCGACTGGCGCTGACGTACCGCATGTCAGGCGAGACTCTCGGCGGTGATGCCGACGTGACGCAGCTGTCCATAGAGGTTGACGGCCACCTTCTGCTGAACGGCGCCGGCCACGCCGGTCCCTACCTCGGCTTCGGTTTGGGCATGCATCAGCTCGGCTGGGACTCGCCGGACAACCTCGACGACACTGTCTACAAGATGGGTTTCAACGCCCTCGCTGGCCTGGAGGTACCGCTGGCCGGTGGCGGCTGGAGTCTCCTGCTGGAGGGGGGATACCAGAAGGTCATGGACTGGAACGACACGATCGACGCGAGCAGCCTGCGGGCCTTTGCGGGATTGGGCGTCAACTTCTAACCATCCATATCAACCACCTCAGACAGACGCGCCCGGCTGCTCGCAAGCGGCCGGGCGCATCCGTCGTTCTGCGGGCGCCGGTCAGTCGTCGAGAGTGTCGTCGTCGGGCTCTTTCCGCCGCCGTCCGGCCACGACGGCGACCCAGATGCTGATCTCGTAGAGACCGAGCAGGGGAAGGGCCATCATCAGCTGGGATAGCGGATCCGGAGGCGTGAACACGGCGGCCATAACGAAGATGACAACGACGGCGTAGCGGCGGATGCCGCGTAGATAGTCGGCCGTTATCAGACCCAGGCGAGCGAGGAAGAGGCTGACAACGGGCATCTCGAAGACGATGCCGAAGCCGAAGATCAGACGTAGGACGAAGCCGATGTACTCGTCAACCGCCCACTGCGAGGTCATGTCTCTCGGCTCAAGGCTGAGGAAGAACCGCAGGCCGATGGGCAGCACGAGACTGTGCGCGACGGCGGCGCCGGCGGTAAAGCAGAAGACGCTCATGCCGACGATCGGCAGAAACAGCTTCTTCTCCGTCGTCACCAATCCCGGGGCGACGAAGCGCCAGAACTGGTAGAACACCACCGGCAGGGCAAGAATCAGGCCACCCAGGAGGGCCACCTGCAGGGTGACGAAGAACCAGGTCATCACCTTCAACGACTGCAGCTGGCGGTTGTAGGGGAGCGCCGGCCGCGTCGCTTCCTCCACCGAAGGCTCCTCGACGTGGAGGCCGCGTACTTCCTCGAGCCAGCGTTTCATGGCTTCCACCGGCCCCGGAGATCCCTGCTGCTGAAGACTGTGGACGGCGTCCTCGTAAGGGGCGGTGAGCAGATGGAGCAGCGGATCCGAGAACACGAAGGCGACGCCAGCGCCGAGCACGATGGCCGTCAGAGCTTTGAGGATCCGCCAGCGCAGTTCCTCGAGGTGGTCGAGGAAAGGCATCCCCTCGGGTTCGTCGCCGTCATCGTCGTTGTCGGCGCTGGAGGGGTCAGTTATTTCTTCGGTCATGATCGCCTGAGGGCGCCGGTGGCACCGAAGCGTGCCGCCAGCAACAAAAGGAGGGAGAGGAGCAGGTTGGCGCCGGCGAACAGATCGCCGTAGCGCGTGTACACCGTACTTCCCTGACGTCGGGCAACATCGCCGGTACGAACGTCGGCTGTGCCCAGATCAGTGCGCAGCCGTGTGCGGCCGTAGCGATCTATGAATAGCGAGATGCCGTTCGTCGCGCAACGGGCGATGGCAGTGCGGTTCTCGACAGCGCGCAGGACGGCTATGGCGGCGTGCTGAAAGGGGCCGGCAGTGGCACCGAACCAGGAGTCGTTGGTGATGATGACGAGGAAATCGGCACCCTCGTCGACGGATCGACGTACCAGGTCGGGGAACACGGACTCGAAACAGATCAGGACGGCAAACTTCGCCGTTTCGGCGACGGGGAACAGAGTGCGCTGAGTGCCCCGGACGAACTCGGCGGAGCCCAGGTCACCCGTCAGGGCTGACCAGTCGATATCGCGAAGCAGTGGGATCGAGTCGCGCCACGGGGTGCGTTCGCCGAAGGGGACCAGGTGCATCTTGGCATAGGACGGCACCAGCGTCGTGTGCGGCTGGAACAGGAAGGCGCTGTTGTACGGCTCCCTCGTGTCGGCGTCGAAGTCCGGTGCGCCCGTCAGAATGGGCGTGTCCAGGTCTGCCACCACTTCGCGCACGCGGCGACGGCAGTCCGGTCGCCATCCCAGATTACAGGGTACCGCCGTCTCGGGCCAGATGATCAGGTCGGTCGCCGCTGAGGATGCCATCGCCCGCCGGCTCAGAGCGTCCAGGGAGGCCAGGCTCTTATCCAGTCCGCCTGCCTGCCACTTCTCCAGACCCATGTCGTTCTGCACGACGGCGACGCGAACGTCTCCCGGTGACTCGGGCCCCATGACTATGGCACCGTACGCGGCAACACACGCGGGTACAGCGAACGCTGCCCCGAGCCAGCGTACGGCGACCGAGTCACGGCCGACGGCGATGGCGATCAGCGCCGACGACAGGACGATGGCGAAAGAGACACCGTAGGCACCCGTGATCGTGGCGTGTTGCACCAGGATGGGGAAGGAGCCCTGGCTGTGGGCCAGCAGCAGCCAGGGGAATCCGAGTTCGCCCAGCGACTGCAGATACTCCGTCGCCGTCCACAACACCGGCGCCGCCAGCAGCGCTGCCTGGCCTACATGCCGCAGCAGATACGACTGCAGGGTGGCGAAAGCGCCGGTGAACAGGCTCAGCCAGGCGGCTCCCAGAGCGGCGCCGACGACGACGGCGGCGCCACCCCCCTGGGTGTGCCCGATCCAATAGAGGCTGAGAAGGTTGAAGACGAACCCCGCCGTAGCGCCGAGGCGGAAGGCGCTGCGCAACCCGCCTACAGCGCCAAGGCCGGCGAGCAGCGGCGCTAGGGCGATCCACGCCCAGGCAGGGCCGTAAAGAAAGGCGAGAGGATTCTCCGGGTGGCTGGGGAAGGCCAGCGCCAGCAGGATGCCGGACAGCAGCGCGCCCGCCGCCGGGCGGCGCAGGAGTTGTGGGATGTGGTCGGCGGGCGTCATCGAGGTGACAGGGAATATAACCGTGACGGCCGAGGACGGCTGGTACGAAGACTGCTTTGCGGAAGGCTGTCGGGCCGCAGCGAGCGGTCGCGACGTGTTGCCAAGCACACAGTCGTGTGGGCTGTGCCTCCCACGGTGTCAAAACAGGAAGGTCGAGGCTGCCAATGACCAACACCTACTCCCCGGCGGTTGACAACGCCGCCGCCAATGGTGGCCACAGCCATCCCGACGACATGCCGCGCGAACGGCTGGCGCGATGCGGCGTACAGGGCCTGCGGGACGATGAACTGCTCGCCGTCGTTCTCGGCACGGGCTACCGAGGCCATGGCGTGCTCGAGGTGGCTCGGCAGATCCTCGAAGTCCATCCGAAGGAGGAGCTGGTGACGATGAAGCCGGAGGTGCTGCGCCGCCTGCAGGGCGTGGGAAGTGTGAAAGCGGCGCTGCTGGTGGTCGCTTTCGAACTGGCCCGACGAGGACTGCAAAAGGGCCTGGGCGTGCAGCCCATTATCTCCCGCCCGGCGGATGCACTGCCCCTGCTGGCCGAGATTCGCGACGAGCGCAAGGAGCATTTCCTCTGCCTGTGCCTCAATGCGCGCAACCAGGTGATACACAAGGAGGTGATCTCCATCGGCTCTCTGTTGGCGTCGATCGTCCATCCACGCGAAGTCTTCCAGGTAGCTATCGCGCACACGTCGGCGAGCATCATTCTCGCTCACAACCACCCATCCGGTGACGCCACTCCGAGCCGCGAGGACATCGATCTGACACGGCGCCTTGTCGAAGCAGGACGAATCATGGGCATCGACATCCTCGATCACATCATTATCTGCGACAGCGAGTTTCTCAGCTTCAAGGAGCACGGGCTGATGTAATCACGGGCGCAGGGATTTCTTGATTCTCACTCGTTATCAGGTATATTTGGAGCGAGCCGGCGCCACCAATAAATCGGCACGGTTCCTCACTTATGCGCAAGACAAAAAACGAACACCTGCTACCGGTCGAGATCTGGCGGATCTATCCGTACCCGGACGTGACACCGCCCGAGTCCTTTCTCGTCGTCCTCAAAGGTGAGGAGGGCAAGTTCGTTCCCATCTCCATCGGCGCTCCCGAAGGTCAGTACCTGGTGATGGCGATGCGAAAGGTGGATTTCCCGAGACCCCTCACGCACAACCTGCTGCAGAATCTGCTCGACAGGGTGAAGGGCAAGGTGCACCAGCTCGTCATTCATACGCTGAAGGAAGAGACCTTCCACGCGTACCTGCTGATTCAGACCCAGGACGAGGTTTTCTACCTCGACTGTCGCCCGAGCGACGGCATGATCCTGGCCACGCTGATGGCCGTTCCCATCTTCATGAGCCCGGAAGTGATGCAGGAAGCGGGCCGCGAACTGAGCGGCATGTTGAACATCGCCGAACTCGGCGAGGAAATGTCAGGTGGCTCCGACCTCGATGGCGAGGATCTCGAAGAGGTCGTCGACCCCGACTCCGACCTCGAAGCGGAGGCCCTGCAGAGCCTGATGGAACTGAAGATTTCGAAGGATGGCGCCCTCCTGCCGACCATCGACATCACAG
>JAYZCA010000209.1:0-9238 GCA_036339235.1 Candidatus Latescibacterota bacterium | reverse complement strand
AACTCCTTGTTATCCATTGAGGTTATGTAGCCGCCTCGCGGACTCGAACCGCGGACCGCCTGATTACAAATCGGTGACACTCCCCCGGAAAAACGGGGGAGCCACCCCGGATCGGTAATCCGTCCGTGTCGCCGCGGGCCTGGCGGGTCGTGCCAGCGTCTCGACAACAATCTTACCCCCGAGGTCTACCACACGCCCCAGGGTGGATCACTGCGACGCGAAATCGATACTAACGATGAGGTGGTCTCACAGGCCGGCACAGCGTCGTCGTGGGCCGATGTTACGTGTGGGTGCTGACGGCCGCTACGGCCCACCTGGGGGCTCCATGGATTGGGGTGGATCACTGTGCTGAGAGGTATTCACGGAGAGCAGCATCGGCCATCCCACAGCCCCAGGGCGCACCGCTACCCATTGTCGCGGGGAACGCCCGCAGGCCACGGTCTCCTGATCGATTATGGCGATGGCCTTATCCAGGTGTCTCTGGGCATCACGAAAGACCTTCTGCATCGTCTTCGACGTCTCGATCTGTGTCTCAATATCCGCCACGATGGTGGCGGCCTTCAGCTTGACCTTTGATCTGAATCTCTCCGGATCGATCCCCAACGCTTGCAAACAGGGACCTTTCACCAATTGTGGCGGGGGCATCGCAGCCTCTCCCGTTAGACAGCCGTTAGATTTCTACGAAAAACGGGCAGAGGGCTCAGAGAGACGATAGCCCCTAAGTCACTCTGCCCGTTTTATTTATAAGTGGTCGGGGTGGGCGGATTCGAACCGCCGACCCCCTGCTCCCAAAGCAGGTGCGCTAACCGGACTGCGCTACACCCCGAGCCTGTCGTACCGCGTTGATCTGATTCCGAAGTCCTTCCGTCGCCCTCCGTGCCGCCTCGGTAAAATCGGCGCCGTCAGAAGCGAAGATGATGGAGCGGGACGCGTTGATCAAGACGCCGCTACCATCGGCGCAGAGCCCATCACTGACGGCACCCTCAAGATCACCTCCCTGGCTGCCGACACCCGGCACGAGAAAGGGCAGGTGGGGAGCCAGTTGACGAAGACGGGCCATGCTGCCGGCCTGGGTGGCACCGACGACGAGGCCGCAGTTGCCGTGAGCCCGGTTCCATTCGAGCGCCTTGAGCGCCACATGCTCGTACAGCGGCGATCCCTCCACCGGCAACCGTTCGAAGTCGGCGGCACCCGGGTTGGAGGTGTGACAGAGCACGAAGATTCCTTTGTCGCCGTATTCGAGGAAAGGCGCTACCGCATCGCTGCCCATATACGGGTTGATGACGACGGCGTCGGCGCCCAGTTCGGCGAAGGCCATGTGGGCCCAGCGTTCGGCAGTACTGCCGATGTCGCCCATCTTGCAGTCGAGAAGCACCGGCACCTCGTCGGGGACGGCATCGATCGTCTGTTGCAGGGCTTCAACGCCCCTGGCTCCGAGGGCCCCGTAGAAGGGGAAGTTGGGCTTGAAGCAGCAGGCCAGGTCGGCGGTAGCCTCGATGAGTCGGCGATTGAACTCGACGATTCCGTCCGCGTCGCGAGAGATCCCCTGGGGCAAACGCTCCGGAACCGGATCGAGTCCGACGCAGACCAGCGAGTCGTGGCGTTCGACGGCAACCGCAAGCCGCTCCCGGAAGGTGCTCACCGCACCGCTCCCGGGGACGCGTCTATCGGGAGGGTGTCGGCGAGGGCGCGGGCGTCGAGGATGGAATCGAGGAAGTCACCGGTAGGCCGCGAAGGCCTCAGGTCGAACTCACCGCTGGCAGAATCGCCGCTTGTCGGTTCGCTGAACACGGCCGCGGGCGTGGGGACCGGCGGTGGCGGACCAATGACAAAAACGACGCGGCACTCGGCGAGGAAGTCGGCCTCCATGTCCGCCATCCGGATGCGCGTGCCCATGTCGCGGGTGACGACGACGTCGCTGTTGTAAAGGCCAGAAACGTTCACCGCCTTGACGAGGAAGGGATTCGCGGTGGGACCGCCAAGACGCTCGCTGACGACGGCACGCTGCAGGTTTCGATCGTAGGCGACGACGCCGGTACGCACCGCGTAGTCGCGGTCGACGTGGCTGGCGGCATAGATAACGCGCCCGCTGTCATCGACGATGCGCGGTGACAGGCTGGGCCGCAGAGACGTGCCCCGGGCGTCGACGACGATGCCGGTGTACGGCTTGGGCGGTATGAAGACGACGACGGAGTCGAGTTCCGGAAGATTCTGTGGGATGGAGCGGGCCACGCCGGAACTGTCGGGCAGGACGGCGGCGGACAGGTCGCCCCGCATGTCCAGACTCAGTTCGAGCCGGTAGTAGCCGTCCTCCTCGTGCTGGCTACCCGGTACGACGTGGGCGCCGGTGACGAGTCCCTCGATATGGGCGCGGATCGAGTCGCTGGCGACCATGGCCATGCTCACCGTCGTGCGGGCATCGACCTGAACCCCTCCGACAACCTCGAGAAGGTTGCGGTAGGCATCGACCTTGGCGGCGCGGAACCCCAGCAGCCGTCTCCGAACGGGGTGCGTGACACTGTCGTCGACGAAACCCTCGCCCGTAACCGTAACCGTACCGGCCGTCCAGTCGAGCCGGCCTTCGACGACTGCCCCTGTGGGCGAGTCGACGACGAGAGGCTCTATCACGGCATCAAAATCCTGCGCACCGGCGTTGGCAGCGGTGAGGATGGTGATAAGAGCGAGAGTCCGCACAGTATTCTGGCCTGGCATGTAGGGTTGGGCCGGAGTGGCTCTGTAAGCCGAGTTCTGTGAGTGGCTGCAGGCAAAAAGCCGACGACCGCCCGGTGAGCATTCATCTGGGGAGACGGTCACCCGCCCCCTCTTGCGGCCTACCCGGGAGTCATAACGAGGCGGGCTACCTCTCCTCCCCTATTTGGCCTTGCTCCGGATGAGGTTTACCGTGCCGTCTTCGTCACCGAAGACGCGGTGAGCTCTTACCTCGCCGTTTCACCCTTACCTGCCGCCAATTGAATGGCGACGGGCGGTTTGTTTTCTGTGGCACTGGCTGTGGGGTCACCCCCCCTGGGCGTTACCCAGCATCCTGCCCTGTGGAGCTCGGACTTTCCTCAGGACAGCGCCGGCGCGAAGCACCGTAGCCGTCCCGCGCTCACCCGAACCACTCCGGTCCATGATCAGGAAGATTCTTCGTCCCAGGCCATGATAGCACCGCAACTTTCGCAGATCATGACTTCTTCCGAGCGTCTCACGATGGTTCTCATCTGCGCCGGCAACTGTCGGTAGCAGGCACCGCACGAGCCTTTGCGCACGGGGGCCACGGTCAGGCCGCGACCGCCCCTGGCATTCTCGTAGCTGCTCAGAAGGATGCCATCGACACCCCTGATTGCTTTCTGGCGTCTGGACTCAACGCCATCGACCTCACCCTGAAGTGAATCGAGTTTGGCCTGCAGCTCATCGATGCGCGACTGCTGTTCTTCGCGCAGCTCTTCGACATCCTGCGTTTCCAGTTCGACCTGCTCACCGATCCCCTCGCTGGATTCGATAATCTCGAGGATCTGGCCTTCGCATTCGGACATCTTGCTCTTGCAGGCTTCGACTTCGAGCTGGAGAGCGTCGTATTCTTTGTTCGTCGTCACCTCAGAGAACCGTGCCTCGAGCTTCTTGAGCTGCTCACGGGCGCTGTCGAGTTCACGTTCGTTGTGGCGCCGGCGTCGCTCCAGTTCTTCCAGCCGGTCGGTCAGTTCCTTCAGGCCACTCTCGGCTCGCGTGATTTCGGACTTGCGGCGTGAGATTTCCTCGGGGTATTTGCTCTTGGCCTCTTCGAGGGACTTCAACTCAAGGTCAACGTGCTGCACCTTGAGCAACTGCTGCAGACCTTCCTTAAGGGACACCGAGGTCTATTCTCCGTAGCTGGGGATTCGAAAGGGCATCAAAAAAGAAAAGTGCACCGCAGACGGCGCACTTTTCCTGACACAAGTAGTCGCTTCATGTGCGGGCAGTGCTGTGACAGCCCATAATCATAACATCATAACGTACGTGCCCCGTCAGATGTGGGCAACTCCAGATCCACTCTGAAGTAAGCGTCGTGCCGAGGCCGCTACGTGGGCGGGTGTGAGACCGTATTTCTCGAGTAGCTCCTCGTTCGGCGCGGACTCGCCGTAGGTGTCGCCGATGCCGACTCGAGCCATCGGGGTGGGTGCATTCTCGGCGAGGATTTCGGCGACGGCGCCCCCCAGACCACCGATAATCGTGTGATCCTCAGTGGCCACCACCCGTCCCGTTTTCTGCCCCGCGGCGACGATGGCGGCCACGTCGATGGGCTTGATGGACGGCACGTGAAGCACATGGGCCGATACACCATCGGCGGCCAGCAGGTCAGCCGCCCGCAGTGCCCGAACGGTCTGTACGCCCGTGCTCATGATGGTGACGTCGGTGCCCTCGCGCACGATGTAGGCCGCGCCGATCCGGAAGTCATGATCGGCGTCGAAGATCGTCGGGTGCGGGTCGCGGGTGAGGCGCAGGTATACCGGGCCCTCCCACTCGTTGGCCGCCAGCATCGCCTGGCGAGTCTCCACCCCGTCCGCCGGGGCCAGCACGGTGAGGTTGGGCATGGCGCGCATGATGGCGATGTCGGAGACCTCCTGATGGGTCTTGCCCGTCTTGCCGGTGAGCAGGCCCGTATAGCCGGCGCCGATTTTGACGTTGAGGTTTGGCTGGGCGACGACGACGCGCAACTGATCGAGATCGCGGTTGACGAGAAACACTGCGAAGCTGGACAACCACGGTATCAGGCCACAGGAAGCCATGCCGGCGGCGACGCCCATCATGTTCTGTTCGGCTATGCCCATCTCCAGAAAGTGGTCAGGGCGCTCTTTCGAGACGATGTCGGCCTTCGTCGAGTTGGCCAGGTCACCGTCGAGGACATAGGTGCGAGGATCTCGATCGATCAGTTCGACAAGAGTGTTGCCGAAGACGTCACGCTGGGCGACGAGTTGATCGGTGACGATGAGGTTCGCCATCAGAGGGCCTCCTCCTGCGCCGCCAGCTCCTGTCGCGCCAGGCGCAAGTCTTCGTCGGTGACGGGACGCGAGTGCCAGCTGTAATCGCCTTCCATGTACGAGATACCCTTGCCCTTGACGGTGCGTGCGATGATGAGCGTGGGGGCGCCGCTGGCGGCACGGGCCTGCCCGCACGCGGTGATGATCTGCTCCAGGTCGTGGCCGTCGATCTCTTCGGTGCGCCAGCCAAAGGCCTGCCAGCGGGCGGCAGGGTTCTCCTGCGGGGGCAGCCGGTTGTCATTGCCGTATCCGGCCTCGGTGGACCAGCCGTACTGCTGCAGACCGTTCCAGTCGAGGATACACGTGAGGTTGTCGAGGCCGTAGCGGCCGGCGACGAAGGCGGCCTCCCAGATCTGGCCCTCCTGTGAATCGCCGTCGCCGACGACGACCCAGGTGTGGTAGCTCTTCCCCTGCAGCCGGGCGGCCAGTGCCATGCCGATGCCGGGAGACAACCCCTGGCCGAGGGACCCCGTCGACATGTCGAGGCCGGGCAGGACGGCCATATCCGGGTGCCCCTGGAGGCGCGAGTCGATGGCGTCGAAGGTCTTCAACTCTTCCTCAAGGAAGTAGCCGCGCTGGGCGAGTACGGCGTACAGTCCGATCGAACAATGACCCTTCGACAGAATGAAGCGATCACGGTCCGGGTCGCTCGGCGTCGCCGGGTCGATGTCCATCACCTCGAAATACAGGGCGGTGAGGATCTCGGCGGCGGACATGGGGCCGCCGAGGTGGCCGGCCCCGGCGTGATGGACCGATTCCACCACGTGACGTCGCAGCTGGATCGCCGTCCGGCGCAACTCCTGCAGACGTGCGGGTGAAACCCTTCCGTCAGCACTCATGTGTATTAATTCTCCTTGGTCTTGTGGATCAGCGCCACGGAACGGTGACACCCAGGTGATGGCCGGCCTCTTCCAGTTTCTGCAGGTCGTCGGCGGCGATAGGGATGCCGTCGCGCCGGTAGGCGTGTTCATTGCGGTCTTCGATCGTACCGGGCGTCGTGGCTTCGTCGTAGCCTGGCAGAGGATCCATTTCCTGGCGGACGCCGCGCACGAGGTCGTCGACGCCGGAGTAGACTTCTGCGGGATCGGTGAACAACCCCAGACTCATCACGATGATGACGCCGCCGGTTTTGGCCCGGGGCCAGCGCTCCGAAACCGAGCGCGCAGCCTCGTTGTTCTGGCCGACGAAACAGCCGCCTAGGGCCGTAGCAATCCCGGTGTACCCCATGGACTTGAAGAAGGCAGCCGGGATCAGGCTCTGCAGGGCGTCGAACTCAGGTCCCCGCTGATAGTCGGCAAGGATACAGGTCGCCGCGTCGAGGATGAGGGGCGGTTCCGACTCTCCGGGCAGACCAAAGCAGATCGGCGGATTGCCCCAGTAGGCGGCCTGTTTGCCGGGATTGCCACCCCCTTCACCGAAATGGCTCGGATGTGCGCCCTGCACGGAAAAGGCCGTGCAGCCCGCCTCCATGGCGCGCCGCACATAGTGGCCGGCAGAGCCGTAGTGACCGTGGTGACAGGTGGCACCTACGGCGACGCCGCGCTCCCGTGCCTTGTCGATGGCCGCCTCGGTGGCCTGCATCATGGGCGCGTAGCCGAGGCCGCCGTCGCCGGTGACGAGGATCGAGGTTTCCGTTTCCTTGAGCACGCGGAGTTCGGGATCGGGGTTGGTCTGGCCTGTCTGCAGCGAGCGGCAGTAGCGCGGCATGGCCTGGTTGCCGTGTGACCGCACGCCACGCAGGTCGGAAAGGGTGAGCAGTCCGGAGATCAACACGGCGTGGTCGGGGCGCAGTCCGGCGGCCTTGAAGCAGGCCGCGCTGAAGGTCTCGAGCTGATCGGAGTCGACTCGATGGCCGTTCTCGGGTGGCCGATTCACGATCCCATCTCGCTCCGGATCTGGGCAGCGCGCTGGCGCAGACTGTCACTGTGCGCCGGTTGCCGCGATTGCAGCAGGGCGGCAAGATCATCCAGCGCGCTGGCCGCATCGATGGGGGAGCCTCCGGCAACCTGGTAGATCCGCGCCGCCCGGCGATACGGCTCGACGGCATCATCACTCCGCCCGATGAACTCGAGCAGCCGGCCGAGGGCGTGTGCCGTGCGCGCTACGTCCTCGTGGTCGGGGCCGAGTACGCGGTCTTGGTGGGCGAGCGCGCGACGCCAAGCCTGTTCGGCGCGTACCATGTCCTCGCCGAGATAGAGCGAGAATCCCTGGGCGTAGAGCCTGAGTCCCATGGCGCGGGCACGCAGGGAATCGGCAGCGGCGGCCTGGCCCCTGGCGCCGAGAACCTCCCCGAGCCCCTGGACCGCGTAGACCAACGCCGGATCTTCGGCCCTCAGGTCCACCTGGCCGCGGCGATTCAAATCCATAATACCGGTGAAAAAACGCTCGGCGCGTCCGACGTCGTTGCGGCGAAGATTGATTTCGCCGAGGGATCCGAGGGTGCGTACCACAGCCATTCCCGAAAGGCTGTCCGCCTCGAGTCGCTGCCGTTGCAGGTCGAGCAGGATGGTATACAGACTGTCGGCAGCGTCGAGATCGCCGGCGACGGCGAGGGATGCCGCCAGACCTTCGAAGGCATTCATGCGCCCCACTTCGGAACCCGCCTCGTCGGCCAGTCGCAGGGCCTCACGGAACCCGGTCTGAGCCTCCTCCATCCGCTGTGCCTGGTAGGCCTGCTGCGCTGCGTGGCCTGCCTCCTGCCAGGGCTCCGGTGTGTCTCCGGAAGGGTCACCGCACGAGGTCAGCGCCACCAGCGCAACCAATTGCCTCCAATGTCGCGAGCGAGGGTCCGTCATGATGTGATTCATCCCTCAGGGTCGTCGTCAAACGTTCGCAGAGCGGCCTCGATCTGTTGCCGCAACGCCTCGTCGTCGCTCACCAAATCGCTCGCTTCGACCAGGATACGCCGCGCCTCCTGCCTCCGCCCCAGGCTCATATGGGTGATTCCAAGAAAAAAGTGCACGCCCGCATTCCGCGGCGAAAGTGCCATGGCCCGCTCGAAATGCGGCAGGGCTTCCTGGTGGCGCCCCAGGGCATTGAGGATGCCGCCCCTGTTGATCATGGCCTCCGCGAAGTCAGGCTCAACGTGGAGGGCGCGTTCGTAGTATCCAAGGGCCTGATCGCCATATCCCCGCCGGCTGAGCAGGCCACCGAACTCATTGAGCACCCAGGCGTTGTCCGGCTCCAGGTAGGCGGCGCGTTCGAACAGGGACAGCGCCTGGGGCAGGTAGTCGTGGAACAGGAAAAAGCCACCGAGTCGCGCGTGATTGAGGGCGGCCTCCGGGGTATTGGTGAGGACACTGCGAAGGCGTTGCATGGCATCGATCGCCAGGGTGTCGCCGCCGGCGACTTCCAACAGGTGGCCTTTCAGGGAAAAGCATGAGTCAGCTACCGTCGGCCGTTGCAGCTGGCGGGCAAGAGTGGCAGCGCGGTGGTGAGCCTCGACGTAGCCGGGGTCGAGCTCACCGGCGCGAAGGAAGGAGAGGAGAGCGCCCTCGGACTCTCCCATGTCCTGCTGGGCCGTACCCAGGTGGAAGCTGAGGGTTGCATCGTCGGGCAGCAGATGCATGGCGGCGCGGATCTCGCCGGCAGC
This sequence comes from Candidatus Latescibacterota bacterium, assembly GCA_036339235.1. Taxonomy (GTDB): domain Bacteria; phylum Latescibacterota; class UBA2968; order UBA8231; family UBA8231; genus UBA8231. Next base: position 628 of record JAYZCA010000209.1, on the reverse strand, counting down.
CAGTCGGGGCCGGGCCGTGCGCAGATAGGCCTCGCCCAGGCGTCGCCGCGCGGCGGCGTTGTTGGAATCGAGGATTGCGGCGCGCTGCAAGAAGGGCAGGGCCTCTGCAAACTGACCCAGGCGCGTGTGCATGCCCCCCAGGTTCACCCAGCCTGCGACGAACTCCGGCGCCAGACGAACAGCAGTCTGCAGAGCCTCGGCAGCCAGGGAGTAACGTTCCTGCGAGGCGTAGGCGGAGGCCATCAGATTGTAGAGCACGATGCGCGTGGAGTCCTGCTGCAGGGCGATCCGGCAGACGGTGATCACCGAATCGAGGCGGCCGGCCTGCATGTGCGCGTCGATGGCGGGCAGGTACTGCATCTCCCACTCGGCCACAGTGTCGTCGATGGTCGGCGCCGGCACGGTCAGAGCGGACGACGGGTCGCGGGACTCGTCTCGGGCACAGGCGGCGACGGTGAGGGCGACGAGGACAAACGTCGCGAGAGAGCGGTATGGCATGGAGGGGCTCCTGGATCCGACCATCGCCGTTGCGCGTTCGGATGCGGGCGGCGAAGTTTTCCCGACGCCAGTCGGCGAAGGTCAATTGCTGCCAATTGAGAAAGGTCGGAGACCCCATTATCAGGGACAT
>JAYZCA010000208.1:0-4453 GCA_036339235.1 Candidatus Latescibacterota bacterium | reverse complement strand
CGTGGGGGAGCAACTCGTCGAAGCCGTGGGCACCCATCACACGGTGGGGGCGACACCCTCCGACCTGGTCTGTCTTCTCCACCTGGCCGATGAACTGAGCAAGGAACTGGGCTTCGGTTATCTCGAGGAGGAACCACGGCTGTACGCTGCTGAGGTCTTGCGCAAACTGGGGCTGGAAACTTCGGATGTCGTCGGGCTTCGCGACCGCCTGAGCAACGACCTGCCGGACCAGATCCGCGTGGTCGTCGACCGCTGCAGATCTACAGTGGAGAAGTAGCACTGGCCGGCGCCAACACCTCCGCATAACGCGGCAACGGCAGGTTGCCCCCCGACAACACGCCGCAGACACGGCGTCCAAACAGCCGTTCCCTCAGCTTCATCGCCGCAGCCAGACTCGCCGCCCCCGCCCCCTCAGCCACCAGGCGCTCCTGCGCCAGCAGGCGGATGGCTGCATCTACTTCGTCGTCCTTCACGAGGATAAAATCGTCGAGCTGTTCCCACAGGATCTGCATCGTCATCTCGAAGGGAACGCGCGTCGCCATACCCTCGTGCGGTGTCGACATCTCCGCGTCGATGTCCAGACGCTTCTCCCGCCATGCCTGCCAGGCCGCCGGCGCCGACGCTGACTGCACGCCGATCACTTCGATGTGGGGATTGCGGGCCTTGGCCGCCAGGCACATGCCGGCGGCGCCGCTGCCACCACCGACCGGTACGAGTACGACATCCACATCGGATTCCGCCTCGAGGATCTCGATGCCGATGGTACCGACGCCGGAGATCAGGTGTGGCTCGTTAGCGGAGTGCACGAATCGCCGGCCCTCGTCACGCGCCGCCTCTTCAGCGACGATTCGCGCCTCGTCGAAGTCGCGGCCGTGCTGACGCACCTCAGCGCCCAGTCGACGCATGGCTTCGAGCTTGGCGGAATTAGCCCTCTCAGCCGGCGCGTAGATGACGACGGAAGCCCCGAATTGACGCCCCGCCCAGGCGATGGACTGGCCGTGGTTGCCAGTGCTGGCGCTGATCAGACCCGCGTCCTTCTCCGCATCGGAAAGACGCCCCACGAGGTTGACGCCGCCGCGCACCTTGAAGGCGCCTATGGGCTGCAGGTTTTCGCATTTCACCGTGTAGTCACAGCCCAGCACAGCGGACAACCCCTCGCTGCGCACCAACGGGGTCGCCGGCAGGTGTGGCCGAATGAAGGCGAGCGCCGCATCGACATCGGCGCTGGTGGGCGGTCGGCTCATGTCAGTTGCGCCCGGGCGCCGGACAGTTCGCGGGAGAGTCCCCGCCGGTAGAGATCGATATCGAGGCCCACTGCGAGGATTCGATAGCCGTAGTCCAGCAGGCCCTCGGCCTCCGCCGACGTCGTCGCCAGTCGCCCCAGCGCCTTGCCCTCGGCCTCGCAGGCGTCACGCACGGCGTCCTCCGCACGGCGGTAGTCTGGGTGGTCGAACTGCGTCGGGATGCCGAGGAAATTTGCCAGGTCGAAGTGGCCGATCCACAGCACGTCAATACCATCCACTGCGGCGATCTGACGAGCGTTGGCCGCCCCCTCGCCGCTCTCGATCTGGGCGATGACGAGGGTACGTTCGTCGGCCTGCCGCATCTTGTCGGCCACGTCTTCGTCGGTACGGTAGTCGTCGTGGGCGATACCGAAGCCGGCGCCACGCCTGCCCACCGGCGGGTAACGACAGAAGTCGGCCAGCGCCTTTGCCTGCTCGGCGTCATTCACCATGGGCACCATCACCCCCAGGGCGCCGGCGTCGAGGACGCGGGCGGCGAAGTGGTATTCCGTCGCCGGTATGCGTACGAAGGGCACCGCCTTCGTGCCGCTGCAGGTGGCAATCAACCTGCGCGCCGTCTCGATCGACCACGCCGTGTGCTCCATGTCGTACAGCACAAACTCGGCGCCTGCCGCATCCGCCATGCGGGCCACGCCGGCGGTGTCGAACTCCATCACCATCGTGCCCAGAGATCGGCCGCCCCCCTGCAGATTGCGCTTGACGGGATTTGTTCGCATGGTGTGGCTCATTCCCCTTGGCAGCGATTGTCGGCGCACGCCGCCAGACGCTGTTGAAAGCGTTCGGTGGCCAGCACGTCAGGATTGACTACGTAGTCGGGCACGCGACCGCGTGACACCTCGAGAATGCCGCGGAAGGCGCTCTCCCCCATCATGCGGAAGCTCTCATCCGTCCACGACAGGGCATGGGGCGCAACGATCACATTGTCGAAGCTCAGCAGCGGTTCGTCCGGGGCCACCGGTTCCTGCTCGAACACATCGAGGGCGGCGCCGGCGATGACTCCCTCTCGAAGCGCCGCAGTCAGCGCCGGCTGATCGACGATCGGTCCGCGAGCGAGGTTGATCAGGTACGCCGAGTCCTTCATGCGTCGTAGTTGATCATTGCCGATGAGGTGCCGCGTCTCCGGCGTCAGAGAGCAGCAGACGATGACAAAATCCGCCGACGCCAGCAGGTCGTCGAGGGATACCAGCTCGACACCAAGATCGCGCGCCGTCTCCGCTCTGGCGAAGGGATCGGCAGCGACGATGCGCATCTCATGGGGTGACAGGAGGCGACTGATCTCGCCGCCGATACTGCCGAAACCCACGAGCCCAAGTGTACGTCCTCGCAGACCGATACCCATGTGCTCGGCCTTCTCCGACCAGCGCCCATCACGGGTGAGTCGATCCTTCAGCGGCAGCTTGTGAGCGAGGGCCAGCAGGAAGGCCAACGCCGCGCTCGCCACCGGGCGGCGCACACCGTCCGGAGTGATCGTCAGCGCCACACCGTGGCGTGTGCAGGCCTCGACGTCGACGGAGTCGTAACCGACGCCGAGACGCGCGACGACGGCCAGCCGGTCAGCACCAGCCAGGGTCGACTCGGTGACCAGTGGAGCCAGGACGAGCACCGCGTCGAGATCGGCCATCTGTGCCGGCGGCAACTCCTCGCCGGCGCCCCCCTCACCGAGGCAGGCCCAGGCGACGCCCCGCACATCGAGGGCGGATGTGTCGATGTCGGCAAAAGCCTGCGAGCCATCTGCTCGCAGGAAATCTCGGGTCAGTCCAACTCTGAACAATTATCCTTCTCCTGAGCGCATGCGCTCTTCCGCCTGTGCCAGTGCAGACTCGTTGTCGAAGTCCCGGATGATCTGTTCCCATGTCGACGCCGGCTGGGATCCGAGACGTACCACATCCGCCAGCAGCGCCGGCAGCGCGCGGGCCACGTTGTCGACGACGGTAACCGTCGCCGCGCGTGCCGTACGAGACAACGGGTTCAGGTCCACCGTTAGCACGTCGCGACCGAGCCGGCGCAAGGCCTGACAGCGGTCACCGTCTTCCAGAGGCACGAAGATCGCGTCCGCCTGGAGGATGCCGTCGGCATGGACAAAGCGCCGATTCGAGTCGATCCCTTCGAGCACGGCAGCGCCGTCGGGCAGCAGCACCTCGCCGGCGCCGTGCGCCTTCAGGTGCCGGGCAATGGCCTCTTCACGGTCCGACGACGTGTGGAAGATGTTGACCTCCAGGGGTGCCCCCGTCGCCTGCGACAGGCGCACCAGGTCCTCGGGCACGAGTGCCGCGGCGTTGCCGTTCACCGACAGCACCGGGTGCCTGGCTCGCAGCAGCCACGAGGCCGTCGCCTCGATGGCACGTACCGCCCAGAGTCCGGTAGCCTCGCCCAGCAGGTAGTCGTAGGCCTCACCACGGCCGTGGGCGATCAGACCGTGAGGAGAGGTCACACCCGCCTCGACACCGGCCACGATGCGGTCGCGAATGCGCAGGGACTGGTAGCGGGGGTGAGATTCGGGAACGTCGCTCAAGGCAGCAGCTCCACCGCCCTCTTCGAGAGAGTCGTCGTCGTCGATCCTGTGAAGGGTACGGTGCTGAACACGGCGTTGCCGAGCATGATCATCGACGCTTCCCCCCCGGCACAGCCGACCGCGTCGATGGCGTCGCGGACCCCGTCGTGGGTGAGTAGACCGCTGTCTTCGGCGAAGCGGCGCGACACCCGGATCGGATCGCCGAGGTCGACGCTCTCCCGACTCTTGAGGATGGCCAACTCCTCAAGAGCGGCTTCGGCGGCGGCGTTGATGCGCGCCCGACGCTCGGGGTCGGAGAGGATGCCCCGCGTGCTGATAGTGCTGAAATACCGGTCGTGGATGGCGGTGTGGGCGGCAACGGGCATCGCTTCGGCTGCCAGCGGGTCTCCGGCGATCAGCTTCACCAGGCAGCCGCCGTGATTCTGGGCGCACACGTCCCCCAGGCCCGTCAGGTTCCGCACCTCCGCCACGTGCGCCGCCGTCGCCAGTGCGACACGATCCTGGCCCAGTTCCAGCAGCTCGTTGACCGCGAAAGCCGCCGCCAGCGACGAGGCGCCGCTCAGCCCGAAGCCACTGCTCAGCGGCAGCGGGGTTTCGATGTCCACCGACAGGGTTACACCAGGCGCCAGCACCGCCA
>JAYZCA010000207.1:0-3773 GCA_036339235.1 Candidatus Latescibacterota bacterium | reverse complement strand
CTTCGAGCCCATCCCGGCGCGCTTCGTGCGTTTCCGGTGGCGGGTCTGGGACGCGGCCTGCGCCTTCGGGGCCGCGGTCAGCAGTCAGACCTTCACGTCGAGGAACTGCCTGGTCACGGGGTGGACGGAGGAGATGCAGGTCTTCGGCGAGGGTTTTCCCAGCGAGGTGACGCTGCGCTCACCCTTGCTCGACCTGGGCGACGGCAAGAATCTGGACAACCTGCGCTGGGCGAGCGACACCCCGCCAGGTACGCGGGTCGAGATCCGTACGCGCACCGGCCGCCAGATCGATCACGTGCTCACATTTCGTGACAAGAACCTCAAGGAGGTCACCGAGCGCACCTGGGGCAGACTGATTCCGAGCTTCCGAGGCCCCATCGATACAACCCTCGTCGCCGGCAACGACTGGAGCCCGTGGAGCACGATCTACGGCACCTCTGGCGAACGATTCCAATCACCGTCACCGCGGCGCTACCTCGAGATCGATATCCGCCTGGTCACCGGTGAACGGGACCGGGCGCCGAGTCTCGATTGGGTCGTCGTCGACTTCTCCCCGCCGCTGGCCGGACGCGCACTGGGTGAGGTCACACCGAGTCAGGTAATCCCCGGTACACGGACGGAGTTCAGCTATTTCCTGCGCACCGAAGACAGTCCTGTCGGCTTCGACCGTCTGGCCATCGAAGGATCGCCTGCTCTCGAGTTCATCGAGGCCCGAATCGATGGTTCGACCACGACGGCGACGGCGACGACGACCGAGGATGGCTTCCTGGTGACCCTGCCGCGCCGGGTGCGCGAGGGCGAGCTCGTAGAGGTGCGCTTCGCCGCCTCCGTGTACTTGCAGTCAACCCGCTTCGAAATGTCTCTCGAGGACAGCCGCGACGGGCAACAGATCCGCCAGCGCGTCGATGCCGGCGACGCCAATCCGGACGTGGAGAGCAATTCCACCGTCGTCAGTATTCCCGTCAGCGCCCACCTCTTCGCCGACATCGACATCACGCCTGACATCCTGACTGCCAACGGGGACGGGCGCAACGACGAACTCTCCGTGCACGTCGACCTCGTCAACGTCCTGAGCCCTCGGCCACTCAGTTTGCGACTCTACGACCTGGCCGGCCATCTGGTCTACCGGGACGAGCGCCTGGTGACGGCTGGCGAACACAAACTGACCTGGAATGGGCGCGTCGAGGGCAGGCTCGTGGCTCCCGGGTTGTATGTCCTGGTGGTGAGCCTGGAGGGAGACGCGCAGGTGCAGAAGGAACACCGTGTTGTAGCCGTCGTCTATTGAACCGGCCGACGGGCTGCTGGCACAAAGATCCGTTTCAACGCGCCCCAGGGCGTCGACGACCGTCGGCGGCAGGGAAGAGGCGATGGCCGCGCAGCGGAACCCGTCTGCCGGTAGGTGAGGGTCTCGGGCAGGCTGCTGCGGTCCGTGGTCCGCAGACGGCGTGCGGCGCTCCCGAAGGAGCCGCCGCGCAGCACGCGGCTGATGCCGCTTGCGGGTCCCTCGGGATCGCTCGCCGGGCTCAGTGCGTAACACGTCTCACCATACCAGTCGCTGACGAACTCCCAGAGATTGCCGGCCATGTCATGGGCGCCATAAGGTGAGGCTCCCAACTCGTACGCACCCACCGGTGACGAGACGAGAAAGCCGTCGGCAGAGTCGCCACCGCAGCAGTTTTCCTGACCGTAGTTGGCATGTTCACGGGAGATTCCCTCCCCCCAAGGGTAGGTGCGTTCGTCGGTGCCCCGTGCCGCCTTTTCCCACATCGCTTCGGACGGCAACCGCAGACCCGCCCAGGCGCAGTAGGCGTCGGCGCCCAGCCAACTGACCTCGCCCACGGGGCTGTTGGCCAGGTTGTCCGGGAAAACGCGATAGCTGCCGAACGGGTCCGGCGGATGCCGGCGTCCGGGTCCCCCACGTCCACAAAGTGATGACCTTCCGTGTCGTGGTGATCCCCGACGTCGTTGAGAAAGGCGACGTACAATACAAGACGTACAAAAGGTTCGTCACCTCGAAGCGGTCGATGAAATAATCGCCGAGGAAGACCGTATGCGGCGGCTGCTCGTCGAGCTTGCCGCCCGACGACCCCATGGTGAAGGTGCCGGCGGGGACCCGCACCAGCTGGTGTACTGTGGCGGCGACGGTCGTGTGCGCGCGGGACAACTGAAGCGGGTGCGCCATCCGGGAAGCAGAGCAGGCACAGCAGCGCGGAACGCAGCGCCGCCCTGGGGGCGGCGTCCATCAGTACGCGAGACCGACGACGCGCGTGGCGGATCCCGTGACCGCGTCTCCCACGATCTCGACGCGCAGAAGGTAGAGACCCGGCGGAGACAGGTTGCCCTGTTCGTCGAGGCCATCCCAGGACAGATCGTAGTGCCCCGCCCCGCCCTGCTGTTCGAGCCGGCGCACGGGACGCCCCCGCAGATCGTAGACCAGGGCCAGGATCGGCCGGTCACTGGTCAGCCTCAAAGCGTCGAAGGAAAAGGTGACCTCATCGTGGAGGCCATCGCCGTTGGGCGTGAAGACCCCCGACGACACCGCGAGATTGGCGAAGAGCGTGCCGTTGACGGGCAGCGAGACAAAGTCGGAATCGTCACCGACCTCAGTCATGGCATCTCCCGGGTCGACGCTCTGTTGCAGGCTCTCGCCGGCCCGGTCGATCTCGAGAGTCGCGTGGAACCGCGTCCGTTGGAACACGGTGGCGTCGAAACGGACTTCGACCAGATCGACGGCGTCGACGGTGTTGGGCAGATGCAGACGGAATCCACCTACCACCTCTTCCAGGCGGACCCCGTCGACGGGCTGGCCATCAAACAGCAGATCCTCGAACACGATGGGGATCGTCGACTCCAGCAGCAGACGATCGAAACCAAGGTTCTGCCGATCGAAGGTGGGCCGCAGGAAGTAGGAGAAGGTCCGGGTGAGGCCTGGCTCGGTCTGGGCCGGTACGACCTCACCGACGGCGGTGCCGGCCAAGGGCCGTCCGTATTCGATCACGATGTCGCCCAGGGTCACCGCGGAGTGCGGCTCTTCTGACAGCATTTCCGTCTCGATCTGCAGATAGCGCCGGGGCGAGGGCGAGCGGAAAGGTATGCCGGACTCAAGGTACTCTTCACTCCAGGCGCTCCATCCGGCGCTCGGGTTGATCACCGTCACCACAGGGCCACGGAAGTTCTTGATGAGCTTTCCGTAACGGCGCTCGGTAACCTCCTTGCCCTTGCTGTCGTAGTAGTGAATCTCCTCCTCTACCTCGTCGCCGGTGCGGGATCGAAACAAGATCCGGGCGCCTGCAGGGACGTCGGCAGACCAGGACAGAGCGGTTATGTTCCAATCCGAACCTAGGTCGATCACCGGAGACCGCAGCGCTACATGCTCGGGATACCCATCGCCGAAGATCTGAAATTCGCCGATATAACCCAGGCCATCGAGGCGCAGGCCCATGCCATCGATGGCGCCGCCGATGATCAACCCGCCGACGCTTGTAGGATAGAAGAGGCGCAGATAGCGGGCTGCGATCGGCTCGAAGTGATGCGTAAAATTGCGTACTTCGAAGAGATTCCGCTGATCGTCGAGCAATGATGCCAGGACCTGCCATTCGAGGGTTCCGTCGGGAGCGAGGGAGCCATCGGAATGCAGGATCTGGTATGACAGGAAGTTGGCATAGGCGCCGCGCGACCGCGGCTGGATGGCGATGGGGTCGCCAAACAGCAGGATCGAATCGATGCGGTAATTCGCCCCCAGGTCGATGCGGTAGTCGCCGAAGGTCTCCCCG
>JAYZCA010000206.1:0-4308 GCA_036339235.1 Candidatus Latescibacterota bacterium | reverse complement strand
GAACCGCCTCGACCACGCGATGAAATGCATACAGGAGCTAGACGCTTCGGCGGTGATGATCAACGACCATACCGCCTTCCGCGTCGACTGGATGCCTTTTGCGGGGCGCCGTCAGTCCGGTTACGGCATCGGCGGCATCGGCTACACGATGCACGACATGACGCAGGACAAGATGGCGGTAGTGAAATTGTAGAACCAGGAAACGTTCCGTAGAAGAAGAGGCCCGCCAGCGAAGTGGGCCTCTTTCATGTCAGTGGCACCCTTTGGTGCATTCAGTCTGGCCTGTCCGCAAACGCCGTACTTACTTGCTACTTTGATTCGTCGCCTTTCTGGAACGTTTGGCCTTGAGTACCGGCTTGAGATCCTTCGGCCAGCATGGGATGCACTTCTCGTTGTAGAGCGGGTAGCCGGGGGTCTTGCCGCAGAGTCGGCATTTCCGCGCTGGGGGAAGGTTCATACCGCAAATTCTCCTTGGGTTGGAAGCGGGCGCACTCAGTCGTTCTGAAGACGGTTCAGATCCAGTAAATGTTGTTGTCCGTCATCCCCGTGAGGTAGTCGATCACCAGCCAGATGCCGGCGACGAAGAACTGGCCCAGGATGAGGCCCAGGAAAAATGGCCGGGCACGGTGGAACAGCCCCGGTCCGCCATACTTCAGGATGATCGTCTTGATCAACCAGGCGAGGAACACCGAGAACGTAATGTAGTTGGTTAGCGAGATCGCGCTCACTGCGAAGCCCAGCGGGTGCAGGGGCCACCAGAGAAAGTTGTGGCGCGCCATCATTAGCAGTGTCATGACGCTGCCACCCACGCCGGTGGCGATCCAGCCCGTCCAGTCCGGGCCGTCAGGGTTGTTCAGTTCCTGCGTCACGAAGTTGAACGGATAGGCAGGGCCACCCGCCGGTCCGAAGAACCAGCTGTTCAGGTTGATCCCGCCATAGCTGTAGCTCATATACATCACGGCCCAGATCGAGGAAGCGATGCTGACGACGATGGCCAGGGCGATGGCCCAGAACAGTGCCCGCTTGCGGCGCGCCAACCGATCCTCGGCCAGCTTCAGCCCGTTGGCGACGGAGGCCATGACGAAGGTACGCACATCCGCGGCCCAGACGAAGGTAAAACCCAGCGCCGTCAGGCTGCCGGCCCCGAGCGCGGAGTTGCCGAAGGTGGAGTGCATGAAGTCGGACGGGATCAGCGGTGCCCGGGCCGCGGCGATGCCACCCTCGGCAACGATGCGCGTGATCGCCAGGAAGATCACGTACATGGCGCTCAGATAGATGGGCACGACCCACAGTGTCAGGCCTGCCAGCCACAGCCAGGCGCCGATGAGGAGATTGGCCCCGAGGAAACCGAACACGGCGACACGGTAGGACAGCAGTTCGTCGGTGTCGTCGACGTCGTCATCGCCGTGCACGGCCTTCCGCCACACATCCCTCAGATGGTCGCGTGCTGTCCACAGGCCGAAGAAGACCATGACGATAAAGGCTCCCATCCCCTGGTGGGCGATGATCGGTTCCGGGGGCGCGTACCAGAGCTTTTCCGGCGACGACAGACCGAGAACGCCGAAGGTCCCCTCCTGGGCGCGCATCAGCAGGCTGAAGAACCAGATGGAAAAGGCGATTTCGGTGTTCACCAGGTAGGTGAAGCCGAGCATCGGGAAGCTGAGGGCGATCTGCAATACCGCGGTGTTGCGGAACAGTGGGATCGACGTCTGCGTGATGACTGTAGGGATGAAATTGAAGTAGTTGTGCAATGCCTTCAGTGATCCCACGGCCAGGGGCAGGGCGAAACCGCACCACATTAGCCAGTTGCGGAAGAACGGCTTGAGGGGGTTGCCGCTGTCGTCGTCCTCGACCATGGCCAGCGGCACTTGCACGAGAGGAAAGGCGAGGCGCTCGCGTACGATCCACTGCTTTCGCAGCATCACGATGAGACAGATCATGGAGAAATATATCCCCAGAATCAGCGGAATCCATGCCAGCAGTGGCATGATCCACGCCTCCCAGGAGATGCCGATGCCGCGCGGCGACCCCTCGTAGAAGTACTTGACGGCGGTGAAATCCTGCGGCACCATCCACGATGGGATGTAGGGATGCACGAGCAGGCCCCACTCGTTTTCGGTCGTGGCGTAGTACGTGGCCCCGGACATGATCGGCAGCAGGTACTCGGTGAGCCCCATCGTCGGGATCGAGCACGAGACGATGGACATGATATAGACGACGACGAGTTCCTCACGCCGAAAGGCGAGGCGGGGATGGATCAACCCGAGACCCGTGTGCACGATCAAAACGAGCAGGAAAAAGACAAAGATGGCGCCGGCGGTGGAGAAGTCGAGCGCCAGGTACGAACCGCGCAGCACCATGTTGCCGTAGGGGGCGCCGGTACTGATGCAGACCGCCATGATCGCTCCCGTCAGCAGGGACCGGAAGGTCACACCGGAACGCGTCGCGGCGGCAGGGTCCTGTTGAGTTGTGGAGTCGTTCATGCGAGGAGTGAAAATAGGTGAAATCACGTGTCCTGGGGCGTACTGGGCTCGAATGCAGTGAAGTTGCTCTGGGGACCTGGGCGTTCAACTCCGTCGTCTACGGCCCTGTTGCCGTCGGTGAGGCGCACATGACGGTACGCCGCGCATTGGACGAGGGTATCACGCTATTCGACACGGCGCCGCTCTACGGCACGCGCAAGTGCGACGGGATTGCTGAAGAAGTGCTTGGCCAGGCTCTCGGCGCCGACCGCGAGCGGGTGCTGATCTCGACCAAGTTCGGCCGTCGTGCTACCCAGGGAAATCGCGCCGACTTCAACGCTGCCAACGTCAGCGCGTCGGTGGACGAAAGCCTGGCACGCCTCGGCACCGATCGTATCGACGTGCTGTTCTTCCACTCCCCCTTCGGAGCCGACGAGATCGACGACGACGTGTGGGAGGCGCTGGCACGTGTGCGCGAACGGGGCAAGGTGCGTGCTGTGGGACACTCTATCTCAAAGTTCACCGACACCCAGAACATGGCTCGACGATGGGCTGAGGAGAGTCGTATCGACGTGATTCAGGTCGTCTACAGTCTCCTGAACCGCGAGGCGACAGCGCTCATCGGTGACCTTGCCGCGCAGCGAGTGGGTGTGGTGGCTCGAGAGTCTCTGGCCAACGGCTTCCTGTCCGGGGCAGTCAGCCGCGACATGGTGTTTCCGGAGGGCAGCCTCAACGCTCGCTACTCGCGCGATGAAGTGGCCGCACGCGTTGACCAGGTGCAGCGACTGTCGTTCCTGGTGCGCGACCCGGTGGCCTCGGTGCCGCAGGCCGCGATGCGATGGGTGCTCGACAACCCCGGCATCAGTTCGGTGCTGACGGGCGCGCGCAGCGCGGCGGAGGTGGCTGACTGTGCCGAGGCGGCGGGCCTGCCGGGGTACAGCGCCGCCGAACTCGCGCGGGCGCAGGACGCCCACGGTCAGGACTTCCCGGCGGCCTAGTGCCGGATCGTCACCAACTGGGGCACATACCCATCTGCTGGTGGCCCTGCCTTGGTCTCGGTGAGGTCGACGGTCTTGCTGAGGACCTCATCCTTGGTGATCGCGTTGATGACGATGCAGTCGTAGAGGGCATCGATCAAGCGGCGGCGCTGGATGCGGCGTTCGTTGGTCTTGTGCTTCTGCGCATACTGCTTGATCACCGTCTTCTGCTCCATGTAGTTGCGCCCACGGCTTTCGGGGAGCGCTTCGACGGCGACGATGGCCCAATCGAGTTCCGGTGTTTCGCGGATGAAGAAACCTTCGGTGCGATATTTGTTGATGACCTGGGCGACGTTGTCGAACAACTGCGGGAAGCTGCGCACCAGGTTGAGCAGGTTCGTCGGCACGGTCTGGCCCCCACGGATGTACCGGGGGACACGAGGGATCAGGGCGTAGCCATGAGCCATGGCGCCCTTGTCATCGAGCAGGTGACGGATGCTCGGGTCTCGCATCTTCTGCTGCCAGCGACGCTGGAGACGGTTGCGATCGTCGGGGATGATGGTGATATCGAGGTACTGCTCCAGGTCATCCAGGGAGATCTGGTGCAGAAGGTTGTCGAGTTCAAGCTCCTCCTCCTCCTCCTCCACCTCCCCCGCTGTAGCTGAGTCCGCCCGAGACACTGACCGGATTACCGAAGGTCGCACATCCGATTCCGCCCCCGCCTGCTGTGCCAGCTTCAGCCGCACCCGGCGTTCTTCCTGGATCTGCTTCAGCCTCTCCTGCCGTTCCTTGCGTGCCTGCACTCGTTTTGTCTCGGCGTCGGCATTGGGCGTGAAGCCGGGAGTTTCTTTGACCTGGTGTCCCTCGGT
>JAYZCA010000205.1:0-19217 GCA_036339235.1 Candidatus Latescibacterota bacterium | reverse complement strand
CAACAGCGGCGCCGCCTCGGGGTTGTCGTTGCCCAACTTCACCTGCAGTTGGGCGAACTTCCGCGGCGTCGGCGACAGGAAGACCTCCCCGGGGAAATCGTAGACCGGACCCCAGCCCGACCAGTCCTGGCCGCGACGCTGAATCTCGACGATATCCTGCTTCTGTGACTTGGGCAGCTTGTTCCACTGCGCCTCGGACACCTCGACGCCATTCTTGTTGTAGAACTTCTGCTCGATGACGAAGGTGTCGCCCGTCTGCGAGCGAATCTCGACGAAGGTGTCGGGCGGCAGCTCGGCGTCCCAGGTCAACCGGCGGATACTCTTGGTCCCTCCCAGGTCGATGAAGCCGGATTCCATCACGGCTTCGGCGACGTAGCCCTCACCGAAGAGGTAGAAATCGGTAAGGCCCGTATGAAGGCACTGGGTGCACTTTTCGACATTGATACGGCGCATGAAGGTGTGACGCACTTTGCGCAGGGGAAATCTGAACTCGAACACGAAGCGCAGCGGACTGGTAAAGTTCTCCACAACCGAGAGATGCTGAAAGTCGAGGTTGCTGCGCACTCTCTCGGTCGTCAGACCGCTCACCGGCGACCCCTCGGCTGTGGCAATCTCGAAATTACCGAAGATGGTCCGATAGAACTTGATGTTGTAGAAGGCCCGATCCACCCAGTACGTTGCCCCAAGGTCAAACTCGAACCAATGGCCTTCCGAAATCCAGTCGGCGGCACCGGAGATCGTCCAACCGGAGTTCTTATCGCCGTCGATGATGGCATCCAGGTTATTCACATCCGTGCCGCCGCGGATGCCGCCGCCCCGCGCGAAGCTACCGAGCACGGCATTGTCGCCCAGCGTCTCAACTTCGATCTTCGCCAACGCCGCGTCTGTCTGGAGATCTTCCGCGACAAAACGAACGTACTGAACCATCCCGTAATTCATCGTGTCCACGGTTACCAAGTGTTCACCCGTGGCCGCCCCGGGCCATATCGTCTCCAGTTCGAATTCGACAACACGCTCTGTGTTTGGTTCGGTCGTACGACCGATCCGGGAGAAGATGAACACGTCTTTGGCGGCCGATGCCCGTACGCCATCACTAACGAAGACGCTGAAATTGCGGAAGGGAGTCACCTCAAGAGTGTCGGGGAAGGTGAGCCGGATCTTGGAGGCCAAGACCATCCGTCCGAGATCGACCTCGATGAACCAGTCCTCCAGCACATTGTCCAAGCTGGGCTTCCACCAGGTGTCCGTCCGTCCATCCATAATGTTGTCCGCTGTTTCCGTCCCGGTACCGACGACGTTAATGCCCCCGGGCACCGGTTCCTTGGTGCGTTTGACCGCGTGCAGGAATTCGCGGGCGTTGGCGACTGCATCGATGTTCTTTTCGATGCGTTCCAGGCCGATGCTGCCGTCCTCATTCTGGGCGATTGCACCCCGGGGAAAGGTCCATGAGTCCCAGTCGGATCTCTCGCTGAATCGAAACTCGGTAGCCCACGAAGAACACAGACCCGTCAGGACGATGACGGCGATTGTGACAGGGGGAAGCATGGATCCTCTGTAGTTTCCTGTAATCACGATCACAGCTCAATAGGCGACGGCGACGGTGCGGGTTTGCACGAACGTACCCAGATCCGTACCCACCGCGACGCGCACCAGATACAACCCCGGCACGACCTGCCCGGTGGCATCCGTTCCATCCCACAGTTCGGTGTAGTATCCCTCACCGCGCGTCTCGTCGACCAGTCGCCGCAGGAGTCGGCCGCTGAGGTCGTACAGCTCAACCTGCACATCGCCGGCAGCGATCCCATGCAACGTGAAGGAAATCGGCAGATCGTCATTCACCCGATCGGCGTTCGGCGTCACAACTCGTGAGCCCAGTTCCAGCTCGGACAGCACCTGCAGTCGCGCCGTCGGCGTGAAGACATGCAGGTCATTCGTCGACACGAGCGGCGAAGCATCTCCGGCCTCGATCGACTGCGGCAGATTCTCGCCATCGGTGTCGAACACCTCTCCCGCCATCAGCGTATTGAAGTTGAACACGCGGGTGCGGAAAATCAGACGTATGGGGGGATGCGAGCCGGGTGTGATCGGGCTCGATGGGAAATAGACTCGCAATTCGTGATCCCCGGTGGTCAAACTGTCCAGCTCGACATCTTCGAGGGGATCGCCCATCTGGAAGCGCAGGAAGTCCACCGCCTCGGGGGTCTGCAGGCGGATCGCGTTGAAGCCACTCTGCGAAGATGCAGCAAAGTCCGCTCGCACATCGTAGGTAAGGGTGACCAACTCACCGAGAGGGACTTCGACGGTGCCGTTGGCGGGCTGAGGATCCTCCATCTGCGCCACCTCACCGAGGACGACGCCGGCCAGCAATGGAGAATACTCGATCGACATTGAGGTTAGCCGACCAAAGGCGAATGCCTCCTGGCTATTGATGGAGGCGCGAAGTTGGAGGAACTGTCGGCGGTCGGGGACATGCAACTGCTCACCCGTGCTGTGATGGGGAGTCGACCAGAAGCTCCAATTGGTGATGTCGTCCTGAACCGAGCCCTTTTGCCCCGGAATGCCTTGAATGTACGATGCCCGCTCAGCCGATGGAGCTCGATTGTACTGCTTCTCTGTGACCTCCTTCTCTCCACCGATATCGGTGATGATATGATAGACCCGCGGGGTATCGTCATGGCCGGTGCGGACCTCCACGGCCAGCTGTACTGGGGCCTCCGGAGTAGATATGGGATCGGCGCCGAATCCTGAACTGCGAAACCTTTCGAATTCGAAATGAAGACGTCCAAAATTAACCGGCTCGCTCATGTCGAGCATTTGGGACACGTACCTGGTATGAGGCAGGAAACCTTGACCGTAAAATTCCACTTCAGCGATGATTCCGAAAAGGGGAAACCGCACACGGGCGAAGCGCACGACTTCGGTGGGGAAGCGCACATCTGCCACTCGTTCGGTCTGATTGAGACTGCTCCCTAGGATTTTGTCAAAGTCGTCTTTGCAGTGACCTCTCGAGTGCGTTTGATATTCGCAAGTCTGAGACAGGAACTCCTGCTCATTCAGCGTGCCAGAAACCCAGTAATGTCGTGGGAACTGGTCTTTGATCAACAGTCCAGATCGGACCGTGACCGATCCGAAAGCCCCTCCAGACCAGACTGCATCCTGTAAAGATGCGACGGTCCGGCCCTTTTCCGGGGGAAAGAAGACGACGCGATAGAGGGGAATCGGCAGGCCGAGATCGAACGTGTAGTCTGAGACGGGCGCAACATCGGTTGGGCGGTCCAAATCTCCGTCGATGGTCTGCGCTCGACCGCGAGACCCATAGACCCAAGGCGTCTTCTCGATGGCATTTGCAGGTGCCGAGCCGGATATACTCCAGGCGTGGCCGAAGATATTGGTGAACTGGCCACTCTCGGTCTGCTCGCCCACGGCGACGTTGATCGCCGGATCTAGTTCGAAGGGTTGCAGGCTTCCGGGAGAAGCCGCCTGATCCAGGCCGAGCAGATCCTCGCTGGCCTCAAGCCAGTCCAGTCCGCCCTGGCCGATGACGAGGCGCTGCACCTGGGCGACAGAGACCTGTGGGAGAATCAACAGCGCGGCCGCGGCAAGCGACAGGATGGCCTTGAACATCACGATCCTCGGAACTCGGGGTGCACCAGGACGCAGGGGGGGGGGGGGCCACCAATAATAACCCACGCGCCCCCACGCCCATCACCACCCCCCCCCTCGCACCCCGGGGCGCCCCAGGCCGCCGGGGGGGGGCGCCAGCAATGATAACCGAAGCGTCGCCCCCTACGCAAGAGAGGCACCACTTCTTGACTCACTATCCAAATTGCCAATTGTATGCTCTACCCACTTTGTATGCAGTGCAGATGGACATCACGACGAGCTTGATGCGCCCAACGGGAAAGAAGGTCGGAGCGTCGGCCGAGGAGGTAGTTGCCTCCGCATCACCTGACGCGGTGACCCCGCGCAGCCTTCAAATGACCCGGGGGCCTGACGTCCTCGCGGCCGATGCTGGAGCAGGCCGGATACCGTGATCGTTTCGAGGAGGTCAAGTCGGAACGCCGTGCACGCAGCGTTGCGGGCTCGGGACCGTGCACGGTCCGACGTGGCGGTTGCAGGATCGATTTTACACTTGACGAAAGGTTATCCGGGGAGACCGAATCCCAGCGACCAGGAACTGGCGGCCACGTTCAGCGAGCTGGCGTCGTCACTGCATGATGCCGGCGTGGACTTGATTCTGCTGGAGATGATGTATGTTTCGCGAAGAATCGAAATCGCGTTGGAGGCGGCTATCTCGACTGGATTGCCGGTGTGGCTCGGGTTGTCCGCGCGCCGTGGCGAGGATGGACAGTTCCTGTCATTTGCCCCCGGCCAGGATCTCCCTTTCGAGGAGATCGCCCGGTTCGCAACGACGCCGGGTGTCACCGCGGCAGGCGTGATGCATACGCCCAGCGATCAGGTGTCCGAGGCGTTGGCGAAGATACAGGTGTGTTTCAGCGGGCCGACCTATGCCTACCCGGATTCCGGATATTTCGAGATGCCGAACTGGGTCTTTCGCGATACGATCTCACCTGACGCGTTCGCGAAGTATGCTGGGAAGTGGATCGAAGAAGGGCGGGTGCGGTCGGTGGGTGTTGCGGGTTGTCGCCGACGCACATCGAGGTAATTTCAGCGTTGGGCTGACGCAGACGACTCCTATCCAGGCAGATACTGATGCAGACGATCACCGCGACGGTACCAGTCACCCTCCCGCCTTCGTGGGCCGCCCAGCAGCGGCTCTTGCTGGCCACGATGAGCGACTCGATTTCCTCCTTCCTGGATCGCTATACCCACGATGACGGCGAGCTCATCTACGACGATGCATGGGGCGGCGGCGCCGACGACTTCTACGAGGGTTACACCAACTGGCCCTTGCTCTACCTGATGGGGGGAAAGGATCACTTGGTGGAAGAGTCTCACCGCGGTTGGGAGACGGTGACCCGACAGCTCACGCGCCGCGGCCAGGCCCACAAGGAGTATGCTCGCTCCATGGACACGTTCCACCAATCCGAGAGCGATGTCTTCTTCTACCACCTGTGCCTCGCGGACCCCGCCGCGGGGCAGCTCGAAATGCGGGCCCGACGTTTTGCCGGTTTCTACCTCAATGAGGACCCCGAGGTACGCAACTACGATCCCGAGCACAGGATTCTCCTGTCGGCGCGACTCGGTTCGGGCGGGCCCTACTACACACCCGACGAGGCACGGGAGACGGCCAGCCATCGCTCGAACGAAACCTACGGGCTGCCATTCTACGATCTGCCCGGCATCGAGAGCTATGAGGACACCCTCGATCCCGCCAACGCCCGCCTCATGGGCCAGGCCGTGCACGACCGCTGGCAAAAGGGGGAAGTCGTCGGCAATCTCTCGGTCACCAGCCTGGTGACCAACGCCTTCCTGCTGACCGGTGAGGAGAAGTACCGTGATTGGGTCCTGGAGTACACGGATGCCTGGATGAGCCGGGCCCGTGAAAATGACTGGCTGCTGCCCGACAATGTGGGCCACTCCGGTGCTGTGGGTGAGTATTTGGACGGCAAGTGGTATGGAGGGCTCTATGGCTGGACCTACCCCCACGGCTGGTACAACATCCAGATGACGGCCCTCACCGCCGCCGCCAACGCCTATCTGCTGACCCGCGACGACTGCTATCTCGAGCTGCCCCGCAAGCAGATGGATCGCATTCTGGATCTGGGAGAACAGCGCGACGTGCGCGAAACCCACATGAGTCTGAGGTACCACTGGATCGGCCAGTTGACGGCCATGGGGGATCGGCACGAGACCTTCCTGGTCCCGTACCGCTATGGCGATGCCGGATGGTTCGACTGGCAACCCCCCTCACCGATCTTCTTGTCGGCGTTATGGAATCTCTCTATGGCCGACCAGGATTGGGAGCGCATCGAGCGAGTCCGGCAGCTGGAAGCCTACGACTGGAACGAAGTCGTGGCTTTCCACAACAAGGAGGATGGCGGCCACGACCAGCCCTGGCTGCGCTATCTGGCGGGCGAAAACCCAACTCATCCCGAGCGCATCCTGCAGGCCAGCTACCAGCAGGTCGTCCGCCGCCTCGCCGTCATCCGGGCGGACTCTGACGTCGGCGCCCGACACACCGAGCATCGCTGGCAGGAGGCCAACCCGGTGACCACGGAGGGGCTGCTGCAGCTTATCTGTGGTGCTCCGCAGCCGATCTACAACGGTGGTTTGCTGTTCGCGCGGCTCACCTACTTCGACACGCAGCGAAAACGCCCAGGCCTGCCGGAGGACGTGGCCGCCCTGGTGGAAAAAGTGGAGTCCAGGCGTACGGTGGTGCACCTGGTCAACCTGAATCCTATGGAGGGCCGGGAGTTGATCGTGCAGGCGGGCGCCTTCGGTGAACACAGTTTCCGGGCCGCTCGGTATTCGGCGCTGACGAGCCAGTTCCCTGGAGCCCCTGTCGACTACGCCGCCCCTCCCGTCGGCACGGATGTTCGCACCACCAGCGTCGATGGCAAGCATCTGCGGGTCTCGCTGCCCTCTGGCACGCAGATCACGCTGGATCTGGACACCGCACGCTTCACCAACGAACCCGCCTACGCCGGTCCCGTGTAGCGGCGCCGAAGAACGCCGCCTTGGGCCATCCGGCACACTCTGCCACGAGTGTAAACGATCGGTATCTTTAATTCTTGATCGCGGGTACCCGTTCCGATCACACGCAGAGACTGGTTCCGTGTAATTGATGCGTCCTTTCTATAATCGGCTGATCATTGTGGAAGGTATCATGGGTTCGGGCAAGACGACGACGGCGACCTCCATCGCTGAGCAACTCGCTCTGAGTGGTTTACCGGCCCGGGCCATCTGCGAGGGGATGTCCGATCACCCGGTACAGACTGGGGATCCCGAAGGATTCGATTCAGTCGCCATCTGGATGCAGGAGCGCCTCGGATCCGGGCAGGCTGAACCAGATGTTTCTCAATATTCTCAACAACGCTCAGCAGGCCATCGATGGTCCCGGGACGATCACCGTGCGAACACGGCGCGAAGGGGACGAGGTGCACGTCGCCATCAGCGACACCGGGTCCGGGATTCCGACAGAGCTGTTGTCCCGTATCTTCGACCCCGGATACGACAAAGGGCGTCGGTGCAGGTACCGGGCAGGGTTTATCGATCTGTTACCAGATCATGGCGGACCACGATGGGCGCATCGACGTGGACAGTCAGGAAGGCGGCGGGTCGACATTCACCATCGTCGTGTCTACTGGAGTTGATTCACCAGTCTGAATTCCCGGCGCCGGCTCCCGCCGGCGCCTTTGCTGCTCCCCCGCAGCCATTTTGCTCAACTCCCCGCTGTCCTGCCCGAGAGAGATGGCGTTGACACAAACCCAACCGCACATCGGCATGCTGCGTGAGAAATCGCTGCACGCCTCGGTGAAGACCTGGTATGCGCGTCCCGATGACCGACTCGAGACGCCCGTGAACGGCTACGTCATCGACATCGTACGCGACGACGATCTCCTGGTCGAGATCCAGACCCGATCCTTCGCGCCGCTGAAGACGAAACTGTGCAAGTTGACAGTCACGCACCGCGTGCGCCTCGTACATCCCATCGCTGTGGAGAAATGGATTCTAAAGATCAGCGAGCACGGCGAAGAGCTAGGCCGCCGCAAGTCGCCAAAGCGGGGGCGCATCGAAGACGTCTTCAAGGAACTGGTGAGCATCCCTGACCTCGTGCCGAACGACCGCTTCACCCTCGAAGTGCTGATGATCCGTGAGGAGGAAGTGCGCATGTACGACGGCAAGGGCAGCTGGCGGCACCCCGAATGGCACAAGGAAGACCGTCGACTGCTGGAGGTGGTGGAACAGCACGTCCTGCACAACCCAACGGATGTGGCAGCCCTGCTGCCCTCCGCCGCCGTCCTGCCGCGGCCGTTCACCAACCGTGGGTTGGCGGCAGCGGCGAAGTTGCGGCTGAACCTGGCGGGGCGCATGACCTACTGTCTGCGCAAGATGGGCGTCCTCGACGTGGTCGGGAAAGAGCGCAACGCCCAGCTCTTCGCAGAACCTCAATAGCGCTCCATTAGCTGCGGGCCGAGCTGGTTCTCCGGCATGGCGCCGTAGTCGCGCCAGCCGAAGTCGAAGCGGATCTTCGGAATCTCGAATTCGTAGAACCAGCGGATCGTCATCGGTAGACCTTCCTCGCCCCAATGACAGCGGAATTGCGCGCAGGTGCCGACCCCCAGGTGCAGAATGCCCGCGATTGTCAGGTCCGCGAATCGCCCGACTTCTTCTTCCCGTTCAAGGTAGGCGTGCAGGTCAGCCAGGTGCTGTGACATCGCCGCGTCGCCAGAGTCGTCGGGGTCGGCGGTATCTGCCTCAATGGCACAGGCGTTCCAGGCGGGGTACTGGTCACCGGCGGGCGGATCGTCGCCGCGATCGAGGTAAACCGGGCTCGTCCAGCCCCACTCGCCATCGGCCTGCTCGACGCGCAAGTAGATCCAACGACCCGGCACTTCTGCTGACGGCAGCGACAGGTCGGCGCTCCAATCGAGGGTGCCTCCCGGAGCGAAGGTGTGCAGCCGGTGTACGCCGGCGATGACGTCGACACGGGCCAGTGGGGCACAGGCAAACACGCTGAAGTGCAGATCGAGTGTGTCGCCAGCCTCGACGGTTACGCAGTCGCCAGCCTGGGCGTCGCCGAGACGCAGGTCGAGGATCATGCGGGCACCGCTGGTTCCCGCCGTGTGTCGCGCCTCGATCGCCTTCCACAGCGAGTCGCGTGTCAGTTCCGGTGCGTGGATCGCCGTGATCGGTCCCGTGCCGTAGGCGCTGTCGCGCTGCCGCAGCGGGTATTTCTGCCCGAAGCGGCCGCGGAAGGTCTCGACGGAGCGTGGTCCGCCCATCCAGCCCAGGTGCAGGTCCGAGGCGGCGCAGACGCCAGGCTCGAACCCCAACTGCAGGGCCTCCTGCAGCAACCACTCGGCGCAACCGAAACCCGAGCACACCTCGAGGAAGCGCTCGCGCGCCGGGCGGTAGACATCCCAATGAGGCGGGTCTCCACCTATGTGGACCTGCAGCAGAACATCGTCACGCGCACCGTAGTGCTCGACAACGGTTTCGATGGGCTCGCGCATCGGCGGCGGTGTCGCTTCATCCCGGTAGTCGCGGAAGATGACCTGTCGATCTCCCGCCTTCGGATGCGCCTCGTAGGCGAGGAAGGGGACGTAGCGCCCTGGTTCGTCGTGCTCGGCGCAGGCGGCACGGTAGGCGCCGAATATCTCGTCGCGGTGCAGGGGGTCCATCGACATCGATGCTGGGCAGCTGAAGTCGAAGCGCCCGAGACGCCGCGCCTGGGCGTGGCGGGCGGCCGGGTCCAGACGATCGGAGCGCAGGTGCATCAGGTGCATCGTCGAGTCACCCCAGCCGTGGGCGTGCACATCTCCCCAGAACACACGACGCGGCGGAGCGTCTTCCACGAGGATCGGATTGGTCGCGGCATTCAGGGAGCCGCTGGTGCCCCGCAGGCGGAACACCCCCGCGCTGCGCAGCCGCACGCCCTCGACGATCTTGACGCCGCCGTCTCCGGAGCTCAATTCGACACGACGTGGCAGGCCATCGACGGTTTCCTCGGGTGTAAAATTGATGCTACCGGCGAAGTCCTCGCAGGGGTTGCCGTTGCGGTCGAAGAGGCCCACGTGCAGGTCGAAGGCTTCGTTCACGGCGGCGACGCTCGGACCGAGGAGGCGCAGCAGGCGCGGTGCCGCGTGGTGAACGACGCGGAAGGCCAGCGGCGCGCCGGCGCCGACAAAGCTGCCCGCACCGGTGGCGTCGATAGCGAGCAGGAGCTGCCCCGCCGTGGCTGACCAGAACACCTCCGACCCGCAGCCGCCGCCCCTGGTGTCGCCGAGGCGCACGATGAAACTGTCACCACGGGCGAAGACGCCGTTGTCGACGACGACGGCACAAAAGCCCACCGACTCGCGGCCGATGAGCAGGCGCAGCGCGGCGTCGCTGCAGCTCTCGAGGGTGGCGTGGTCTCGACGGTCGGGACGGTCGGTCTGGAACTCGAAGGCGAACTGGCAATCGAAGCGGGATACGCACAGAACCGAACCCGCTGCCAGGTCGGCGTGATCGTTGCGCACGACGAGGACCCAGGTGCCGCGGGTACCGGCGACGGGGGATTCCCGACCAAGGTGTACAGTAGCGCCTCCATCGGCCGGCTCGAAACGGACGTCGAATCCGAAGGCGAGATCACCGGAGGTGTAGTGCTGCGGGTAGGCGCACACTGGGTGGTCTGGCAAGGTCGTCTCCCTTAGATTCGGCGGCGGAAGCTGTGAAGATAGAGATGGACGTGTGCTGCGGGAACTGGACTGAGGAGACAACGGAACGATGACGAATCTGGCGACGATGACGAGCGTTTGCCCGGACTGGACGCTGGACGAGGTAGTGGCCGGCATGCAGCGGCACGGCTACAAGGGACTGGAGCCGCGCGTCGAGTGGGGGCACGCCAGCGGCATCGAGAAGGACCTGACGGCGGCGGCCCGGGCGGAGGTACGGAGTCGTTTCGGCGACGCCGGACTGTCGATCTGCTGCCTCGCCACGGGGGTGAGGATGGCGACGCCGGACGCCGCCGAACGCGCTGGCCACATCGAGGACCTGCGGCGCTACATCGAACTGGCGGCGGACCTGGGTTGCGGCCTGATTCGCACCTTCGGTGGTCAGCGGGATGCCTCGGCGCCGTGGGCGATGGTCGTCGACTACACCGCCGACGGCTACCGCGAGGTGGTGGGGGAGGCGCAAGCGGCTGGGGTGACAGTGCTTATGGAGACGCACGACGACTGGTGCTGCTCGTCGCCGGTGCGCGCCGTCATGGATGCTGTCAAAGACCCGAACCTGCGTGTGCTGTGGGACTTCATGCACACGCAACGGATGATGGAGAGACCGCAGGATTCATTCCAAGTCCTGGGCCATCTGACCCGCCACGTGCACGCTCACGACGGCAACTACGTGGATGGCAGCATGCAGACGAGCGCGACGCTGGGTGACGGCATCATCGACCATGCCGCGCCGCTGCAGTTGCTCGAGAGTGACGGCTTCGACGGGTATTTCTCAGTGGAGGTGATTCACAAACCCGGCAGCGATCACGACGCCGACGCGGTGCTGGCCGGCTATGCGGAGGGCTTTCACAAGCTTCACTAGAATCTCCCGCCGCATACCCCAGACATCGTGCCTGCGCTCAGCGGCACGCAGCGGCAAGGCCGCCACCGGCCGCGAACCGCTGACTCTGCTGTGCGGCGATCTGCACACCTTCCGCATCGAGGCGCTGCCTCTCACCGACCGGCCTCGACGCCGGGGGCGCTGCGCCGTGCTCGCCTTTTTTTATCCAGAGTAACCAAGACACCCCGCCCCGACGCGCCGCCCTGACAGGGCCTCTGCGCCGCTCACTCCCCGCCGCACAGCAGGCCGCCGTCGACGACGAGGGACGTGCCCGTCACGAAGGAGGCCTCGTCGGAGACCAGATAGAGGACGGCGTTGGCGATGTCCTCACCGGTGCCCAGGCGCTGCGCCGGGACCATCTTCGCGTAGCGGCGGCGGTCCTTGGCCGGCACCTTCAGGTTGTCCCACAGGGGTGTAAGGATGGCGCCTGGCAGGACGGCGTTGACGCGAACATCGGGGCCGTAGTCGATGGCCAGCACCCGTGTCAGGCCCAGCACGCCCGCCTTGGTCGAGTCGTAGGCCGTGCACGTGGCGAAGCCGGCCAGGGAGTGCACGGAGCCGGTGTTGACGATGGCTCCGCCGCCGGTCTCCCGCATCGCCGGGATCGCGTACTTGGCGGCGAGGAACACGGCCTTGAGGCCCACGTTGAGGGTCAGGTCCCAGTCCCTCTCGTCCAGTTCGGTGGCCGGCCCGTGACGAAACCAGATGGCGTTGCTGTGCAGGATGTCGAGACGGCCAAACCTCTTCACCGTGCGCTCGACCATTCGCCGGATCTGCGCGGTCTTCGACAGATCAGTCTTCACGAAGTACGCCTCGCCGCCGGCAGCGCCGATCTCGGCGGTGACCCGTTTGCCACCCTTGTCGTCGACGTCGGCGACGGTCACCAACGCGCCCTCCTGCGCCAGACGCTTGGCGGTGGCTTCGCCTATGCCTGAGGCTCCTCCGGTGACGATGGCGACCTTGTCGGCGACGCGGCCTGTCGATGTTGACGTCATGGATCTTCTCCCAGTCTGTGCATGGCGATGTCCGGGTCCAGGATACAGCCCGCCGACACCAGGTGGTCCTGCAAGTTGACGATGGGTACCTCCCGGGACCCGCAGCCAGCAGCGATGGCCATGGCTGCCGCCGTTCCCGCCGCCTGTCCCATGCCCATGGCGTTGGCCGTCACGCGGCTGGAAGCGAGCGCCTCCGAGGTGGCCGAGTGGCAGCGTCCGGCGACCCACAGGTTGTCCACCCCCTGTGGCAGCAGCGTCCGATAGGAGATGTCGTACGGGGGTACCACAGGCATGTCGTGGTATCCGGAGTCGTGGAGCGGGTGTCGGTCGATGCGCCAGGCGCCGAGGACGATGACATCGTCGAAGCGCCGCGCCTGGCGAATGTCGTCGCCGGTGAGGGTGACGTCGCCGACGATGCGGCGCGACTCGCGGGCGCCGGCGGTGGGGCCGCTGGTGAAGAAGTAGGCGTCGGCAAACTCGGGCAGCTCCTCCTTCCACAGCTCATACATACGCCAGGCGTCGGCTCGTCCCTGGATCTCGGCCTGCGTCAAGTCCTCCGGGTCGGTGCAGTCACCCGGGGTGCGCACGGCGTTGAAATAGATGTCGCGTCCGGAAAACGTCGCCGGCCAGGGACCGCCGTAGGGGCCGATGCGCCCTGCCGCGCGAGCCTTTTCGAGGACGGCGGCGCAGCGGCGCCGCAGCTCGAAGGTGAGTTCGACGTGGTCGATGCGAAAGTGCAGCGCCATGGGCTGCAGAGACTCGGCCTTCTCGTACGGGCAGCCCGTCCAGGCAGCGACATCGCCATCGCCGGTGGTGTCGATCACCGTCTTCGGGCGCACGGCGATCAGTCCCGCCTTATTGCTCAGGATCACCGAGTCGATGCGGTCGCCATCGACGACAACGTCGGCGACCTGCGTGTGGAACAGGGGGTGCACGCCGGCGTCGAGCAGGATGTCGTCCGCAGCCCGCTTAAAACGCTCGGGGTCGCAACGCGGGATTAGCCGGTCGGGGTGCTTTTCCACTTCGGTGAAGTCGCCGTTGACGTTATAGGTGTGATCGGGGCCGGTGCCCGGCGGGATGACCGCCATGCGTTCGAGCATCTCGAAGACGATGCCGCCGACGACGGGACGCCCCGTCGGTTCGAAGACGAAGCCGTCGAAGGCGGAGCCGATGACGTTGGTGAAGAAGCCGCCGGCGAAACCCATGCGGTCCACCGCCCACACCGATGCCCCTTGTCGTGCCGCCGCCACGGCCGCTCCGAGGCCGGCTAGGCCGGCACCGCATACCAGTACGTCGGGTGCGGCGATGACGGGGATCGGCTTCGAGTAGGCGACGGTGCTCACGTATCAAGCCTAACATCGGGCGTGCTCTCACGACAGCCCCCTTGAGTCGTCGTGGGTCAGGGACCTTTCTTTGACACTTCCTCGTGATGGCGGAGAGCGGCTGTATGAGCACAGAGACGGAAGGCAGTCTTACGCGCCCGGCACCCACCGGTATCGGCGGGTTGCTGCGCAACATCGGACCCGGCGTCGTCGTCTCCGGATCGGTCGTCGGCTCCGGCGAACTGCTGGTGACGACACGCATGGGTGCAGACGTGGGCTTCGTGTTCCTCTGGGGGGTCATCGTCGCCAGCGTCGTGAAGTATTTCATCCAGCTCGAGCTGGGGCGCCAGTGTCTGTTGTACGACGACACGACCATCGCCGCCCTGGACCGCGTCCCGGGGCCTCGCCTGAGAAACACCTCCTGGGCGGCGTGGGTGTGCGCCATCGGCTACTTCTCGGTGTTCGCGGCGGTGATCGGCATTCTCGGATCCGTGGGCGGCCTGTTGGCATCGGTCGTGCCCGCCATCCACTACAAACTCTGGGCCGTCGTCGTCTTCGGGCTCGTGGCGGCCCTTCTGTGGCGTGGGCTCTACGAAGATCTCGAGAAGATGGTGCTGGTGCTGGTCGCCGCCTTCAGCCTCGTCGTCATCGGCTGCCTAATCGTGCTGCAGGGAACGCCTCACGCCATGAACCTGGGGGAGATCGCCTCGGGCTTCACCCTGGCGATGCCCCCGGACGGCGCTTTCGTCGCCCTCGCCGTGATGGGCTCGGTGGGGGCTACCGCCGTCGAGCTGTTCATGTATCCCTACTGGGTGCGTGAGAAGGGCTACCCGCGTTTCATCGGCCCAGACGACGGCAGCTCCGAATGGCGGGAGCGGTATCGCGGCTGGATGCGGGTGCTGGCCATGGATGCCGGCGTGTGCACCGCAATCGCCCTGGTCATCACCTGCGCCTACTACCTGCTCGGGGCGTCGGTGCTGTCGCGTCTGGAAATGAAGCCCGAGGGAATCGCCGTCGTGGAGCAGGTGTCGTTGATCTTCACCGAGACCCTCGGACCGACGGCGAAGGGTGTGTTCATGGTCGGCGCCTTCTGCACGCTATTCTCGACGCTGCTCGTATTCGCCGCCAGCTCGGGGCGTATCGGCGCCGACTTCCTGCACCAGGTGGGCTTCGACAGCGTGCAGAGCGAAGCGGGGCGAACCCGCTGGGTCCGCATCCTGCAGACGTCCTTCCCGGCGTTCTGGCTGCTCGTCATCGTGGTCAAAGGGGACGCGCCGTTCCTACTCGTGCTGCTGGGGGCGAACGCCAACAACCTGCTGCTGATCCCTCTGGCCTACGCCGTGCTGCACCTGGCGATGCGCGAGAAACAGGGACGACGCATGTCGGTGGGGTTGGAGATGGCCCTGATGCTGACGATCTGGGCGATCATCAGCTTTACCGCGGTCAATCTGTATCTAACACTGACGGCCTGAGATGAAACTGCTCAGCTTCGGTGGCGCTCTATCAGGTCTACGTATTTCACCCCGGAGCCACCGAACAGGTCGAGGGCGCTGCCAACGGTGTAGTCGAGACGGCCCTGACCGAGGCTCTCGATTTGGTCCACATCCTCCATGGAGCGCACGCCGCCGGCGTAGGTCGTGGGCAGCGGGGTGGCGTCGCCGAGGAGGGTGACGAGGCGGGCATCGATGCCCTGCAGTCTGCCTTCCACCTGAGTGGCGTGGATGAGAAACTCGAAGCAGTAAGCGGAGAGCATCTCGAGGTTGGCGGCACACACCTCGAAGTCGGTCAGTTTCTGCCAGCGGTCGGTGGCGACCACGTAGCGGCCGTCGTCGTCGGCCGCACAGCTCAGGTCGAGGACGAGCCGGTCGCGCCCCGCCGCTTCGGCGAGCCGTTCCAGGTTGTCCCGCTGCAATTGACCCGAGCCAAACACGAAGGACGTGGCGATCACACCGCTGGCGCCGCGCTCGAGCCACAGCGCCGCATTGTCGTTGGTAATGCCACCGCCCACGTGCAGGCCGCCGGGATAGGCGGTCAGCGTTTCGGCAGCGGCCGCGTCGTTACCCGGGCCCAGCATGATAACGTGGCCACCGTCGAGGCCGTCGCGCTGGTAGAGTTCAGCGTAGTAGGCCGGCGGCAAGGAGGACGTGAAGTTTGTCTGCGGCGCCGAGCCATCGCGCAGGGAACCGCCGACGATCTGCTTGACGCGGCCGTCGTGCAGGTCGATGCAGGGGCGGAATCTCATCAGATGCGATACTTCGCCAGGCGCTCGGGATCCAGGCGCACGCCAAGGCCGGGTCGCGCAGGCGGGTAGATGTAGCCCTCCTCGATCCGCAGCCCATGGTCGACGACGTCGTCGGAGTGGTAGACGAATCCATTGACGTCGCACGCGTAGCCGATGTTGGGCATGGCGAAGGCCAGGTGCGCCTGCGCGGCGGTGCCGATACCGAATTCGGGCATGCTGCCGATGATACACGTCAGACGCGCTGCTTCGGCGATGGCGAAGATGCGCGCCGCCGGCCCGAGGCCGCCTGCCTCGGCGACGTAGACGTTGAACACGTCCACCGCTTCGGCTTTGACACAGGCCATGGCGTCGGCGGGCGTCCACACCGACTCGTCAGCCATGACAGCCGTGTCGACGGATTCCCGCAGGAAACGCAGTCCCTCCAGGTCGTCTTCGTGCAGGGGCTGCTCGACGAGCTCGATGTCGAACTCTTCCAGCTCACGGATGTGGAGGGCCGCCGCCTTCGCATTCGGCCAGCCCATGTTGGCGTCGACGCGCAGGCGCAGGTCTGGAAAGCGCCGGCGCAGGGCCGACAGGTTGGCAACGTCGGCCTCGGCGTCACGTCCCACCTTCATCTTCAACGTCCCGTAGCCCTCATCGACCAGGGTGTCCGCCTGGGCGAGCACCTCGTCGACAGTGCCCATCGATAGCGAGCGCGACAGCGCCAGGCGCTCGCGCACGGCGCCGCCAAGCAACTGGTGGACGGGTGTGTCCAGAGCCTTGCCGAGAATGTCCCACAGGGCCATCTCCACGCCCGCCTTGGCCGGTGCCGAGCGTCTCGACAGGAGGGCGTCCATGGCGTCGGTGACGAGGCGGATCCGCGTCGGGTCGCGACCGACCAGGGCCTCAGCGAGGAGTCCGTTGATGTCATCGGCACAGCCGCGGCCGCGTCGGTCCCAGATGCTCGAAGCCTCGCCGACGCCGGTGATGCCAGCGTCCGTTTCGATCTCGACGACGGCGTTCTCGCTGCCGGCGTGAGTGCCGAGACTGCTGGTGAAAGGGGTGGGCCTGGGCATGAGAACGGGGGTGGCACGAACGCTGGTAATCTTCACTTCACTTGGCTCCTGGCTGTGAAACACAAACTGGCGGGGAGGCGTCGCCGGCGCAATGCGGTCTACGGGGCCGTCGAGCGATACTCGCTCAGCACGGTCGTGCCGTGGCGGCGCAAAGCGGCGCGCTCGAGGCCGTCGACTCGTTCGGACAGGTCCATTTCCTTCGGGTGCTGCACCAGGAGCCAGCCGTCGGCAGCCATAACCCCTGAGCGCCCCACCGCCGACAGCAGGACCTCGCTGAGGGGGTGGCCGCTTTGCCGCGCGTGGTACGGCGGGTCGAGGTAGATGACGTCGTAGCTGCGGCCCTTGGCGGCCAGGTCGGTGAGGGCGCGCTGACCGTGGTGACCGATCAGCTCTAGGTGGTTGACGCCCCATTCGTGCATCAGCTGCCGAAGAAGGTCGCGTCGACGCCGATGGGGCTCGACGGCGGTGACCATGGCGCCGCGGCTGTACGCCTCCAGCGCCATCTGTCCCGAGCCGGCGCAGACGTCTAGGAAAGCGAGACCTTCCAGCGACGACCCGAGGCGATCGAAGACAGCCTCCTTCAGGCGTCCCGAGGTGACGCGGATGTCACCGTGGCGCTTGGAGCTAAATGGGATGTTACGGCCGCGTAGGCGGCCGGTGACGATGCGCACAGGGCGACAACCGGGCCGGGATTGAGAGTAGAGCACCGCCCCGCAGTGGATCTCGAGGCGCGCCGTCTTGTGGGGAAAGCCCCGGGAAGAATGAACTCCATCGAGGTTTTTCCAGCAATGGCGCCGCCTAGGTCGACGGGACAAGTCAACTGGAGCCGCGTTGACGTTCCGAAGGGGCTCACCTACCGTATTGAAGTCCGTCCGCCACGATAACAGGAGAACTCTGTGAGCGCCGAAACCAGCGTGAGCACCGCCTCACGACCCTCGGAACTGAAGATCACCGATATGCGTGTGGCGTCACTGAAGGGGGCGCCTTTCCGGTCCGTACTGATCCGCATCGACACGAACCAGGGCATTTCGGGCTACGGTGAGGTTCGCGACGGCGGCAGTCGGGAATACGCACTGACGCTGAAGAGTCGAATTCTCGGCGAGAACCCCTGCGACGTGGACCGCCTGTTCCGCCGCATCAAGCAGTTCGGTCACCACGCGCGTCAGGCCGGCGGGGTATGCGGCGTCGAGATGGCGCTGATGGACCTGGCAGGCAAGGCCTACGGTGTACCCGCCTACATGCTGGCGGGGGGCAAATTCCGCGACCGCATCCTGTGTTACTGCGACACCACATCGGAGCCGGACGGCAAGGACATGGGCCGCCGCCTGAAGGAGCGCATGGAGGCCGGATTCGGCTTCCTGAAGATGGACATCGGGCTGGGCAATCTGAGGGGCAAGACGGACTGCGTCATCGCGCCGCCCGGGATGCAGAAGAGTCGCTCGATCATGCATCCCTTCACCGGCATTCAGATCACCGAGAAAGGCATCGGCATTCTCTGCGAGTACGTCGCCGCCGTACGCGACGTCATCGGTTACGAGGTTCCCCTCGCCGTCGACCACTTCGGCCACCTCGGCCTGGAGTCCTGCATCCGCGTCGGCAAGGCGCTCGACCAGTTCAGCCTCGCCTGGTACGAAGATCTGATTCCGTGGCAGTTCGCCGATCAGTATCAGCGTCTCAGTGAGGCGGTGGACACGCCGATCTGCACCGGCGAGGACATCTACCTGAAGGAAGGCTTCCAGGATCTCTTCGCGCGGCGGGCCATCGCTGTCGCCCACCCCGATCTGGCATCGTCGGGGGGCATCCTGGAGACGAAGAAGATCGGTGACGCCGCCCAGGAGGCCGGCATCGCCATGGCGCTGCACATGGCGATGTCGCCAATCGCCGCCATGGCCTCGGTGCACGCCGCCGCGGCGACGGAAAACTTCATGGTCCTCGAGAACCACTCCGTCGACGACATGGAGCGCTGGAGCAGCCTGGTGGAGGGTCTGCCGGTCCCCCTCATCGAGGACGGCCACATCGCCGTGCCGGAGACTCCCGGCCTCGGTTTCACCGGGCTCAATGACGACATCGTGCGCCAGTTCGCCGACCCGGACGCACCGGAGCCCTTCGGGCCTACCGATGACTGGGATCGCCTGACGGCGCACGACCGTCTCTGGTCATAGAGCGGCGTGCACATGGATTCCCGGACAATCAGTGGTCCAACGCCGCCAGCTCGAGATCGCGCCCCCGTCCTGGCCCCGCATCCCCGGCAGCGATCTCGGCGGGTTTCCCGATGAAGACCTATGACATCGCCGTCCTGCCGGGAGACGGGATCGCACCGGACGTCATCGTCGAAGCGCGACGCGTCCTCGACGCCGCCGGCGGGCCTACCTTGCGTTAC
>JAYZCA010000204.1:0-3456 GCA_036339235.1 Candidatus Latescibacterota bacterium | reverse complement strand
CTCAGATTGCAGTCGGGTTTGCTGCCTCGCGACCTCTTTCTTGTCTGCAATCAATCTAGCCGATTGCGTGCGCACCTCGACCAAGGTCTCCTCCATCTCCTGGATCATCAGCCGAACCATCTTTTCTGGATCTTCCGCCTTGTCGAGCAAGGCATTCACGTTGGCGTTGATGATGTCGCTCATTCTGGAAAATATACCCATGTTGCTTCTCCTATTTGTTGAATGAGGCAGGCTTGCCGTCACATCATCACTTTGGGTGTTTAGCCCGCTGTGCCCGTGACGCTTTCCTCATTACTACTACCTCACAGGTCTTCTATTCCACAATGCGTGCCAACTTCTAAATTTTAATCAAGCTATTGTTTTTAATGAATATTTTTGGTTTGCAGATAAGGCGCTGTAACTAAATCTGGTGTTTTTAGCGAAAATTGTGATTTTTTAACTGGTGCATATCCTCAAAATTGCTAGGATGCAGCGATGGATCACAGCGTTCGCATATTGGGTGAGTCGAAACCCATGACTCGCGTCCTTGAACAGGTATCGCGAGCCGCGCCGCTCGATCGCCCCATTCTTGTCGTGGGGGAACGAGGAACCGGCAAAGAACTTATTGCTGCGCGATTACACTACCTATCTCGGCGGTGGGACCGGCCTTACGTCAAGATCAACTGTGGTGCCTTTAGCGAGGGCATATTGGAGTCGGAACTGTTCGGGCACGAGGCCGGTGCTTTTACCGACGCCCGCACCCGCAAACAGGGGGTCATCGAGGGTGCTGCTGGCGGCACGCTGTTCCTCGACGAGATCGCTTTGCTACCCAACCCATTGCAGGCGAAGCTGTTACACGTTCTGTAGACGCGGCGTTTTCGCCGCCTTGGCGGGAATCAGGAGATCTCCGTTGAGGTGAGGTTCCTGGCAGCGACCAACGAGGACCTCGGCCGTGCCGTCGACGAAGGACGTTTCCGGGAGGATCTCTACCACCGTCTGGCCGTGGTGCGAATCGAGGTGCCCCCCCTTCGGGAGCGAGCCGGCGACGTACACCACATCGCCGCCACTGTGGTGGAGGAATACAACCAGCGGCATCGTACAGGCTCGCGGCGCGAGCTGGCCGAACTGAACGAGACGGCAGTTACGGCGACGGACGGTTCCGTTTCCATCGGCGGTGACGATGCCGTTATCAGACTGTGTCGCATCCAGTCTGCTTCCTGGCGCCGTGCTGACCGTGTCCCTCACCGACTCAGACCTGGCCGGGGATGGCAGCGCCACGGCGCGCGTCATCAACGGCAACGGTCTTGACACCGAGACAGTCACCCTCATCGAAAGCGGGACGACACCGGGCGACTTTTCCGGCACCATCGCCACCGTCTTCGACGCCGGCGCCAGCGCCGTTGTCAACGGCGTGATCGGGGCGCAGAAAGACGACGTCATCCACAGCCGTCCCGGTGATTTCAAGCTGGCCATCGACATGGCCGTACTGAAGTCCCTCGTGGCGACGGACACCAAATTGCTGGAGCCGATGCTCGCCTTCCGCATCACGGCGCCGGAAGAGTTCATCGGCAAGGTGACGGGGGACGTCGTCAACATGCGCGGCACCTTCGAACCGGCCGACTTCGAGCGCGGCCAGTTCATCCTGCGCGGTCGCGTGCCGCTGGCCACATCGATGGACCATACGATCCGCCTCAGCTCCGCCACCGGTGGTCGCGGCTCCCTCTCAGCCCGCTTCGACGGCTACCAGGACTGTCCCCCCGAACTGGGAGTGACACGCGCCTACAAAGGGATCTCGCCGCTGGACCGGGCCAAGTACATCCTCTGGTGGCGTGGGGCGATCACCGATTCGATCCGGGGTTGAACCGTTGTCCGCTCATTACAGAACGACGTAGACGCCCGCCAGGCAGCAGGCAGCACCGGCCAGAGCGCGGGTGTTCACCTTCTCTTGCAGGAACAGCACCGCCAGGGCAACCCCGAAAACCGGCGAGGCGCTGGTGAGGGTTACGGCTTTGGCCGGTCCGATCTGTGACAGGGCGGTGAGAAACAGATAGGCGCCCAGTCCCATACCCGACAGCCCCGAGCCAACCAGCAGCAGCCAGTTAGCGCGCGTCAGCGACTTGAGCGGTTGCCGACCGGACGGGCGCAAGACGAAGACGTAGAGCAGCAGCGCGACCACGGGCATACGGGCGGCGTTGGCCTGCACCATGGTCAGATGGACAATCGCCGGTTTCAGCAGGGTCACGGCCAGGCCCCACAGCAGGGACGCCGTCAGGGCGCAGAGGGTGCCGCGCAGCAGACGGGCGGGTGGGGCGCTGACGGTGGGCGTCGGCGCCCGACCCCAGGCCAGCAGCACGACACCCACACCCACCAACAGGCTGCCGGCCAGCAGCGACGGGCGCAGTGGCGTGCCGAGCAGGAGGCGCTCGAAGAGCAGGGTCGACAGCGGAAACGTGCCCGACAGGGGCATGGCGCGCGACACGCCGATCTCCCGGAGGGCTACCAGGTAGAGGGTGTCGCCGATGACGAGACCCGCAGTCAGTGAAACCAGCAGCAAACCCCACTCTGTCCAGGGTACTGCAGCCAGACTCGACAGGGGAGCGGCGAAAGGCATCACCAGGAGGAAGGCGAGACCGGCGGCACCGCAGCGCACCGCATTGATCGTCGTCGCCGCAATCTGCTGGGCAAGGGTGCGCAGCAGGAGCGCGTTTATCGCCCAGATGAGGGCGCAGCCCAGGGCGCAGAACTCCGCTGTCGACAAAATCACGAGTTATTGCGAGGTTCGAGATCATGACGACACCGAAGATCATCGCCTATTTGAACCCCACATGCCCCTGGGCACGCGGGGTGGTCCAATTTCTGCAGTCGAACAACTTCGAGTTCGACTACCGTGACGTGATCGGTGATGCCGACGCCTACGGCGAGATGGTCAGCAAGAGCGGCCAGCATTCGTCCCCGTGCGTTGAGATCGATGGCCACATGCTGGCCGATGTCGGCGGCGACGAGGTCGAGGTGTGGATGCGGCAGAACGGCCACATCTAGTCAGGACACTAATCCTGTGCGTGATGTGACTCCCGCGGCGCCTGGTAGAAGACATCGAGATGCGGCGTCTTCAGCTTCTTGTGGCCGCCGTGTTTCGAGCGCAGGCAGCTCTCGAGGATGCCGTTGACGATCATCGTGCGCTCCGCGGGGAAGGGGGCCACGCCGGTGGTCAGCATCTCGTCGATCTTGGCTACCAGACATGCGGAGTAGGTCACGTTCGGCGTCGGTGACAGGAAGAACTGGCACGACACCGGGTCTGCCTGCCCCTTCAACTTCGCCGCGAAGCAGAAGTCCTGGACGGCGCCGTTGATCATCAGCAGCGTCGCCCTGAGTCCGTCGCGGAACTCGATGAGGTAGGCGGCTGGTTCCTCTACCAGCTTCATCAGTTCTCCCGAGCCCAGCAGGTCCTGGGTGCGACCGTCTTCGAGGGTCAGCCCC
>JAYZCA010000203.1:0-8714 GCA_036339235.1 Candidatus Latescibacterota bacterium | reverse complement strand
TTGTTGACGCCCTCTCGGGCCCGGCCCACGGGTGTGCGTGTCGGCACTGTGAGTGTCGAAGATCCCGAAGGTTCGTCCAGCGCGGCAGACCGTCGCGCCGTGACGACGATCTTCGAGCGGGCCTACGTGCCTGCCGCCGGTGACAACGATCTGTTCGTCGACGCCGATGGCAACCGGCTCGTCGTAAACAGTACCGTCGATTCGTTGCAGGTGCTGTTTCCGGGATCGCTGAACACCGGCTTCTCGGAGGATGAAAACGTCCTCATCGAGCTGCAGTTCGAGACCCAGACCCTGAAGGCGGGAAGCGAATTTCTGGCTCTCGTGCGCAATTCGCGGGAGTCGGCTCTGTTCCAACGGGTCGAGGCTGAGGGGCGGGACGCCACAGAACTGGTGGATAGTGGTACCGCGAGGCCGACGGTACTGCTGGTGGATAGGATCGTTGACGAGATCAACATCCCCGCCGTCTTTTCGCCGAATGGGGATGGCGTCAACGATCGTCTCGACATTGAGTTTACGGTGTTGACAATCCGGGATGACCGACCCGTGGAAGTCGCGATATACGATCTGTCCGGCCGGCGCGTTGCAAGGGCAGCGCCGACGAGCGGTCTGGACCAGACGCAGAGCGGCTTGATCAGCTTCTCGTGGGACGGCTCCGGTGACTCAGGTGACCTGGTGCCTCCGGGGATATATATTGCCCAGATCAAGCTGGAGACCGACAGCGAAGACTTCGAGGCAGTGCAGATCGTCAACGTGGTGTATTGAATTGTCCGGACCCGGCACTTGAAGCCGGGTAAAGAAGACCGGAAGGACCCCGGGCATTGGTAGGCATGACAAGGAGAAGGGAGGGTTAGCGTGAACGGACGAGCTTGGGTGCTCCTCTTTTGCGTCGTGGTGGCTGCTGTTCCGGCAGTGGCTCAAGACAATGTTGGAACCCGGCTCGGTGTGCGGCGAGGTGGGGAGGTCAACTTCGAGCCCTATGGCCCGGGCGTACTTTTCGGCGCCCTCGACCCATCTGTGAAGAAGTGGTACGTGCCGCAGGAGCTGTTCAATGACTACGGTTGGAATCAGTGGGAGTACAGCAACTACGCGCGCAAGCAGTATGAGCGCTACGTAAACACCAGCATCGAGGGCGACCACTTCTACGATGTCTACGGCAGCCATATCACCAAGGGCTGGCTGGTGTTCAACTGGACCGTGTCCGAACCCGAGGCTGCGGGTAGCCGTATGCTGAAGACGAACCAGTTTGGTCAGTTCTTCAGCAACCTCGTCGTGGCATCGGACTCAAAGGGCCAGTATCATGCGTCTATCACGGTGGGCAACGAGATCCGCACGACCCTCACCCCGCTGACGTTCTCCAAGCCGCTGTTCGACGGCATTCAGATCGACCTGGCCTCCGACAAGTACCAGGCCACCGTCATCGCCTCCCGTCCCAGCGGCTTTCGCAGCACCGGTACCGAGCCGAATGAGAAGTCGAACGTGACGAACCTGATCGGCGGCCGGACGACGGCGCAGATCGGTGACTTCGTCAAGGTGGGCGCCACTTACGTAAACTCCTTCAACGCGCGCACTCGCGGTCAGGCGTTCCAGGGCAACCCGATGCTGGGCTCCCTCACTGAGGCACAGAACGCGGACATCACCGAGGTGCAGATCCGCCTGAGCGACGACTCGCCCCAGGATCTCGTCGGCGGCGCCGCCTTCTTTCTCGAAGAAGTGATCATCACCGACAACGAGGGCGACAAAATATCCAACCGTCGCCGCCTGAAGCAGAAGGACGGCAGCGAGAGCCCCATCCTCGAGTACGAACCGGTCGTGGAGGGTGGTTTCCAACGCGAGGGTTTCCGCGCTGCCGATGGTCGTGAGACGATCACCCTGCGCTACCAGTTCGCCGGCCCCGAGTACAAGGCGGCTGGCGTCGGCCCCCAGCCGGCGGATATCGCCGCCGTCGAGTTTCGTCTCCTGGTGGCCAACGACTACCGCATCGACATCACGTCGAACAATCAGACGAATGTGCTCAATCAGCCCGTGTTTCTCTCGGAGGGTTTGCCGGAGCGCACGATCCGCGCACCGGGCAACGTCAAGGACGGCTCCAACCAGCGATTCGTCCGCATCGAGTACGGACTGCCGACGGCAAACGAGATCTTCGGCTTCACCATCGAGGCGCGCGACGCTTTCGGCTTTGACGTGATGGGCGAGTGGGACCGCAACCGGCAGCACAAGCGGTATCCCCGCTTTGCGGAAAACGACGCCACCGATCACGAGCACGCCGTCGAGGAGGCGGACGCGTGGATGATCAACGTGTCACGCAAGCCCTATCCCTTCTTTCTTTTCGGCGAAGCCTACAGCATGGACCCGGACTACAGCACGAGTTCGTACCTGGCCATGCAACGCGGTGACACCGGCCCCATCGACTACGACTCGTCGACGCAGGCCGTCTTCGAAATGGTCGACGACAACGATGATCAGGATCGGGAAGTTGATTGGCAGCGCGTTGGCTCCGGTCACGCGGCCGACCGTTTTGTGTTTCCTGGTTGGGACGAGAACAACGACTTCATTGCCGACTACAACCAGAACAACGTCGAGCTGGTCCGGCCGAATCTGAAGCCGGACTGGGAAGAGCCCTTCCTTCGTTACAACGTAGATCGACCAGAGTATCTTTTCGGCGTCGACATGAACAACAACGGCGTCGCAGACCGTTTCGAGAACGACGACGCCCCCGACTATCCCTACAAGCGCGACCGGCGCGGTTTCAATATCTACACCGGTGCCTTCCTGGGACCTTGGGCGAAAATCACCGCCGGCCGTCTCGACGAACGCCAGTTGGCCGACGACCGCGACAACGAGTCGACCTACGCCCTGTTCACCTACGAGAGAGATTTCGCAAAACTCGGCCAATTGCGGGTCTATGAGAACTTCCGCCGCGTCAAGGATGACATCAAGGACGACCTGTTGATCTGGCGCATCGCCGACGGCATCGCCGGCGAGATCGTGCCGCGCGAGGATCCGTTGCCGATGCGTGACGCGTGGGCGAACACCTTCTACGCGCAGTTCGATGTCAAACGCTGGGAGTCTATCAACGTCATCAACAAGTTCAAATACGAGTTCATCAGGCAGATCGACTACGAGGACCAGCTCGCCAACCGGCGCGTGCTGCCCTCCGAGGACATCCGCGAGACGGCGAGTTTCTTCGGTCTGATCAACAAGATCGACTACACACATCAGCTCGGAAGTCTGACGATTCAGCCCCGCTGGAAGAGCGAGTTCCAACGACTCAAGCCGTCGCTGAAGGAGAGCCAGTTCCAGCGGCCTACGTCCGAGTTGCGCGAGTCGGCCTTCCTGATCGTCCGCTTCCCGTTCCTGTCGCGTAGCGCCCTACAGCTGGGCGGCGAGTATCTGTTTACGAAGCAGTACCGCGACAGCGCCAAGAACACGCTCGAGGGATCGCCGCGCGACGAACTGGTAGGTGCGTTGCAGATCATGAACCGCACCGCATACCAGGGGTACGAGGTCTTTACCGAATTTGGTCTGCGTGTCTCGCGCATCGACATCGACTTCCTCAACGACGCCCAGACGGAGACGTTCATTTTCTTCGCAATGTACGCCGGCTTCGGGAGCTTCTGAGCATGAAGGCGATCCGACGAGCAACATCACTGGCCGCGTTGGCGGCTCTCTGCCTCGTCGCCAGTTGTGCCTGGCGGCTGTACACGGGTGATGTCCTTCCCAGTGTCGAAGAGATGCAGGGCCCGAACATGAGCGTCGCCGACGACGGTACGGTCACCTGGATTCAGGAGCGTCTCGAAGTCCGCCTGCGCCCGGTGACCGACGATGAACTGAACCGTCAGTTCGGGGGCGGCGATCTCGGCCCGTACAGCGACAATCCTTTCACCTACGGCGGCGTCGAGGATTTTTACACCGGCGACAAGCAGCAGCGGTTTGCGGTGTTCATGCTGGGGGTAAAGAACTATCAGTACCCGAAGGTCCGTGTCCTCGGTGACGTGGCCCTGGAATCCAGCAACGAGCGTAGCTACTACGACCTCACCATAGCCCAGCTAGACCGCTACTTCCGTGCCTACGCCTTGGGATACCGGGGCAACGAGTACGGAGTCTACAAGGAGCGTCGAGCGATCCTGCAGTCGACGATGTTCCGGCGGCAGGATATTTTCTCCGGTCAGGAGCTGGAGGGTTATGTCCTCTTCCAGCCCCTGCACACGGACGTGTCAAGCATGGTTGTGACCGTGAAGGATCTCGCGATCCGCTTCGACTACCGTGGCGAACCCGTAGAGTCCGTGGATATTCCTTTCCGGTTCGAGCGTGAGATTGGGCGCGAGTTCCCCGACGGCAGGGTAGAACTCAGCGAGCGGTAGACGAGACAAATCGCCGCGATCCGACAGGACACCAACAGTCTCTGCGTCTGTGCCCGCCCGGAAGGTCCTCACCTTCCGGGCGGGTCTGTTCTGTACGGTCGTAGCAGGAGAGCCGGGCGATAACCCACGTGAGACTCTGGGCCTTCCGCGCCGCCGTCGCTTGCACGCCGGTTATTCTGTTGCTGGTCATGGAAGGTGTCCTGCGCCTCGTGCCGGGGACGGGGTACCCCCCGCTCGTCGTGACGCTGGCCCGTTCGGGCAAGGTTCTACTGAGGAGTACCAACGCCGTGTTTCCCGAGCGCTTCTTTCAACAGCGATATGACGACGCCCTCGTCGCCAGCGGTCGCATGCGGGCCGAACCCTACCTCGTCGATTCCGCCGCCCGCCGCTACCGGGTCGTCGTCGCGGGTGCCTCCACGGTCCAGGGATACCCGCACCCACACCGTCTGGCGTCTCCGGCCTTTCTCCAGTCGATGCTGGCCGACGGTCTCCCAGGGAGCCGGGTCGAGGTGTTCAACCTGGGCATCACCTCCATCGCCAGCTTTGCCGTGGCCCGCGCCGTCGACGAGGCACTGACTCTGGATCCGGACGTCGTCATCATCTATTCCGGCCACAATGAGTACTACGGCATCTACGGTGCCGGTGCAGGTACGTCCGCCTGGGCGACGAGGGTCCAGTATGGACTTCTGTCCTGGCGTCTGCCGCGGTCGCTGAAATCGATGATCGACTGGGCCGGCGGCAGTCGCGTGTCATCGGAGCAGCTGCTGGAGACGATGGCCCGTCGCGGTGAGGTTGGCCCGGAGGATCGTCGCCGTGTCGCCGCCGTCGAGCAGCTGACACGGAATCTGGCCGCTGCGGTGCGGGTCTGCCGCGATGCTGGCGTACGGCCCGTGCTCTGCACTCTGGCAGCCAACGAGGAGGGTTTCGCGCCCGCTGGTTCGGCGTTACCCGACAGTTCGTCCACCGATGGTCGCCTCTGGTGGAGGCACGTTGAGGCGGCGCGAGTCGCCTTGCGGCGCGAGGGTGAGGTCGTCGCCGGCACGGCGTTGCAGCGGCTCGACGCGGCGGCTGATCTGTTCGGAGACGCTGCCTGGCTCGCCTTCCTGCGGGGGCAGGCCCTGCGGCGCCTGGCGCGGCACGATGAGGCCAATCTCTCCTTCGCCAAGGCCCGCGATCTCGACATGATGCCCTGGCGGGCGCCAGCGGCCCACAACCACGCCATCCGCGAGGTGGCCCACCGCCTCGAGGTTGAACTGGCCGATGTGGAGGGGGCCTTCCGCACTGCCGCCGAGCCGGGCCGACCCGGGTGGGAGTTGATGGCCGATCATGTGCACCCCACCGTGCGCGGACAGGTACTGCTGGCACGGGTACTCGCCCGCATCCTGCTCGACGACGATGCCAGGGACAACCTGAAGACGGACGAGGAGTATGTGAGGCAGCAGGGGTATGTGCCGGCGGAAGGCGTCCGCGTCGATCAGGCCATGGCGGAACTGCTCGGTCAGCCGCCGATGGACCGTTTCAACCGCGACTCGGCGCAATTTTTCCGCCGCCGCGCCAGCGCTGGCTACCAGGCCCTGTCGGCGGCCGAGCAGCGCGGGGCCCAACGCTGGATGAGCCATCGTCGGGATACGCCCCTGGCGCTGGACCTGGCCGACCAGCTGTATGCCGACGGGCACTTCGACCATGCCTTGCGACACTACCGGGCGGCGCGAAGGGAGGCCCCCTTCACTCCGCGCGCCGACCTGTGGTCGGCAGTGCAGCTGGGCTGGTGCGCGCGGCTGACGGGCATGTCGACGGCGGCTGTGCGGGACGAGTTGGCCCAGGCCCTCGATCGTACGCGGTTCGTGGCGCAGGTCCCGAACATCGATCCCGCATTCGTCGATTTCGTTCAGGGCAGCCTACACCATTTCCTCGGACACGCCGAGCCGGCGCTGGCCGGACTCGAGCGGGCGTTTCTCGTGGACGGATTCCGCCGCTCATTTCTCTTTTCTCTGTTTCCTCTGCTGGCCGAGGAACTGGTGGCCGCGGGCCGTACCGAGGACGCCAGACAATTTGCCGGCCTGGCTGCGGCCGACACCGGTGGCGACCCATACTTCGCAAGATTCGTAGAGTCCCTCGCTCTGAGCAGGGGATCCTGAGATGATGATTCGGGGGATTGTCTTCGCCCTCTTCTTCCTCTCCGGAGCGCTCGGGCTTGTCTACGAGATCACCTGGATGCGGCAGTTCCGCGTCATCATGGGCAACACCGTCTACACGTCGGCGACGGTGCTGACAGCTTTCATGGGTGGGCTGGCCCTTGGATCCTTCGTCGCCGCACGCATCGTCGATCGTGTACGCCGCCCGCTACGGGCCTATGGCATCCTCGAACTTCTCATCGGGGCCTACGCGGTGCTGCTGCCCTTCCTGATGACGCCGGTGGACCCGCTCTACGGATGGCTCTACCGGAACTTTGCGGACACGGGGACGCTGGCCTTTGGCCGCTTTGCCATCAGTTGCGCCTTGCTCCT
Source organism: Candidatus Latescibacterota bacterium (assembly GCA_036339235.1). GTDB lineage: Bacteria > Latescibacterota > UBA2968 > UBA8231 > UBA8231 > UBA8231. The sequence goes on along the minus strand of JAYZCA010000203.1, from coordinate 1,846 downwards.
GCCGCCGGCGACCATGATGGGCGCCACCTTGCCGCTGCTGACCCGCTACCTCACCGAGGGTGTGGAGTGGGTAGGACGGGACGTGGGACGGCTCTACGGTATCAACACCATCGGAGCCGCCCTCGGAGCCGCCGTGGCGGGCTTCGCCATCGTCCCCCTGGGCGGCGTCGAGGCGACGCTGCTCACCGGTGCAGCCGGCAGCTTCAGCATCGGTCTGCTCGCGCTCGTCATCGATCGCCGCCAGGAAATCCAGTCCGTGGCACCGGCGACGACGGCTGGGCTCATCGGTGGCGGCGACCCTCTGCGCATTGCCGTCGTCTGGGGTCTGGGGGTCTCCGGCGCCGCGTCCATGATCTACGAAGTCGCCTGGACCCGGACCCTGACGCAGCTGATCGGTTCCTCCGTCTACGCCTTCACCCTGATGCTCGTCGCCTTCATCGCCGGCCTCGGTCTGGGTGCCGTCGTGCTCTCCGGGTTCATCGACCGGCGCCGCAACCCCGTGCTGTTCCTCGGTGTCCTGCAGGCAATCGTGGCCGGTTCCTGTCTCGTCATCGTCCCACTCTTCGGCCGCGCCCCGCCTCTCGTGGTCGAATTGGTCACGACCTGGGCCGATTCCTTCGGCGCCTTGCACACAGCGCAGTTCATCACCGTCTTCCTGCTGATGCTCGTGCCCACCTTCGCCATGGGGGGAGCCTTTCCCACAGTGGCGCGGATCTACGCGCGTGACCTGCCCGGCATCGGCCGCTCCGTGGGCGAGGTGTACGCCGCCAACACCCTGGGGTCGGTGGTCGGTTCCTTCGTCGCCGGCTTCGTGCTGATTCCGCTGATCGGCGTGCGCGCCTCCATCCTGCTGGCCGTGGGGCTCAACGCGGTCCTCGGCGCCGTGTTCCTGCTGACGAGCGGCTGGCGCACGAGGCGTGTCCGGAGTCTCTGCGTCGGTGTGGGGGGTGTGGTTTTCACAGTCGCCATGATCGCCGTACCCGCATGGGACACGAACCTGATCAACAGTGCGCCCTATCTCTACGCCTACCGTTACAAGGCCAGCGCCCGCTCCCAGGGCACCGACCTGGACCGGGTGATGACCGGCCGTCGCCGCCTCCTCTACGAAGAGGAAGGCCTGACGGCGACGGTCACCGTGGTAGAGAGTGGGGGGCAACTTTACCTCAAGGTCAACGGCAAGACCGACGCGTCCTCCCGGGGTGACCTGCGTTCGCAGTCCCTGCTGTCGCATCTGCCGACGCTGCTGCATCCAGCGCCAGGCCAGGCGCTGTTGATCGGCCTGGGCAGCGGCATCTCCCTTGGTGCCCTTGAGCAGCATCCCGTACAGCGCATCGAGTGTGTCGAGATCTCGCCCGAGGTCGTGCACGCGGCGCACTTGTTCAGCGAGGCCAACGGAGATGCCCTTGCCGACAACCGGGTGCGCATGATCATCGGTGATGGGCGCAACCACACGGCGCACACCGAAGCCGCCTTCGACGTCATCATCTCGCAGCCGTCTAACCTGTGGATCGCGGGTATGGCGGATCTGTTCACCGTCGAGTTCTTCCAGGCGTGTCGGACGAAACTGGCACCGGGGGGCATCATGTGCAGCTGGGTGCAGGCCTACTCGATGATGAGCGAGGATTTCCGCACCATCGTCAACACCTTCGCGCAGGTGTTCCCACATGTGTCTCTGTGGGAGTCGGTCCTCGGGGGTGACTATTTCCTCGTCGGCAGCCAATCGCCCCCGTCGATGTCATTCGAGGAGTTGTCGAGACGCATCCGGGATCGTGAGCTGGAGGTTGACCTGGAGCGAATCGGTGTCGGCTCCCTCGAGCAGATCCTGAGTTCCTTCGTCGCCGCCGAC
>JAYZCA010000202.1:0-6827 GCA_036339235.1 Candidatus Latescibacterota bacterium | reverse complement strand
CAACTCGAAACTCGACGGGATGTCGAGAAGGGCCTGCAGGTAATTCTGCACCGTCGAATCGGTGACGGGCAGAATCTGCGAGTTGCTGGTCAACTCCTTTCGCAGCGGCAGTTGCAGGTCGTCGAGCAGGTAGGCGTTGGGGTGGCCGCTGACGCTGAGGAACAGGCTGCCCTTGCGTAGCCTGGTAGAGAAGCCGCGGCCCTGGTGCAGGATCTCGTCCTTGTAGAGCTGCGTCCCCATGGGCAGGTAGATCCCCTGGCCGGGCTGCAGCTTGCGGGCGCAGATCTCTTTGAGGGTACTGAGATCAACTTCGGTGAGCTGTTCCAGCAGCAGGCACTTCACGCCGAGGCGCTGGCTGACGAGGACGGTGCCGTCCTGCAGTTCGTCCGGGATGGGGCGGGGTCGGCCTGTGGGCGGACTGATGAGCGGGTCCATGTCGAGGACCGGTACCGTGAACTCGCTTACGGCGTCGGTGCCCTTCTGCTTCAGCCGCCGGCGCTTCTTGGAGGCACGAGGTCGACCGTTCCTGCCCTTGGCCCTGGTGTTCCGCCGGCGCTTCAACAGGGATTGAACGATCATCATGAGGACGACAACGCCGATGAAGGCACCGACGAACACCAGCATCCCGCTAAAGGACGACTGACCCTCGGAGCTAAAGGCTTCAAGGGAAAGGGACTGCTGTGCGAGGACGGCGATCATGATGTCTTGGAGTGATTGACCTGAGGCTAACGTTCACTGCCAGAATGGTATATCACCAAACCTACTAATAAGGTAAGAAGGTGTGGGGACATGTCAAACTCGGCCTGGAGCCGTCTTGACCTGGTTTCAGGGCTCGTGTAAGATACGGCCGCGGCCACTGTGGTCTGTGGCCACCCGGTCTTGTCATCTCAATCCCGCGAGGAAACGCTTGCCTCGCTAACTTCCAGGAGCAGTACCATGGCCCGAGGCGTGAACAAGGTCATCCTCATCGGCAATCTGGGTTCGGACCCGGAGGTTCGTTACACGCCTAGCGGCGCAGCGGTGGCCAACGTCAACCTGGCGACCAACGAGAGCTGGAACGATCGCGAGGGTCAGCGCCAGGAGCGCACCGAGTGGCATCGGCTCGTGTTCTGGAGTAAGCTCGCCGAAATCGTCGGCCAGTACCTGAAAAAGGGCAGCAAGGTCTACGTTGAGGGTCGCCTGCAAACCGACACATGGGAAAAGGAAGGCCAGAAGCACTACACGACGCAGGTTGTGGTGAGCGAAATGCAGATGCTCGATGGCCGCGACGATGGCGCCATGGGTGGTGGTATGGGTGGCCCCCAGGGCAGCGCAGCACCTGGTGGCGGACCGCCTGCAGGTGGCGGTGACTACGGCCAGGGCGGCGGGGGTGGTGGTATGGGTGGCCCCCAGGGCGGCGCAGCACCTGGTGGCGGATCACCTGCAGGTGGCGGTGACTCCGAGGACGACGACCTGCCCTTCTGACGCCGGCCGGGCCGGCCACAGCAGATGGCCCGTCAAGGTCCTGACCGCATGAATGATATGGGACGTTTCCTGCCGGCAGCGGCCGTCGTGGTGACCGTCCTGTTGCTGGCGGTGCGGTATCGCCTGCCGACGCGGGATCGTCCCTGGTGGGTGTGGGCTGTGCTCGACACGCCCGCGCTCGCCGCAGCCTGCGGAGGTCTGCTGGCGTGGGCAGCGCCGACGTGGGTGGCTGTCCCGGCGCACGAGATCCTGCACCCCGCGTTCCTGTTCTTCGCCGGCTGGGTGGGACTCGAAATCGGCTGCGGTCTGGATCTTCGCGTCGTGCGGCGCGCCGCCGTCGTGCCCTTCCTCAACGAAACCGCCATGGCCCTGGCGGCGGCGGCAGCCGTGTTTGCCGCGGCCTACGCCGGGTCCCGTCTGATTCCGGGCATGCCGCCGCCGATGCCGGCGGCACTGATGGTGCTGGCAGGCGTCTGTGTCGCCGGGCCAGCCTTACCTGGAACTGGCGCGGCGCTCAGCCGTAGGGCCGGCCGCGGCGGCTTCTGGAATCCCTCGGCGGCGGCTTCGCTGGCGGTGCTGCTGGCGGCCACGGGCAGCGCTCTGGCACCCTGGCCAGCGCTGGAGACCATCGTTCCCGGATGGGATGTGCGGGTCCTGCTCGAAATCGACAGTGTCTTCGCGCGGCTGCTGTGGGCCATGGGCGCCGGATGCCTTGCAGGTTTCGTCGCCGACTTGGCGACGAAGGACGACTTCGCCCCCAGCGGTCTGTACCCGCAGCTGGCTGCCGTGGTACTCATCGCGGCGGGCATCGCCGGTGCCGTCGGACTCGAGACGCTGCTGGTGGGTACCGTGGCCGGCTTCTGGCTCATCAACGCCACCCTGCGCCGTCTCGACATCCTGCACGTCCTGGAGCGTGGAGCCTCGCTGCCTCGCCTGCTGGCGCCCTTCCTCGGAGGCTGGCTCGTGGGCGGCGGCGTCGGCTCCGCGGGGTTCGATATGGCCGCCTTTGGTCTGGTTCTCGTCCTGGTGATGTTCGTGCGGCCCGCGGCTCGCATTCTCGGTCGTCGCGTGATACAGGTCGGTCAGCATGCAGCCCGGCGCCGCCGGCCAGAGCCCTTTTCGGCGGCTCTGGCCAAGATCGATGAACTGGGAATCCTGCTGGCCGCCGTGCTCACTCGGCTGCTCGAACCGGCCGCCGGTGTCGGGGCGCTGGCTGCGGTGCTGCTGGCGCAGTGGCTGTTGGGGGTCGGTGCGAGTGCCTGGGATCAGCGCAAGATGGGTGGAAAGATTGAACCGCCAACCCGAAAGTAGGGTCAGTCCAGCAGACGGCCGAAGGCGGCGCGGCCGGGATAGGCGGCCTGGGATCCGAGCTGCTCCTCGATACGCAGCAACTGGTTGTACTTGGAGATCCGGTCGGTTCGCGACGCCGAGCCCGTCTTGATCTGACCGGCGTTCGTGGCCACGGCTATGTCGGCGATCGTCGTGTCTTCCGTCTCCCCGGAGCGATGCGAGATGACGGAGGTATACCCGGCGCGATGGGCCATGTCGATGGCGGCGAGCGTCTCGGTGAGCGTGCCGATCTGGTTGACTTTCACCAGGATCGAATTGCCAACCCCGTCGGTGATGCCGCGCGCCAGACGCTCGACGTTGGTGACGAACAGGTCGTCACCCACCAGCTGGATGCGGTCGCCGAAGCGGTCTGTCAGTTCCTTCCAGCCTTCCCAGTCGTCCTCGTTCATGCCGTCTTCGATGGAGATGATGGGGAAGCGCTCGATCAGGGTTCCGTAGTAGTCGGTCATCTGTGACGACGTGCGGCTCTTCTTGTCGGACCAGTGAAAGGTGTAGGTGCCGTCGGCATAGAGCTCGCTCGAAGCCACGTCGAGGGCCAGCAGGACGTCGTCGCCAAGTTGGTAACCGGTGCGGCCCACGGCCTCGGCGATGACCTCGAGAGCGTCGTCATTCGAAGCCAGGTCCGGAGCGAAGCCGCCCTCGTCGCCCACGGATGTATTGAGGCCGCGGTCCTTGAGGACGGACTTCAGATTGTGGAAGATCTCTGCGCCCATGCGCAGGCCTTCGGCAAAGGTGGTGGCGCCCACCGGCATCACCATGAATTCCTGCAGGTCGACATTGTTGTCCGAGTGCGCACCGCCATTGAGGATATTCATCATCGGCACCGGCAGGGTCCGCGCCGACGGCCCGCCGAGATAGCGGTAAAGGGGCAATCCGGCGGCGGCGGCCGCGGCATGGGCCGTGGCCAGTGACACGCCGAGGATGGCGTTGGCGCCCAGGCGGCCCTTGTTGGCCGTGCCGTCGAGGTCGATCATCCTTTCGTCCACCCGTACCTGGTCGAAGGCGCTGATGCCCTTCAGAGCGGGTGCGATCTCGTCGTGGACGTTGGCGACGGCCCGGCTCGTACCCTTGCCAAGGTACCTTCCGGAGTCACCGTCACGCAGTTCCACCGCCTCATGTTCGCCCGTAGAGGCACCCGAGGGTACGGCGGCGCGTCCGAGATGGCCGCTGTCGAGCAGGACATCGACCTCGACCGTGGGATTGCCGCGGGAATCGAGGATTTCGCGGGCGCGAATGTCGGAGATGGAGTTCATGTCGGGTACCGATCGGGTTGCGAAGTGTTGTTGTGGTGGCCCGCAGCGGGCAAAAGAAGCGCTAACGTATCGGCGCTCGCGGAAATCGTCAAGGCGATGGCCAGGGGGTTCTATGGGGATCCCCGTCGCGGCGCTGCTGCTGATCGGCGCTGGCCTTGGGCAGGCACAGGACGCGACGACGATGCTGCCCGTCGAACACTGGTCGTACGTCCTGATCGAACGCCTGGAGGCTGCGGGGCATCTGTCAGGCACGGCGGACGGCATCAAGCCATTCAGTCGTCGTCACATGGCGAACCTGGCGCTGCGCGCCGACAGCGTCGCCGCACTGACTCGGATAGACCGCCGACGCCTGGCGCTACTGCTGCAGGAACTCGATTCTGACGTGCGGGCCCTGCGAGGTGACGTCCCGCGCCGGGCCGAGGGTCTGCACCTCAGTACGCCGGCCGCAGCCCGGCCGCCGGTGTACTATGGCACCGAACGCGGCAACATCTTCGCCGACCTGCTGGCCAGCCAACAGACGGACTTGCTCTCCGGTCGCGGACGCGATGGCAATGAGCGCGTCTACCGCAATCGACTGGGCGGCGTCCTGCGCGGCGATCTCCACGATCGGGTCGGGTTCCGCATCAGCTTCGAGCAGACCCGGGAACAAGGCACGCGTGACTACACACTGCGGGAGGATGTCTACGAGCGGCAACTGGAGGCGGTGCAGCTGAAAGGGAATCTGGCCGACTTTCACCGAGGCGCTGCATACGTGACTTTCGGTCTGGGTCCCTGGGTAGACGTCCAGGTCGGCAAGGATCAGGTGGAATGGGGGCCCGCACCCCGCGACAATCTCGGTCTCAGCGCCAACGCGCCAGCCTTCGACATGGTACGACTGCGCACGCACCTGGGAGCCATCGAACTGGTTAGCCTCCATGGCTCTCTGCAGACCTGCCCCGACCGGCCGGACTCGCCGCTGTGCGGCGGCGAGGCCGACGCCAACGCCAGCTACATCGTCAACGGCATGTCCCGCGTCCTCGATCCCGATAAGTGGATCGCCGCTCATCGCATGGAGGTGGCGGTGACGACGTCCCTCGATCTCGGCTTTCAGGAGGTTGTCATCTACGGCGACCGCGGTCCCGAGCCGGCCTACATGAATCCGCTGATGTTCTACTGGGCGGCGCAGAGTTATCTGGGCGACAAGGACAACGTGATGATGGCCATCGACGCCGACTGGCGCTTGCGCCCCGGCCTGCGCTGGTGGGCGGCCTACGCCATCGACGATCTCAAGAAGCTGAAGATCTTCAGCGACGATTTCGCCAACAAATTCTCGTTGCAGTCCGGCGCGCTGTGGACCGACCCGCTGGGCGTGGACGACGTCGACCTGCGCGCCGACTACGTGCGCATCGAGCCGTGGTTTTACACCCATAAGTTCCCGGTCAACATCTTCCGCCATTTTGACGCACCCCTCGGTCACAGCCTCGGCCCGAACAGCGATCGCTGGCGCTTCGAAGTCGAACGTCGGTGGACGCGTGACCTGTCGACGTCACTGTCATTCTCGCGCAGCCGGCACGGCGACAACGTGCTGCTGGAGGAGGGCACGATCCTCAACGTCGGCGGCGACCTGCACCGCGGCTGGCGACCCGGGGACGAGCGCCAGAACAAGGACTTCCTCGACGGCAACGTCGGCCGGCGCAGCCTGCTGACAGCCGGCGTCGATCTGCGTCTGTGGCCGCGCCTGCGTCTGCGTGCCGGTGCCGCCTTCGAATGGGGAGACAACGTGCCGCTGCCGCCGCGTGACGGGCCGGCGACGCCATTGACGAACCGCAGCGGCTACGGAGACGGAGACCAGACGCATCTGTGGCTCGATGTGCGCTACGGAGTCCTGTAACCCTTGACCGCCGGGTGGTTCGAGGTCGCCCTGGCTGCGGGGACCCTGTTCTATGGGGCCGTCATCCTCTGGCTGGGCGTCGGCATCGCGCGCAGCCGCCGTGGCGCCTGCCGCAACGCGGCGACGCCCTCGGTATCGATCGTCGTGGCGGCACGCAACGAGGCGCAGAACATCTCGTCATGCCTGCTGGCATTGCGGCGTCAGGTGTACGCCGGCAGCCTGCAGATCGTCGTCGTCGACGACCGTTCCACCGACGGCACAGGCGCTCTCGTCGAACGCATCTCTGAGCAATGGACGACGGCGGAGGACGTTGATGCACAACTTGTCGTCGTGAGCGCACCGCAATCCCCCCGCTACGCCTGTCCCAAAAAGAGCGCCCTGGCCGCCGGGATCGAGGTCAGCGACGGCGACCTGCTGTTGTTCACCGACGCCGACTGCGGACCGCCGCCGGAGTGGGTGGCCGGTATGGCCGCGCGGTTCACCGACGAGGTGGGTCTGGTCGCTGGCTTCGCTTGCGTCGATCCCCTGCTCCGTCACCGTCACCGGCTGCTGGCCGTCGACAATCTCGGTGTGTCGGCGATGGCGGAGGGCAGCATCGGCATGGGGGCGCCGCTCTCGTGCACAGGTCGCAGCCTGGCCTACCGACGTGCCGTCTGGGAGGAAGTGGGCGGCTTCGACGACATCGGCCACCTGATCAGCGGTGACGATGTCTATTTCCTGCGTCTGGTGGTGGCACGCACCGACTGGCGCGTCGTCTACTGTGCTGACGAGACCGCCGTGGTCACGGGTCCACCGGGGCCGACGTCCATAGGCGCCATCCTCGATCAGAAGGTGCGCCACGCGTCGAAGGCGGCCCGCTACGGTGGCGGTGCCCGTTGGCTCGGTGTCGC
>JAYZCA010000201.1:0-3315 GCA_036339235.1 Candidatus Latescibacterota bacterium | reverse complement strand
TGTCTCTGCGGGGCGTGCCCTTTCCCTACGACGCCCAGCGCATGCCGCCATTGCCCCAGGCCCTGGCCGGTAGCTGGGTCGACGCGGCCCTGGCCGCCTATGATACGGAGGGGACTCTGGCTGACATACGTGATCTCATCGACATCGCCGCGCGGTTTTCCACAGAACGAGGCGTGCCCGTGTTCTGTGGCGAGCTGGGAGTTTATATCCCCAACAGCGATCTCCGAGACCGGGTTCTGTGGTACGACATCGTGCGCTCGCATCTGGAGGAACGAGCGATACCGTGGGCCATGTGGGACTACCGGGGCGGCTTCGGTCTGTTCGAGCCGGGCACCGGCGAGCAGTTCGATTTCGACCTGAACGAGCCTCTCCTGGAGGCGCTCGGACTGCCGGTGCCGGCGCAGAGCGAGTTCGTCAGACGCCCGGACTTGCTTGGCTTCCCATTCTACGAGGACGTGATCGCGACGGGGATCGTGGAGGCCAGCTGGATCAGCGCCGGCGACCTGGACTTCTACTCGGAGGCCGCCGCCAGTGGCCGTTTCGGTATCACCTGGACCGGAGCCGATCGCTACAACGCTGTCACCTTCGACTTCCGCCCCGACCGCGACCTGTCGCAACTCGTCGCCCACGGCTTCGCTCTCCAGTTCCGAGTGCGCGGCAACTCCCCGGGCACCGCCATCGATGTACGTTTTCTCGACGGCCAACATGCCTCCGACGGCGACCTTCCCTGGCGTATGCGGGCCACGGTGGACGATGCCGTCGTCTCCTGGGAAGGCCGCTGGCAGCAGGTGCACATCCCGTTGCGTCAGTTCCGCGAGCACGGCGCCTGGGACGGTGACTTCCATGAGCCAGCGGGACGGTTCGACTGGGCCGATGTCGACCGCTTCGAGATAGTCGCCGAGCATCATGAGATGCATGGCCTGCGTCTCGATTTCGATGACATCCGGATCGTCGGACCGCCGGCCACCGTCGTCGCCGGCCTCGCCGGTCGACCGACAGAGACGATGCTGAGGGACAACTTCCCGAACCCCTTCAACGGGGGTACGGTCATCTCCTTCGATCTCGACAGGACGGCGATCGTGGAAATTGCCATCTTCGATGTTCTCGGCCGGCACCTCCGTATTCTTGCCGACGGCCCCTTTGCTGCAGGCTCCCACCGGCTGCGCTGGGACGGCCACGACGCCGGTGGCGCCGAGGTCGCCAGCGGCACGTATTTCTACCGCCTGACGTTTGCGGGTCATACGATGAGCCGCCCAATGACACTGCTGCGCTGATCACCAAGCCAACATCACGCCAAGGAAGAGACGCCAGATGATCAAGATCGCCGAAGCTATGTCCCCCCACCCGTCGTCACTGTGGAAGATGGTCAAGCAGTGCGGCGTCGATCATGTGGTCGGCGGCTTTCCCCACAGGCGGGGCTCGGGAGATCCCGCCGACATCCACCCAGACGAACGTCCCTGGAGTTTTCCCAACATCGTCCGGGCCAAGACGGCCTACGAGAACGGTGGTTTCGACTGTAGCGTCATCGAGGCGCGGCCACCGCTCAACAAGGCCAAGCTCGGTCTGCCCGACCGGGACCAGGAGATCGACTACGCCATCGATCTGATCCGGACGATGGGCGCCCTCGGCATCGAGGTCTGGTGCTACGAGTGGATGCCCGTGCTCAACTGGACACGCACGTCGACGACGGCCCCGGGGCGGGGCGGCGCCTATGTCACCGGGTTCGACAATGAACTGATGAAGAAGGCGCCGCCCACGGAGTACGGAGAGGTGACGGAAGAGCAGCTGTGGGACAACCTGAAGTACTTCCTCGAAAAGGTGATCCCCGTCGCCGAGGAGGCTGGGGTCAAGCTGGCCATGCACCCGGACGATCCGCCCCTGTCACCCCTGCGGGGTATGGGTCGTATCATGCGCAGCGTCGAAAACTACCAGAAGCTCGTGGACCTCATCCCCAGCCCGGTGAACGGCATCTGTCTCTGTCAGGGCAACTTCGCGCTGATGACCGATCAGCTGCCCGACGTTATCCGCCACTTCCACGACAAGATCCATTTCGTCCATTTCCGCGACGTGCGCGGTACACCGGAGAAGTTTGTCGAGACCTTCCACGACGATGGCCAGACGGACATGTATGAGTGCATGAAGGCGTACCGCGACATCGGCTTCGAAGGCGTCCTGCGACCGGACCACGTGCCGACCATGGAGGGTGACGACAACGACCACCCGGGGTACTCCTCGATCGGCCGGCTCTTCGCCATCGGCTACATCAAGGGCCTGCGCGAATCGGTGTACAAGCAGGGCGCCGAGTGATCGCCGCCTGCTCTGGCCATGCCATGCTGCACGACGAGAGCAGTGTTGTGAAGCACTTGCCCTCCTGTGAACGATGGCCGTTACTGACGGGCTGGCCATGAATTGGAACTACGTCGTCAAGCGCGTCTCCCTCTTCCTGGTAGTGGTGTGGGCGGCGGCGAGTGTCAACTTCTTCGTGCCCCGACTGGGCACGGGACGCGACCCCATCCGTGAGAAGCTCGGTCAGCTCGCCGCCAGCGGCGGCCTGCGTCAGGACGGGATCGAGGCCATGGTGAAGGCCTATCAGGCGAAGTTCGGCCTCGACAAGCCTCTCTACGAACAGTATTTGAATTTCCTGGGCGACACACTGACCCTCGATCTCGGCTACTCGCTGGCCAACTATCCGGCCCGCGTCGGCGATCTGATCGGCAACGCCATGCCGTGGACTCTCGGGCTGATGTTCATCTCGGTGCTCATCGGATTTGCCATCGGTACCCTGCTGGGGGCGTTGTCAGCCTGGCCCGCCTCGCCCCGCTGGCTGCGCAACATGGCCGTACCGCTGATGACGATGTCGGCCATCCCGCCCTATCTGCTTGGGCTGATCGTCCTTTACATACTTGGACTCAAGTTCAAGCTGTTCCCCCTGTCAGGAGGCTACTCACCAGGGATGCTGGCCATCGCCAGCGTCAGCTATTACGTCGATGTCCTGCACCATTCGGTCCTGCCGGCGCTGGCCATCGTCCTGCAGTCGGTGGGCTTCTGGGCGCTCGGCATGCGTGGCATGATGGTGACCACCTCGGGGGAGGACTACATCGCGCTGGCCGAGGCCAATGGCCTGCGCAACCGGACGATCTTTTTTCGCTACGGCCTGCGCAACGCCATGCTGCCGCAGTTCACCGCCCTGGGTCTGTCCCTGGCCAACGTCGTCGGCGGGCAGGTAATCGTCGAGGTGATCTTCGCCTATCCGGGGATCGGCACCGTGCTGTTCCAGGCGATCCAGGCCTCCGACTACACGGTCATCAACGGCGT
>JAYZCA010000200.1:0-8993 GCA_036339235.1 Candidatus Latescibacterota bacterium | reverse complement strand
CGACGATACGCGGCTCGGTGAGCAGGTCGTAAACGCGGCCGTACTTCATGTGGGCGGTGCTGATGGAGTAATGATCCTTGCCCGTGGCCAGAACGCGCGCCAGCAAGTCGTCGAAATATCCACGCACCGAAGCGATTTCGGTCTCGGAGAAGACGCTTACGGGCAACACGAACCCACGCTCGTTGAAGCGATCGATCTGCTCGCGCTCAAGGGTACGCGGGTTGTCGACGCCGCAGGGGCGGAAGGCGAAGTCGCGCTCGACCTCGCCGAGGATGTCGTCGTTAATGGAGCTGTAGTGCGTGGGGGTCGTTGGTCGGGCGTCGGTCATCGTATCTCCGTGGAATGCAAATACGAAAGGGGGGGCGTGGAACCGGGGCAAGGGCGGCGCAATCGCAGGTCCATTGCCGGTCACAGATCCAGCGTCGCCTGTTCGGCATTGCTGCGCAATGCCTACGGTTGACCATAACATCCTGTCGCCCGGATTCGGCCTGCGGCCGAAGTCCATGTCGGCGACCTAGCAGCGCCGACGTCCTGTCGCCGGTGAATCGTTGTCGTGCCGCTGGTCTCGTGAGTCACGATTCCGTGCGGCGTCGGCATACGCATTACATTCAGCCGGCGGGCGTCCCGTGCAGTTTCAGCGCATGACAGCCGACGACGAAAGGAGAGAGATGACTCCTGCCCATACTCTGCCCGGTGAGTACTTCACATCACCGGACATCCTGGCCGAGGAGCTGCGCGGCATCTTCCGGCGCAACTGGGTGTGTGTTGATCGCGCCGATCGCCTGGCGCAGGCCGGTGACTATCTGCTGGCCGACGTGGGCGAGCAGAGCGTCATCGCGCTGCGCGACGGCAGCGGACAACTTCGGGCACTGCACAACGTCTGCCGGCACCGTGGCACCCGACTGTGCTCGGAGCCGCACGGCCGGCTACGAGAGACGATTCAGTGCCCCTATCACGCTTGGACGTACGGGCTTGACGGCTGCCTGATCGGTGCACCGCACATGGACGCTGTGCCGGGCTTCGCACGGGAAGACTACCCTTTGCGTGCAGTCGCCCTGCAAACCTGGGAGGGGTTTCTGTTCCTGAACCTCGCAGCGGGACCGGAGCCGGTGGATGATGCCCTCGCCTCGCTGCAGCCTTCCACATCCCGCTTCGGACTCCCTGGCCTGCGCTCGGCTCGGCGCATCGAATACGTCGTGCAGGCCAACTGGAAGCTGGTGGCGCTCAACTATTCGGAGTGCCTGCACTGTCCAGTCATCCATCCGGAACTGGCGAAGCTAACACCTTACCAGAGTGGAACCAACGATCTGGCGGAGGGGCCGATTCTGGGCGGCTACATGACGATCAACCGGAAGGGCGGGAGCATGACGGCGAGCGGCCGCTCCTGCGGCGCCCCGATCCCCGGTCTCCCCGAAGCAGACCATGGGCGGGTGTACTACTACACCGTTTTTCCCAACTTGCTGCTGAGCCTGCACCCTGACTATGTCATGTCGCACACCCTGTGGCCCGTGGACGCGGCGCACACGCGCGTGGTCTGCGAGTGGTTGTTCCCGCCTCAAACCCTTGATGACCCGGAGAGCAATCCCGAGGACGCCATCGAGTTCTGGGACACGACGAACCGTCAGGATTGGCGCATCTGTGAGCAGAATCAGGAGGGTATTGCATCCCCCGCCTACACGCCGGGACCGTATTCGGAGAACGAGAGCCTGCTGGCGGCGTGGGACTCGGAGTACCTGCGGCAACTTGGCGGCGCCTATCGATGATGATTCATAGCTGTCAGTGATCCAGCGCCGCCAAGCCGGCATTGCTTCGCAATGCCTATGGGGCAGCAGAACTCAATACGTGATAGGCGACGATTCCCAGTGAGACGTGCACGTTGAGTGAGGCGCCCTTGCCGTGCATGGGGAGGAACACGGTCTGGTCGCAGGATGCCAGCGTGCGGTTGGTGACGCCGTGGTCTTCGTGTCCCACGACGAGGGCGATGCGATCGCCGTAGTCGGCTGCGTCGTAGAGGACGGCAGCGCCGGTGATCTCGACGGCCGTCACACGATACCCTTCGTCCCGGAGTGCGACGACCGCAGTGGCGGCGTCCTCAACGTAGTCCCACGGCACGCGGCGCTCGCGGCCACGGCCAACCTTCTTGATCAGCGGGTGCGGCGGGCACGTCGTGATGCCGGTGAGAACCATGCGGCGCACACCGCAGGCGTCGGCGATACGGAAGGCGGAGCCGACGTTGATCGGGTCCTGCAGGTCCTGCAGGACGAAGACCAGATCCACGTCCGGGCGTTGCACCCGGCGCAGGAAGTCGGTGAGGGGCTTGCCGCGCAGCTGCCGCGGTGGGGCTACGATACGGAGCCCTGTCCGAGTGGCTTGATGACCATCTCGTGGATGACAACTCGCTTCGGCAGCGTGGCGACGAAAAGCACTGCCGCGGCGATGTCCTCGGGCTGCAGGATCTTGGCCTTGTGTTCGTCAGTCACCTCCACCGGGCGCTGGTCGAGGATGGGTGTGTTGATCTCTCCCGGAGAGATGACGCAGGAGCGGATGCCGTGTTTGGCCTCCTCCAGGTCGACCATCTGCGTCAGCACCGACATGGCGTGCTTGGCCGCCGAGTAGACGACACCGCCCAGCACGCTGGGCGCCGTGCCGGCCATGGAAGACACGGCGATGACGAGGCCGTTTCTTTGTCGGCGCATATGTGGCAGCACTTCGTGAATCGTGTTGTAGGCGCCGGTGGCGTTGATGTTCATCACCAGATCCCAGTCCTCGGGGGAGAGCTTCTCCAGCGAGCGGTCGGCGATGTTGACCCCGGCGTTGTTGATGAGCACGTCGATGCGGCCGAAACGAGCGATGGCGGCGTCTATGATCTCCTTGATGCGGGCCCTGTCGGTGACATCACCAGCCTCGGCGTGAGCGCCGTCGCCCGCGGCGGCGCATGCCGCCTCCAGCTTGGCCTCTTCCCGTCCGATGGCGACGACCTGGGCACCTTCGGCAACGCATGCGGCGACGATGGCCTCGCCAGCGCCGGAGCCTCCCCCGGTGACGATGACGACCTGATTTTTCAGCTTCATTCCACCACTTCCTCTCCGAAAACCTGGGTTCGATTCATGATCCGTCGCTGATCGTGCGGAAACGCCAGGCGGCGATGCATGGTCGGACGGTTGTCCCACATGACAAGGTCATCGACCTGCCACTCGTGCGTGAAGGTGAACTGCGGCTGATCCATATGGTCGTACAGCTCTCGCAGCAACGCGTCTCCCTCGCCACGGGGCATGCCGTCGATGTGGCTG
Organism: Candidatus Latescibacterota bacterium; assembly: GCA_036339235.1. GTDB lineage: Bacteria > Latescibacterota > UBA2968 > UBA8231 > UBA8231 > UBA8231. Next base: position 5,703 of record JAYZCA010000200.1, on the reverse strand, counting down.
GTCAAATGCGGGTTCACATAGAAGGACAGACGTCCCGTTTCGGGGTGTGTACGCACGACGGGGTGGACGGTGGGCTCCGGCGGGTTCTGCTCTTCCACGTAATGCCGATGTACGGCACGCAGAGTTCGCAGGTAATCCTGACGTTGCCGCGGCAGCGAGTCGTAGGCGGCACGACAGTCGCACCACTGCGTGTCTCCCCCTTCGGCCGGGATCTCGACGGCGTACAGCAGAGAGATCGTGCCTGGCTTCGGCAGGTAGGAGAGGTCCGAATGGAAGTCGATCAACTCGCTGCCGAGTGCGCCGATGGGCTCGCCGTTTTCCTTCACGTTGGAGATGATGAAGATCTCCTTCACCCGGCGCCGGCGCTGCTTGCGCACATGTTCGACGGGGGGGCCGAAATAGCGGGTGAAACGAACCTGGTCCTCGTCGGTGATGTGCTGGTCGCGGAACACGAGAACACCGTGATCGAGAAGGGCCGTGTGCAAATCCACCACCTGCTCTTCAGACAGGTGCAGGGACAGGTCGAGGTCGCGAATCTCGGCGCCGAGGACGGCGTCGGACGGCACTATGTCCATGCGTCCGCCTCAGCCTTGCACGTTACAGGTCTCGAAGGCGGCGCGCATGGACTCGATGACATCCGCCTTCGGCGAGTACTCGTGCCCGACAAAACCCGCATAGCCCGTGCGCGCGATGGCGCGCATCACCGGCGGATAGAAGATCTCCTGCTCGTCATCGAGATCCTTGCGACCCGGGTTGCCCGCCGTGTGGTAGTGGGCGATCCACTCGTGATGCTCCTCGATGGTGCGGATCAGGTCGCCCTCCATGATCTGCATGTGGTAGATATCGTAGAGCAGTTTCACCCGTGGTGAGTCGACGGCGCGGCAAAGCTCGACACCCCAGGGGGTCCGGTCGCACTGGTAGTCGGGATGATTGACCTTGCTGTTGAGCAATTCCATACAGAGGGTGATACCCTTCTGTTCGGCGTAGCTCTTCACCCGCAGGAGCCCCTCGACGCAGTTGTCGAGGCCTTCCCGCTCGGAGCGGTCCTCACGATTGCCGCTGAAGGTGATCAGCGACGGGATCCCATGCTCGACGGCGAGATCGATGTTTTCCTTCAACTCGGTCTCGATGCGGTCGTGGTTGCCCTTCTTGTTGAGGCCGTCCGGCAGCGACGCGTGGCCGACGATGATGGCCACGTCCATGCCGTGATCCTTCACGGTCTGCCAGTGTTCCGGCGGCAACATTTCCACCGAGGCATAGCCGATGTCGGCGGCGGCGGCGATCACCTCTTGCGGGGATTTCGTCCGGGCGAAGGCACCGAAGCAGAGGGACTGACGAATGTTGGTCACGAATGCGTCCTTCGGTTCAGGGATGACGTTGGGTGACACGTCCTACGACGGGACAGAACACCGGATCGTCGTAGTGGGGACGGCCGTCGGCGCCGCGGGTCAACTCGTCGTTGGGATGAGTGTAGAGGCTGCCGTCATCAGCCGGCCGCTCGACATAGCGGTTGGATGCCGGCTGCAGGTGCAGGGCGATGGAGCGGCGGGGGGCGTCGGTCGTGTTCGGGGTGCTGCCGTGGATCGTCTTGCAGTGATGGAAGCTGACCTGACCGCGGCGCATGACGGCGGCCACTTTCACCACAGGCGCCCCGCCTGTTTCAAACTGTTTTTCGAGACCGTCGAGGTCGCTGGAAAAAAAATCGAGATGGTTGTTCTGCGGCCATCGGTGACTGCCGTCGATGAACGAAATCGTGCCGATGGCCTCGTCCATGTCGGTAAAGGGCACCCAGGCGGTGAGCATTTCGGGGGATGAGCAGGTGCGCCAGTAGCCGAAGTCGGTGTGCCAGCCAACGGCCTGCGGCGCCTCCGGGGCGGAGGGCGGCTTGTAGAGCAACTGGTCGTGCCACAGGCGCACATCCTCGCCGGCCAGCAGAGCCCCCGTGGCACCGAGTTCCGGCTTGCGCAGCAGGGCGTCGAGCTCCGGCACGATGGGTGTGGTGAAGTCGTTCTTGCGCAGCTTGTCGGCGCCAGCCCCGGGCCACCAGGCCAGGTTGTAGCTGCGGCAGTTGGGCAGGTCGATGCGCGACGAGTCGAGGCCGGAGTAATACCGCTCGCTGGCGTCGGTGGCGCGATCCAACTCATCTTCGTCGAACAGCGGCGGCGAGATATACCAGCCATGCTCGCGGTAGTGGGCCAGGTCGGAATCACCAGGCAGCAGTTCGGGATTGATGTCGCTCATGGCTCACAAGCAACGCCGGCACGGCAGTCGATGTCAATCACCGGCGGCGGCCAGGTACTGCAGCTGAAAACCGGCGACCTCGTCGTTCGGATCGAGGGCCAGGATGGCATGGTAGCGCTCGACGGCGGCGGTGGTGTCGCCTTTGACGCGGGCGAGGCTGGCAAGGCTGTGGAGCAGATCCGAGCGCGGGCCGAAACGATCGAGCAGCGACTGCAGGCGCTGTTCCACATCGTCGAACCAGTTCGGGAAACCGGCCCCCGGGGATGAACTGACAGCGCGTCCCAGCAGGCGGGCGCCGACGCCCACCAGCCCGAGCAGCCCGCCACCTGACGGACCTCTACCGAGAGACAGATCCGGCTTCAGCCTGACGAGGCCGCAGGCGGCGGCCTCCATGAAAGCGGCGGCTGCCTCCTCATGGCGACCCAACTCCAGCAGAACGACTCCACGATTGTAATGGACGGCGTGATTGTCGCCATCCGTGGCGGCAAGCTCGTCATAGGCAACCAGTTCGCCCGCCAGGTCGCCGGCTTCGTCGCAGGCCTCTGCCCGGTGATGGAGTTGTCGCACCGGAGCCTGCCCCAGGCCGGCGACCTCAATGGCCTGGGCCCGGCGTCTGCGGGGCACGAGGAGGGCGACGGAATCATCTCCTGCCGGCGTAAACAACGGTGGGCGCACAGCATGTGGCACACCCGCCGCGGCGAGCCGGTCGGAGAGTGCCAGTATACGCTCGGCGTCGTCGCTGGCGGTCAACGTCTTCCAGTCGTCCAGGTGGTGGCCCTCGCCGGCCTCCTCACGCCAGGGCTGCAGGCGCAGGAAGCGCTCCACGACCATGCGGGCCACGTCGGTGCCGTCGATGAGATAGGAGAGCCCGTAGCGATCCTCCGCATAGAAATGCAGGACCCAGCCCCAGCCCTCGCGCTGCAGGACGAGGGTCTCCCCCAGTGAGTGGGTGAAACTGGCGACAGCGCGGCGCGGCACCTCGTCGTTGACGAGGGCCAGGGCGCTGTTGATGCTGGTCTGGCCGCTACGAGGGCCGGCGCGAAGCTCGACGCGATCGATGCAGGCATCCAGGGTCGTACCGCGCCGCTCGAGTTCGCGCAGTGCCTCGTCGACGAAGGCGGCGGAATTGTCGGCGCGCTCCAGGGTGAGGCTGCGTACGAGATTGGTCTCGCTCAGAGACTGGCAGCGTTCCCGCAGGAGCCGGTCGTCTTCCATCGTGCTCCTATTTAAGAGGCAGACGGCGTCGCGGCCGTGGCTCGGCATCGGCCCGCCCCCGGCGCAGCGCACCGACGACGCTGCTGGCAGCCCACCAGATGGCGATGACGATGCCGGCGAGGATGTATCCGAGGTTGTCGGAGTGGAGCAGGCGCTCGGCGAGGTCGAACAGCGATGGAATCAGGTCTGTCATTGTGCGGTTGCGTCCGAGTCAGCCGCGGCTCAACCACAACCGTACATAGTGTCGCTTGTCGTCCTCTTCCGCATGATCGGTGAAGGCCGTGCGGTTGTGGAGAATCCAGTGATTGTTGGTAAACATCATCTGCCCCGGATGCAGGTCGAACTCCACCCGCATCTGCGGACGGCGCAGGACTTCCTCGATCGCTTCGAGGCTGGCGACTTGCTCAGGGCTCAGCGCCTCACCGGCCCGTTCCTGCCCTACCTGGATATAGTAGGCCATGTAGCGCATCGACAGCTCCGAGCCGTCCCAGCAGTAGAGATGACGAGCCGCGACGGGTGCCTCGTCCGCCCCGTGCTGGCCGCGACGGTCGAACCAGAACGTGCCGTGAAGGGGTTCGAGGTCGACGAACTGTTCCAACAGCTCGTTGTACAGTGCACAGGCGCTGATCAGTTGACTGCGGCCGCCGTCGCGGGCCGTACGCAGACTCAACAGACCGACGAAGTCCGGCAGCTCGTCGTTGAAGGCGTTGTCGGTGTGGAAGGTACTCTCGGCACGGGTGACGGAGAAACGGGCGCCGCCAGTGACGGAACGACCCGTGTCGCGCACGTCGTAGAGCAGCGTGCCCTGCACGTCCTGCTCGAAGGGTCGGCCGAGAAGTTGACCCACGGCCCAGTAGGCGGTGACGGCGCCGGAGCGGCCGAAACGGGCCTCGTCGAGGTGATCGACGAGGGCGAATCCGCGGCCCAGGTCCAACTCTTGTCGCACCGGAGCCAGCTGCGCCGCGCAGAGCGGCAGATCTGCAGCGGAAGTGCGCAGGTGTGTCGGATCGCCGTCTCCAAGTTCGGAGACGACATGTTCCAACTCGTCGAGGCAATCCGCACTCAACGCCGTCGTCCAGGAAGCGGGATCGTCGATGGTCGTCGCCGTCCACGCGCGCCGGTCGTCGATCCTGTCTGTCGGGATAGTCATGCCTAGTCGCGGTAATCGAGGGGCGGGTCGCGATCGCCGAGCAGCGGCGTGTAGTCGTAGCTGTTGCCCCGGCGGCGATCCAGTTCGTCGCGTGCCGCGGCCAGCGTCGACGGCGTTTCAAAAAGGGCCGCCGCCGTGCGTGCCAGCGTCTTGCTGGCGGCGATCATACCCTTCACGCCGATCGTCGTACCTCCACTGGCCACCGCCTGCCAACTGTGGGCCGCCGTACCGGGCACCCAGGTGGCGGTACTGAGGCCCGTGGTCGGCACCGCCCAGCTCACGTCCCCCACATCGGTGGACGCCTTACCCTCACTCAGCTGCCAGGGCTGCACCTCGGCGGCCGACGCCAGCGCCACGTCGGTGTCGCCGAAGGTGGCGCGCAGGGATTCGGCGAAAGTCCGCTCCGTCTCGGTGTAAACGACGCCACCCACCTGCCGCAGACTGGCATCCATCACATGCGACAGTGTCTCGTTGGGCAGGACATTGTAGTTGCCGTGGATGACCTCGTGCTCGACGCGGGTGCCGGTGCCCGTGGCGGCACCCACAGAGGCGGCGACGACGCGCTCCCAGAGACCCTTCAGCACGGTTACGTCGGGGTGACGGACGTAGTAGAACACCTCGGCGAATTCGGGCACGATGTTCGGCGCCGCGCCGCCGCGGGTAATGACGTAATGGATGCGCGTTTCCGCCGGCACGTGTTCGCGCATCAGGTTGACCATATGATTCATGGCTTCCACGCCATCCAGGGCCGAGCGGCCACGTTCGGGTGCCGAGGCGGCATGGGCGGCAACACCGTAGTAGCGGAACTTGGCCGACTTGTTGGCCAGCGTCGTCGATGCCCAGGCGTCGTTGCGGTCACGCGGGTGCCAGTGGAGAATGGCGTCGACGTCGTCGAACAGGCCGGCGCGCACCATGTAGACCTTACCCGAACCGCCCTCTTCGGCGGGCGTGCCGTAGAGGCGGATGGTGCCCGGCCGACCCGAGCGCTGCAGCCAGTCGGCGGTGGCCAGCGCCGCTGCCAACGAGCCGGCCCCGAAGAGGTGATGACCACAAGCGTGACCGGCGCCGTCGGCCACGATGGGTTGGCGGTGCGGTAC
>JAYZCA010000199.1:0-4259 GCA_036339235.1 Candidatus Latescibacterota bacterium | reverse complement strand
GCCGGCATGCCGGCAGCACCCCCCCCGGTGCTGTGCTATTCCACGAGGCCGGTCAGCCTACTTCAGGAATGTGACCTTCTTGAAGGTCCGCAGGTTGGGACCCTCCACGAGGAACAGGTACATACCCGTGGACACTTCTTGGCCGTTGTTGTCACGACCGTCCCAGGTGATATCGAAGGTTCCCGCTGACAGCGTTTCGTTGACCAGTGTGCGCACAACCTGACCCTGGTCGTTGTAGACGGTGACCTTCATGTCCGAAGCCCACGGCAACTCGAAACGGATCGTGGTCTCGGGGTTGAAGGGGTTCGGGTAGGTGTCGCTCACCGAATAAGCGTCGGGCAACGCGGCGTCGCGCTCCAGGACTGCCGTCATCGGTGTACCGAGAGGCACCCGCTTGTGATCGTACGGCAACTGAACGAGCGGGTATTTGGCAAGGATCGCCAGCGCATCTCCCTCGGGCTCAGGGATGAAGTCGTTAGATGCGGCTGCGTCGCCGAAGCCGCCGACAGTCATGTAGACGCCGTCCCAGTCGCCCCCGTCGTTGATGATGACGTTGTACTGGGGCCAGGTCAGAGGAATCTGCTTCGGCTCGAAGTTGAACAGGCCAGAGCCGTCTTCACCGAGAACGAAGCCGTTCCTCGAATTGTCCGAGCCAGCCTCGATGTTCGTCACCCAACCGAAGTCGGTGGCGTAGAGGCTGTATTTGAAGGCAGGCGCTTCGGTGTGTCCGTAAGCCAGATCACCGAAGGAACCGTCGGCGAACACGCGGGAGTCACCGAAACCATCACCGTTGCGGTTCATGTATTTGATGTTGCCATCATAATCCATACGCACCGTCAACGACGTGTGGTGACCGGACATGGTCAGGCCGAAAGGATCAGGCTCGCCGTTGGCGAAGCGCGCCAGGGTTCCCGGACCGCCCGAACGATCGGCGCCATTGTTGTCGTACAGGAAGAGATCCGTCAGATCCCACTCCTTGCCGGGAACGAAGGCGGCGTCGCTGACTGTCCAGGTAGCGATCTTGCTGACCGTGCCGGAGACGCCGGCGGTGAAGAAGACCTGGCTCTTCGACGGATTCGTCGTCGACGCATACTGACGCCCTGGCAGGATGTCGCCGGTGTTCAGGATGCCGTACTCCGCACCGTTGTCGGCGCCCCAGTCCTCGTTCATCGTGATCTGTCGCGTCGCCCAGTCGTAATGGAATCGATACAACCAGCCGAAGCCGCCACCGCGAGAGTTGCCGATCCATTCCGTGCGCGCAGCGTTGAGCGGTGTCGCCGAAATGATTCCCGCTGGGCAACCTTCACGATCACCGCAGGCGTCGACGACGGCCTGGTTACCGACCAGATCGAACCCGTCCAGGTTGTCGATCCAGTCGTTCTCCATGTTGCTCACCTCACCCTGGAAGTTGACGACCTCTCCGCGCTGGGTGTTGAAGTAGATCGTCGCGCCACCACCGAACTGACGTTGTGCACGACCGACGACGTGCGGCGTGGCCTCGTCATCGAAGGCGGCCAGGGTGAGGTTATAGGAACCGGCAGCGACGACGTCGCCGGCCATGTCCCGACCATTCCAGGAGATGACATTGGCGCCTTCACCGAAGCGCTGGCCCGGAGACTTGAAGACGAGAACATCAACGCCGTCGTAGACGTGCCAGCCAGCGGCGGCGTGCTCCGGATCGGCGTACGGCCCAGGGCCCTGGCCCTCAATCGTGAAGGGAGCCTTGTGACCCGCTGTGTAGATGATCAACCACACCGTGGCTCCGGACCCACTGAGGGTGAAGGGCACATCGAGTGTGGATCCGTCGAAAGGGTACGCACCGATCGGCGACAACCCGGAAATGCTCAATGTGTTGGGTTTGCCGCCGCTGGTCAGATCCGCGAGTTGAACGTTGGGATCACCGATGTGGAGAAACTGGGCGCTCGCCGTTCCGACTGTCAGAGCGAGAACGGCCAGCACCGCCGTTATTCTTCGAATCATGAGACCTGTCTCCTAATCGTGGAGGATGGGGGGATAAATTCCGGCGCTGTCCCCGGAGGGAGACCGCATATTAGGACGCAACCATAGAGCGGGGGAGTGAGGCCGTCAAGCTATTTTTTTGCCGCAAATGACCACTTCTGTGTAATCTGTCACCGCAGGGTGGACGCCCAGTGTTCGGCGCGCTGGTCCTCGTTCCGCATGCGCCAGCGCAGCAGTCGCTGACTTCATCTCCAGCAGGGCCGCCTGGTACTGGGGCTGGTCGGCGACATCGTGCAGTTCGTCCGGGTCAGTCTCCAGATCGAACAGGATGGGCGGTAGCTCCGGATGGGCGAACTCATCGACCGCCCCCTGGTCAGGACCAGACCCAGGCCACGGACGCCGACCACACGAGGCGCCCCGTGTTCTGGCCCACGGAGTAGACGAACCTTAATATCTTCGGCGGTAGATGCAAGTTTCAGGAAGTCTGGCCTGACGAGGGCGTTATGGACATGTACGTCTTGATGAAAACGCTCTACGAGGTGGGTTACCCGCACATGGTCGTGCCCGATCACGCGCCGCGGAGTGATGCGCCGGGAAGCAGGCAGCAATCCTTCGCTTTCCAGTTCGGCTACATCCGCGCCATGCTGCAGGCCGTCGACTCCGTCCGCCGGGGCTCATGAGTCTGCTCTACTACACCGAAGAGGGGCGCGTCATCCCTTCTCTTGGCGAGGACCTGACCCGCTTTCGCCACATCCGCAAGACGCTGGATCTGCCAGCGACGGATGGGACGGCCCGCGTCTGGATCCTCGCCCGCTGCTACCCCGACAACACGGCACCGCTGCGCCTCGCCGTCAACGGGACCGAAGTAGTGATGAGTGTCGGCGGCGAGCGGCCCGGTGCCTATTGCTGGCATCACGTCGACGTCGACGCCAGCGCCCTGCGCGCCGGCGCCAATACGTTCCAGCTGTGGACGGACACGAGTGCCATGGACGGATGGTCGATCGCCTTGGAGGCGGGGCACGCGAACCCCGGCAGCGAGGTCAGCGACGACGGCGGACGGTCCTGGCGCCGGGAACGGATGGGCTACCTGAACACAGTCCTGGGCGAACATGTGCTGCGCGTGCGCTTGGAGGAGGGTCAGGACCCACCCCCGCCGGCAGTCGTCTGGGAGAACACGGCGTCACCGCGGATGGCATCGCTGCGTCAACGCCTGCCCCCTGCCGCCCTCGGTGATGCGCCCGTCCTCGAGCGGGTGCGGGCGCTATCGTCCTGGCTGGCCGGCAGCTGGGAGCACACCGGTTCGGGAAGAGCCGAACAATACGCCCCCTGGGATGCGGAGACGCTGCTGTCGTGGGCGCCGCAACAGAGAGGTCACAATGGCAAGCGGCCCATCGCCATGTGTGTGCACTACGCCGCAGCCCTCGTCAGCGCCGCTCAGTCCGTGGGCATCCCCGCCCGCTGCGCCGTCCTAACCGAGACAGTCAACGGCGTGGCGGGACATTTCGTTGCCGAAGTCTGGGAGCCGGAGCTGGGCAAGTGGGTCGTCGTCGACCCGAATACCGACGCCTTCTTCGTGCGCGATGGAATCCCCATGTCGATGACGCAGATCCAGGAGGCCGGCGACGACATCCGCGATTTCATTGAATGGGGTCCTGGAACCGAGTTCCAGCTCACCTTCCCGCACATCGTCGAATTCGCTGAGGGAAATTTGAAGAACGGGGTCTGCTTCCGGCACCGCAGCGTCTGGCACCGCGCCGATCTGCTCACGTCGCCGTGGATGTCACCGCCGGGGCACGGGTCGCTCAGCTACTGTGAAACGGGGCTGGTGTGGGAGCAGCGCGACCTGGACCGCGGCTTCGGCATGTTCCCTGCTTTCGCGGATGCTCAGTGGTTTGACGCGCCGCCCGCAGGATGGGAATGAACGATCACGATTGGTGAGCACTTCCGTTTCGACATGACAGATTTCGAAGATGCCGTGCAGGCAGCGGCGGGCTCTGCCTGGGGCGCAGACGTTATCGCCACACGCAATCTGCGGGACTTCAGGAAATCACCCATCCCAGCGCAGTCACCTGCCAGCTTGCTGCGCACTCTCGCTTCGTCATAGCTCGAGTGTTAGCAACTTATAATCGGTCCTACCGCAGTGCCGATGCCCAGTGTTCGGCGCGCTGGTCCTCGTTTCGCATGCGCCAGCGCAGCAGTCGCTGACTCATCTCGAGCAGAACGGCCTGGTAGCGGGGCTGGTCAGCGACGTCGTGCAATTCATCCGGGTCGGCCTCCAGGTCGAACAGGATGGGCGGCAG
>JAYZCA010000198.1:0-14463 GCA_036339235.1 Candidatus Latescibacterota bacterium | reverse complement strand
ATCTGATCACGCGCTCGCCGTTCACGTCGACGGGCACGAATGTCCAGTTCGGTTTGGGCGAGCGCTCATTGGTACGTGGACTCGTACGTCATGCCGCCCAGATCAACAGCCAACTGGCTCTCAAGCTCTCCGCCCAGTACTACACGGGCAAGGACTGGGAGGGTTACGATGTAAATGAGAGCGCCTTCGCCGCTGCAAACAATGGCCGCACGGAGACGGGCTTCGAAGTGATCACAGGGCGCGATACGACGCTGAGTACGCTCCGCAACTTCGACATTGCGCGGCGTAGCGCCGAGCTTCGCCTCGACTACCGGCCCACAGATGACCTCACAGCCATCGTCTCCATCGGGCACAACCAGAGTGAGAACATCGAGCTCACCGGTATCGGCGCCGGTGGGACGGAAGACTGGACCTACAACTACTTGCAGACCCGGATCCTATACGGGGACTGGTTTGCCCAGTACTACCGAAACATGAGTGACGCGGGCACAACCACCATCTACCGGACCGGGAATCCGATTGTCGATGAGTCTACCCTCGACGTGTTCCAGCTTCAGCACTCGGCCTACCTCGGTGCTCGCCAGCGGTTCACCTACGGTGTCGATGGTCTGCTCACCCGCCCCCAGACCGATGGGACGATCACAGGTGCCAACGAGGATGATGACGATCTCAACGAATACGGTGCCTACCTACAGAGCGACACGCAGATCAAGCCGAATCTCGACCTGGTCCTGGCCCTTCGGTATGACACTCACAACCGTCTCGACGACGCCGCGATCTCTCCGCGTGCGGCTCTGCTCTACAAGCCGACGGATGCCCAATCCTTCCGCCTGACTTTTAACCGGGCCTTCTCGACGCCGACGACGAATAATCTGTATCTGGACATCGCGGTCGCCGAAGATCCCTACGGTCTGGGTGTCTTCGAGTCGAGTCTGGGCTTCTCGCCGGCCGTCGACATCCGGTCCCAGGGCACCTACCGCAAGGGCTTCGACGAGGGGTTCTCCTTCCGCCGCGGCGCGGACCGACGCCCTCTCTACCGCTCCTCCTTCGCCCCGGCTATCCAGGGACAGGCGGCTGCCCTCGGCCTGGCACCGGGCAGCCCTGGTTACCCGCTGGATACGGACGGCTACATCAACATGGATGATCCGCTGGCCACGAACGTGCAGTGGAACATCGGGGCGGCTGCGACGCTTCAGCAGCTGGGTCCGGCCTTGGCCCCGCTGGCGTCGGGTCTGATCGCCCAGCAGCTCATCGCGGCTGGCGTGGAATCGGCCACGGCCCAGGCTCAGGGCCAGGAGATGGCAGCGGGTGTGATCGCGGCCCTGCCTGCCTTTGTGCCGAGCCAGCTTGGGGGCCTGACGAACACCCTCGCCGAGTTCAACCCGCAGACTTTTGGCTTCGATCCGGTTGCCGATGCCATCGACGTGCCCCGGACGACCTCGACGCTCACTCAGACTATTGAGGTCGGCTACAAGGGCATCGTCAACAAGAATTTGGTGATCGCGGCGAACTTTTATCAGTCGGAGATCGAGGATTTCGGTGGTCCGCTACAGGTTGAGACGCCGAACGTGTTCCTCGATCCGGGGACGCTGGGCGCGGCGCTCGGCCCGGCCTTCCAGGCCGCTCTCGATGCTCCGGAGAATGCCGCGGTCTCCTCGGTCCTGAATGCCTTGGACGCGCTCGACGTGCCGGGTGTGGTAGCGGGGAACAACAACGGAACGGCTGCTGATGAGCTAACGACGATCTTCGCCGGTGGTGCGGCAAGGATTCCCTATGGCACGGTATCGCCGGAGCAGGCCTACAATCCGACAGCCGTGCTCGTGACCTACCGCAACTTCGGCAACGTGACCCTTTACGGTTTCGACCTGTCGCTGGGCTACTATCCGACGGATCAGTGGTCTATCACGGGTAACTACTCCTTCGTAAGCGACGACTTCTGGGAAGATTTGGGCGGTCCAGATTTGGACGTGGTCCTCAACGCGACGAAGCAGAAGTTCAACTTGGGGACATCCTATGACCTAGCCCATCTGGGCCTGCGAGTGGGGGGTAAGGCTCGCTACAATGGTGGCTTCCCAATGAACTCGGGTGTCTACGTGGGTGACGTCGACTCATACACGGTCCTCGATCTGCAAGCTCGGTACGAGCTGCCTTTCGATGGTCTTTACCTGCTGGTCAACGTCGACAACTTCCTCGACAGCGGATATCAGGCCTTCGTCGGGGCCCCCGAGGTCGGTCGTCTGGCCTATGCGCAGGTGGGTATCAACTTCTGATCGACGCCCGAGTAGAACGAGAAACGGGGCTGGTGAGTTACACTCACCAGCCCCGTTGTCGTTTGCTGCCGGTGCAGACTCAGGTGATCTCGGTACTTCTCGCCATCACCACTTTCCCGGTTCTGACCATTTCGCGCAGCCTGCTGACCAACATCGACAACGCTCTCGACGACAGTCACCACGCCTTCATCGGAGCTCCGGAGGTGGGCCGGCTGACATACCTGCAGTTGGGGGTGGATTTTTGAACCGGCGCAAACTGCCGGGCCGGTTCTTGCGAGTTTCGAAAAACGCTTCGCGTTTTTTTAGGTTTCGCTGCGCGAAAACATCGTCGAGGTGATTTGCAACCGCTTTGCGGTTGCTTGGGAGTTTCGTTACGCGGCAAGCGCTTCGCGAAACTCCATGCGGTGATCCAGCCGTAGCTGGTGTGGGTAAAGTCGCTCTACTAGTACACGCGAAGGGGGAGGGCACTTTGCAGTGCTCTCCCCCTCCTTCCTTGGCCCTGGCGTCGGCAGCCAGCGTCAGCAGGCGACGGTCAGGTAATCTGGGTACCCCTCGCCATAACGACCTTTCCGGTGCGTACCATCTCACGCAGGTCGAAGTTGGCCAGCATTTTCTCGAGGGCGTCCATCTTTTCGGATGTGCCGGTGGCCTCGACGGTGATCGTCTCCTCGGTGATGTCGATCGTCTTGCTTCTGAAGACCTCGGCAATTTGCAGGATTTCGGCACGTTGCTCGACGGTGCAAGCGACCTTGAACAGGGCCAGTTCGCGGGTAACAGCGTCGTCGTCAGTATGGTCGTGGGCGTGGATGACGTCGACGAGTTTGTCCAGCTGCAGGATGATCTGGTGCAAGACATCCGCCGGCCCCGAGCAGGTGATCGTCATGCGCGACGTCTCGGGATTCACGTGGGCGGACGACACGACGAGGGACTCGATGTTGTAGCCACGGCGACTGAAGACCTGGCTGACGCGCATCAGGACGCCGGGCTGATCGTTGACGAGGAGCCCGATCGTCGTGCGGCGCACCTCGTGACCGGCGCCCACATTGCGCCGGTAGGCGGCCGCGGCGACGGCGGTAGCGTTCCTGTGTCCGTTCGCAGGTTGTTTGGTGGTGGTCTGTGTCATGTCGATTAGGTGCTCCCAGTCGGTTTGGCGAGCTTGTGCTTCGGCGGCTCGATCAACATTTCGTGCAGAGCGGCGCCGGCAGGGATCATGGGGAAGACGTTGTCTTCCTTTTCGCAATGGCAGTGTACGATGCTCGGCCCCTCGTCATACGCGAGCATCTTCGTCAGGATCTTGTCGATGTCGGCAGTCCGCTTCAGGTGCCAACCCTCGATGCCGTAGGCAGCCGCCAGCTTGACGAAGTCGGGGTTGCCTTCCAGGTCGACGCCGGACAGACGGTTGTCGAAGAACATGTTCTGCCACTGCCGGACCATGCCGAGGTAGGCGTTGTCCATTATCAGGATCTTCACGGGCAGCTTGTGGATCGCCGCCGTGGCCAGCTCGGACATCGTCATCTGGAATCCGCCATCCCCGGAGATGGAAATCACCGTGTCGTCGGGGCGGCCGAATTGCGCACCGATGGCGGCGGGGAAGCCGTAACCCATCGTCCCCGCTCCACCGGAGGACAGCCATTGCCGGTGGTGTGCCGTGCGGTAGAATTGGGCCGCCCACATCTGGTGCTGGCCCACATCGGTGGCCACCACCGCCCGTCCGGCGGTCAGTTCGTACACACGGTCGAACACGGCCTGCATCTTCAGTCCCCCCTTCTTCCCGTACTTCAGCGGGTGCTTCTCCTTCCACTCATCGATCTGGGCGAGCCAGTCCGCGGTGTCGAGGGGGTCGACCATGTTGATCAGTTCCTCGAAAATCTCGAGAGCATCACCCTGCAAGAAGACATCCGGCATGATGACTTTGGCGAACTCGGCGGGGTCGATGTCCACATGGATCTTTTCCGCGTCAGGGCAAAACGCCTCGAGCTTGCCTGTGATGCGGTCATCCCAGCGAGCGCCTACGCACATGATCAGGTCGCAGCCGACGACGGCCTTGTTGGCGTAGGCGGTACCGTGCATGCCCAGCATTCCCACCGACAACCGGTGCTGCTCGGGGAAGGCGCCCTTGCCGAGCAACGTGTTGGTCACCGGCATCTGCGTCTTCTCGGCAAAAGCCTTGGCCGCCTCATGGGCCCCGGAGGCGATGGTGCCGCCACCCAGATAGAGCAGTGGACGTCGACTCTTGCGGATGAGACGGGCTGCCTCCTCGAGTGTGGCGGGATCGGCCTTGGAGCGCACGTTGTAACCCGGCAGGTAAACGCGCTCCGGGAAATCCTTTCGACATTCTGCGGAGGTTACGTCCTTGGGTAAGTCGACCAGCACGGGTCCCTTGCGGCCACTGTCGGCGATGTGGAAGGCTTCCATCATCACCCGCGGAATGTCGTCCGCATCCCTGACCAGATAGGAGTGCTTGACGACGGGAATGGAGATGCCGAATACGTCGGCTTCCTGAAAGGCGTCCTTGCCGAGCATGGGGGAGATGGTTTGCCCCGTCAGCACGATGATGGGAACCGAGTCCATCTGCGCCGTGAGCAGTCCAGTGATCGTGTTGGTCGCCCCCGGTCCGGAGGTCACGAGGACGACACCGGGCTGGCCAGTGGCTCGGGCGTAGCCATCGGCCATGTGCGTGGCGCCCTGCTCGTGCCTGGTCAGGATGAATTTGATCTTCTTCGAGTCGACCAGAGCGTCGAAGATGGGCATGGCAGCGCCACCAGGGTGGCCGAAGATGTATTCGACCCCCTGGCGTTCGAGAGCTCTGATGACGGCGTCTGCGCCTCTCATGTCGTTCTGTCCTCCAGTTGATCCATAATACACGATTGTCTATAACATTATGTAATTGATATAGTCAACTATATGAGAAAATAAACACAGTAGCAAGGAAAATATGAACCAATAAGGTGATTTGTGAGGGGAAAAGGCTCTTTCGAATCTCAATCATGGGCTGACATGGGCAACTTACGCAAAAAACAAGCCTCAGGCTCTGCCATGGCAGAGCCTGAGGGCCGATTCTGTCAACAACTGGGATCGAGCCTCGCCTACAACGTGTCTTTCCAGTGTCGTCCCAACAGGCGCAGCCAGTTTCCGGAGAAAATCCCGGACACTTCCTCATCGCTGAAGCCCCGGTCGCGCAGCAGAGGCGCCAGGTTCTGCAGATCAGCGATCGTGTTCAGGTCACGGGGGGCCTGCTCAGTGCCGAACCCACCGTCCAGATCGGTGCCGATGCCACAGTGCCGGCTGGTCCCCACCAGCTGCGCAATATGGTCGATGTGCTCGACTACCGTGTGCAGGGTGGCGCCCGACTGTTGTTCGCCCGCCGGCAGTTCCCGCCGCCATCCCGGGTCGAGCATCCAGCTGTCGAAGGCCGTCCCGATGACCCCGTCTCGCTCGGTGATGGAGCGGATCATGTCGTCCGTCAACTGTCGCTGGCCGGGGGTCAGGATGCGGCAGTTGTGGTGACTGGCGCACACCGGACCATCGTAGATGTCCATCAGTTCCCAGTGGGCCTGGTCGGTAAGGTGGGTGACGTCGACGAGGATACCGGCGGCCTGCAGTGCCTTGAGAAGCGGCCGCGCAGGAGGTAGCAGGCCACCCTCCTTGGCCGTGCCATGTGAGTAGGTGCTTGTACCATAATGAGAGAGACTGACCATGCGCAGGCCGAGGGCGTGCCATTCCGGTACTTGGTCGGGGCCGAGGATGGGATCGGCGCTCTCCATGGACAGTACCAGGCCCAGTGGAGGACCGCTGCCGTCAACGCCGACCTCGGCGCGCTGCCAGAGTGCTGCTATTTCATCCAGTTCGCTGCACTCGTGCAGAATGCGCAGCTGGCCGGCGCGTTCCAGCGCCTGGTAGTAGGCCAGATGCCCTCTGCCGACGCCGTGGCACTGCGACTGGCTATACATCCCGGTCCGCGTCGACCGGTCGTTTGGATCGAGGCGCGACATCACCGTGGCGCAGACGATACCGACACGCCCACGACGCAACTCGGGCAGGGTGACGGTACAGCTGCCGAAGTTCTGTTGGATGTCCACCGAATCCTGCACGCGCACCGAGGCGGCGGGCAGGGTCAGATCGCGGTTGATCTGCAGGGCGCTGAAGCCGAGATCCAGGTGGCTGTCGAGGATCAGAGGCAGGGGGTCCATCAGGGCAGCACCCGGCGCAGGAAGGCGAGTAGGTTGCGATGAGTGATCGCGGCTATGTCGTCGGCGCTGAAGCCGCGACCTTCGAGTCGCCCGGGCAGCTTTTGCATGTCGGCTATCGAGTCAAGGTCGACAGGAGCCCATTCGCGACCGAAACCGCCGTCGAGGTCGGAACCGATGGCGACGTGCTCGTTGCTGCCGGTGAGTTGGCAGATGTGATCGATGTGGTCGGCGATGGCGACCATCGGACGCGTCGAGACGGCTGGGGCCGTCGACAGGTCGTCGAAGTCGACGTCGGGGTTCAACATCGGTTCGGCCAAGACCATGCCGATGACACCACCGCGATGGGCGATTGTTTTGATCATGTCGTCCGACAGGTGGCGTTGCCCGGGGACGAGGGAGCGGCACATGCAGTGGCTGGCATGCACGGGACCCTCCCAGCAGTCGAGCAGCTGCCAGAAGGTCAAGTCAGCGGCGTGGGACACGTCGAGGGCGACACCGGCGGCACCCAGGGCGTCGAGCAGTGGATAGGCATTCGCATACAGGCCACCCTTTGTTCCCGTCCCGTGGCCCCAGCTGTTGGCACCGAAGTGGGTGAGGCTCACCGAACGCAGCCCGGCGTCGTACCAGGCCTGCACGTCATCCGCGCCGAGGATGGGATCGGCGCTCTCCATGCTGAGCACGAGCCCAATGGGCGTGCTCTCGCCAGGCGAGTCCTGCCAGGTGCAGACGCTGGCCTCCAGGTCGGCAGCGGTCCGCAGGATGGTGACTTCGCCCGCCCGTTCCAGAGCCTTGTAGTAGTGTAGGTGTGACTGGCCGATAGCATGGGCTGCTGCCTGCGTGCGCACACCGTCGGTCTGGAAGCCGGTCGGCATCTGCACACGCGCCATGATCGTGGACAGGACGATGCCGACGCGCCCGGCGCGTAACTCGGGGAGGGCGACGGTAGCGATACCCTCGCCACCGCCCCGCGGTTTCTTGCGCAGCGCATCGGGGTGGACGGCGAGTCCTGGTGACTCGCTCGCGCCTACACCATCACGGTAGATGTCTTCCCGCTCGCGCAGGGTCTGCACGTTCTGCGTCAGGTCGCGCCGATGGTGCAGCGCGTTGAACGCCAGATCGAGGTGGCCGTCGACGATGAGGACGGGTTCGGGAGGAGGCGCCATCGAGATCAGTGCACGCGGAACTTCGCGATCGTGTCCTCGTCGATGGTGATCCCCAGGCCCGGGCCTGCAGGAACGTGAATGTAGCCCTCGTCGTCGATGTCGAAGCGTTCCCTCGTCAGTTCGTGACGCAGCGGCGAGTCGGCCATGCAGAGTTCGAAGACCTCACCGTGTGGCAGGGCGGCCAGCGCTTGCAGCGACGCGGAGATGGTGATACCGCTCTTGAAGCTGTGATTGACGACCCGGGTGCGCAGCCGATGCGCGAGCCGTCCCACCTCGACCATGGTGCTGATGCCGCAGCGGCCGGGATCGGGCTGTATCCAGTCGAGGCGTCCCTCCCGCATCAGGCGCTCGAAGTCAACGTAGCGGGACTCGGCTTCCCCGGCGGCGATCGGCACGGGGCTGGCATCGACTAGCCGGCCGTAGCCGGCCACATCCTCCGGGTGCAGCGGTTCCTCGAGCCAGAAGATGCCGAACTCGTGAAACTGTCGGGCCCTTGTCAGTGCCGTCTTCCAGTCCCACACCTGCCCGGCATCAACGAGGATGTCGACCTCGTCGCCGGCGCCTCGTCTTGCCTCGCGCACCAGCGCCACATCGACAGCCTCGTTCCGACCCATGGGACCCCAGCCGAACTTGATGGCGGTAAAACCCATGTCGGCGTGTCTGCGGGCCAGGTCGTAGGTGGCCTCGGGGGAATCCCCAAAGAGGATGGAGCAGTAGGCACGGAAGCGCGTCTTGTGGGGACCGCCCAGTAGCTGGTAGACCGGGCGTTGACAGGCTTTCCCGGCGATGTCCCAAAGGGCGATGTTGACGCCGGCCATGGCATGGGAACCGGCGCCGGTGCGGCCGTAGTAGTTGACCGCCCGCTCCATCGCCGCCATGCAGACGTCGAGGGCCAACGCATCCAGACCGATCAGGGCGTTGGCCAGACCGTTGGCGATCTGGTGCGACAGGGGGGCTTCGATGATGGCGGCGACTACCGTGGGCGCCGAGTCAACTTCGCCCCAGCCGGTGATACCCTCGTCGGTGTCGATACGGATCAGGCACGTGTCCTGCGTGCCGTCGCAGGCGGCCGTCACACCGGGCAGACGCAGGACCTGGGCGGTAACAGTCGTAATTTTCAAGTGGATGAGTCTCGGGAATCAGAAGTTGAATACGGTCTCGATGGACATCACCTTGCGGTGATCGAGACGGCCGTCGGCGGCGCGCACGAAGAGGAAGCGCGTGTCCCAGACGACGTTGACGCCACCGGCCATCTCGAAGCCGACTTCGTAACCGTAGAAGGTGTCCTCGGTGGACTCGAAGAAATCGTCCTCGGAACCCGGCGTGCCATCGGTGTCGAGTCGTGAGCCGATGTTGTTCTTCTGGTAGTAGGCGGTGGCCCGCTGCAGGCGTGGCATCATGGTGAGCAGCTTCGGCGACAGTTCGGCCTCGGCGTGGAACTGCCGCTTCGGCTCGTCGGCCCCGGCCATGTGCAGGTAGTCGGCAGCCCCCTTGGCCACCCCGAAGAGGTCGGTCACCAGGCGGCCGTAAACGCCGTTGAGACTCTCGCCGCGACCCAGGTTCGAGTCCTTCGGCTGGGCGCGGCCCGTGGCGACATCCAGCCGGGCGCGGTCGAGATCGTAGAGGTTGTCGAAATATCCGGCTTCGAAGTCGTCCTGGTAATGGCGGTACTCCAGGCGGCCATCGAAGGGACCGATCTTCGCCCAGATCCCAGGCGCCATGATGCCGAAGCCCTTGGCCTTGCGGTTTCCCGGCGCCACGCCCTGCGAGTCGGCAGCCGCCGGGCTGAGCTCATCATCGTCGTCGATCATCACGGCCATCTGCCCATAGATCGTCAGGCTCAATCGTTCGTCATCCAACAGGTGATACCCCGCGTCGATACCGAGGATACCGAAAGGGTCGGAGCCGACACGGTTCTTGTCGAAGGGCGTACGCCGAAGCACGTCGCGATCGACGGCGAAAGCGTTTCCCTCGAGAGCGACGAGGGTATCGACAATCCCCGGCGGCAGACCGCTGCCGGCGTCGATGTCGATGACGCCGTCGTTGTCGTCGTCGGCGTCGAAGTCGTCGGGGACCCCGTCGCCATCGTTGTCGAGGGCTAGGTCTTCGTCCCCCGGAAAGGCGTCGACAGCATCGGGAAAGCCGTCGCCATCGCGGTCGAGCAGGCCGGCGTACTGGTCGAGATCCACCACGTAGGTCAGGCCGACTTCGAACTTCGGCAGCGGTCGGTTGAAGGCGCGCATACCCACCAGTGCTCCGCCTTCCTCCAGATCCTGCAGATTGCTGACCAACCCCTCGAGGCCGAAGTTGCCGCCACCCAACCCCTCGAGGCCGAAGCGGACTCCCGTGTTCTTCACACCCGGGTATTGCAGGGTGTTGCGGTAGCGGTCCATGATAAGACCATAACCGAGCGTGACGCGGTCGAGGGCACCGACGCGGACGAAGACGGGATCGCCTGGCATGCCGTAGCGCACGTAGTAGATCTTGCGCAGGAAGGTGTCGAAGGTCTCCGCCGTGGTGTCGAAGGACCAGCCGCGGCTCTGAAAATCGCCGTCCTCACCGATAAAGAGCTCGATGTCGAAGGCCACGGCGAGTTTCCCGAGGGGGATCTCGGGGCGCAGACTCAGCCGATACAGCTGGCGGTCCTGCACCGTCACCGAGCCCATGCTGGCGCTGTACTGGGGACCCATCTTCTGCCGGTCCTCGGTGCCGTAGCGGGCGCCGGCCCCAGATCCAGGGGCGGAGTCCTGTGCGCAGACGGCGGAGGTCGAGCCGAGGGTCAGGACGAGCAGGTACGCAAGACTGCGCATTTCAGTTGAGCCGCGGCGTATTCTTCAGATCGAGCAGACTGGCGAGATCCTCCTCGGTAGGCACGAGGGGGGAGCCGCCCTGTGGCGCGTGGAAGACGAAGCGCGCTTCCATGTGGTCGGTGGACATCCAGATCGGCGAGATGACGGTGGGCGCCCCCCCGATAAGTCCGGCGTAGCCATAGAGGTCGGCCACAGCCGTCATGCCATCCTCGGAGAGAGTGACGTTATCTCCTGGCGCGAGCTTGACATCGTCGAGGTTGGCCACTTCAAGTTGCTTGCTGTGGACGTCGAATGGGCCTCGAGGTTGCGGTAGTCCTGCAGGTCGCGCCGCCGACGCTCACCGCGTTCCTGGCGCCGGATCTCGCGCACTGACTCCGCGCGTGCCGGACCTGAAGGTGCTGTCACGACATCGGAAGAGTCCTCCTCGTCACCGGAGAACAGGTCGGAAATGTCGTCCTCGGTGAGTTCTTCGTCGGGCAGATCATAGCCCAATCCCTCCTCTTCGAGGATAGACTCCAGTCCGCCGAGCAGGTCGTCGTCACCAGCGTCAGCGGTTTTTTCGGTGCTTTCGTCAGGCATGTTCCGGACCGGGACGACACGCGCCTCTGAGGATAACGGACAAGGACAAATCATAAAGAAGGGAGGTTCAGCCACCACCTCAAGAGTCAACCCCATTCACCCCCATGCCAAGGCCGACCAAGGTATCGTTACGTAACGAGAAAACAATACCTTGCGCAAGGTCTTCGGAGCGTTGCCGAAGTCGCGGAGGGCTCCTATCATACCCTCAGGACGCCGAATCTCAAGACGACGGTCCCGAATTTCGGGACAAAGATCCCGATTCTCGCGATGACGCCCCGAGGAATCCATGGAGACTCTCACCGACCTGCTCGAGCAGAGCTTCGAGCGCTACCCGACCAAGCCGGCCGTGCGTCAGTTGCAGCGACGCCAGGGCGGCATAACCTATGTGCCCCTCACCTATGCCGAACTGCGCGGTCAGCGTGACCGGCTGGCCGCCGGCCTCGCCACGCTGGGCCTGCGCCAGGGACAACGGATCGGCATTCTAACGGACGGTGGTTTCGAACCGATCCTCGTATTCCTGGCCGCCGATCTTATCGGTCTGACGGCGGTGCCCCTCTGTCACAAGTCGTCTACGGACATCCTCGGACACAGCATCTCACGATCCGGAATCAAGTGTGTCGTGGCCGACGACAAGGGACTCGAGCAGTTCCGGCTGGTCCGCTCGGCGCTCCCCCACCCGCCGAGTGTCATTCTCACACCAGGGACCGAGGGCGATGGCACACCATGGGCGGAGGCGCTGTCGGAGGACGACCCGCCCGATGTCGAAGTCACCGCCGCCGACGAATCCAAGATCATCTACACCTCGGGATCGTCGGGCCTGCCGAAGGGGGTCGTGCAGACCCACGGCAACATCGTCGCCAACGTACGATCCGTCTGGAACAGAATCAGCGGTGCTGAGGACCTCCGATTCTTCAAGTCTGCCCCCGATTACCACTCTATGGGCATCCTGAATATCTACTTCCCGCTCGCCAAGGGCTGGACCCTCGACTTGGCGCGCTCTCCCGATCGTGTGTTGGCCGACATCCGCTTGTCCGAACCGGAGGTCTTCCTCACCGTACCGCTGGTGCTCGACAAGGTCTTCGGCAACGTGCGCAGGGAGATCGATGCGGGCGGCATCAAGGGGCGTCTTGTCGCCCGCGCCGTGAGAGCCCGGTCCCGGGTTTCGCTCAAGCAAGCCGGATGGGCGGACCATCTCGTGGACAAGATCGTCGGCGGCAAGGTGGTAGGCGCTATCAAGGAGCAACTCGCCAAGCGCGTCGGCGGCAATCTGAAGCTTCTCGTCATCGGCTCCGCCAAGGCGGATCCCGAGGCCCTGGCCTTCTTCCAGGACGTGCTCGATATCGACGCCTTCGAAGGCTACGGCGTCACCGAGTGTGCACCACTGATCGCCGCCAACCATCTAGAGGGTCGCAAGGTCGGCACCGTGGGCCGACCGCTGTTCGACGTGCGCCTGGTGCGCGAAGACGGAGTCGAGGTGGCGACGGCAGTGCCTGAACGCAACCAATACGGCAGTGGGGAGGGTGCCGTCGGCGAGCTCTGGGTCAGCGGTGCCAACGTCATGCGTGAATATCTCGACGATCCCGAGCAGACGGCACGCGCTCTCGTGGAGGATGCACAAGGGCGCCGGTGGTACCGCACCGGTGACCTGTTCAGCATGGACAGCGAGGGTTTCCTGACGTTTCGTGGCCGTCTGGGCCGGCAGTTCAAGCTCGGTAACGGCGAGTTCGTCAACCCGGAGCTGCTCGAACGCATCTACTCACGGGCGCCGCTGACCGAGCATGTCCTGGTCACCGGCAAGCAGGCTTGGAGCCACCCTGTCGTCGTCGTCACCGTCGATCTGGAGGAGGCGGCGCGACAGACCGATCTACCGGGTTTGCCGGCAGCATCCGACGACGACGGTGAGGCGCTGCGCGGCTTCGAACTGCTGCACGCCCGCGTCCGCGAACAGTTGCTGGTCGAGGCGGACATCGCCGGATTGTCGGGGCATGAGCGCCCAGTGCGCGTTCTCGTTCTGCCACGAGGCTTGTCGGAAGAGGACGGCACGCTGACGCGCGGTCTGCGCAAGGTGGTGCCGAAGGAAGTGGTGGCGCTGTACACGGGGCTGATCGAGGCCGCCGCTACCTAGTGTCCTGTCGCAGGCGTTGCCAGAGGCCGGCGAGGAAGGTGCGGTTGTCGCCAGCGGCGTAGACCATTTCCTCCGCGATGCGGTGGAAACTCTTGCAGAATCTCAGGTAGTAGGCGGGGCTGTCCCTCGGTGGTTCGCCCTTCGACCAGTCCCAGTCGACGGGGGCCAGGTCGTTGACGGCGACAAAGGGCGTGATCACCCCCTGTCCCTGCTGCAACCGGAGGTTGTTGGCGACGGAAGCCGCCTTTTCGAAAACCTGCGGCGCCATCACGGCGGACCCTACCGACAACAGCACGCCTCCCTGCAAACCGCTGACGGCCTGCGCGAACACGCCGAAATCGATACCCGCCGCCCGGCCGAGCACGGCGCCCCGCGCCGTGGGATGGACGAACACGATGTCGTAGCCGATCCCGGGATGTACGGTGAGTGGCACACGCTGGTGCCAGGCGGCTGCTGTCAAAGATTCGGTGGCGTGGGGATGAGGGACGTCCTGCCAGCCTCCGGTCCAACCGAACCCCGACATCGCCCTGAGAAGCTCGGCTCGCGCCGGCGCCGTCTCGTCCCCGTCAGGCTGGCGTACCCACGCTTCCAGCTCGCGCTGCAGCCGCGTCGCTTCCGGGAGGTTACATCCCCCCTCGCAGATAAAGCGGCCGAGACTCTCCCCGTACCCCATGCCATCGAGGGCGCCGGTGAGCAGCGCCAGCTGTGTGTATCGCCCCGTTTCGTCCCAGGCGCCGAAGGTGCCGTCGGCGACGTTGGCACGCACATCCTCTTCAGAGCGGCCTCCGAAAGCGTATTCGAAGTCGTGCATAACGCCGGCGTCGTTGGTTGCCAGATGGGTGATCCATCCGGTTTCCAGCATGCGCGAGACGATGGGAGCGAGCCCGTTTCTCACCAGATGAGCACTGTAACACAAAATCACAGAAACCCCGGAGTCGCGGGCGACCCGCATGGCTGTCACGACACAGTCCAGGACAGGGCGCCATAGGTCCCGCATCCGCGGCCGGCGCTTCCGGGTCGATTAGGATGTCGGCCAGCGCGTGTTTGCTCGCGCACCGCACGAGGGGGTGAACGCGCACCGATCCGATATCAAGACTGCGATGCGCCATCAAGTGATCTCTCCGCCATAAGGACTGCGAGTCGCCATCAAGTGACCTCTCCGTCATAAGACTGCGAATCGCCATGGGCGATCTCCTTCCAGCGGCGACGTAACTGCGTCGGCGTCGCCGTGCCTGTGGTACCGATCTGCTGTACGGTGATGGAGCCCACCAGATTGGCGACGAGAGCCGCTTCCAGCGGGGTGGCGCCTGCCGCCAGGCAACAGAC
>JAYZCA010000197.1:0-9382 GCA_036339235.1 Candidatus Latescibacterota bacterium | reverse complement strand
GAAATAGCTCTGGTCCTGGTGCAGAGGTTTGGCCTGTCCGTGCGGGGGTTTGAACAGGGCCTGATCGCGGAACACCTTGACCCGGGGTCCCAGCAGACCACGGGCGCATTCGAGCAACTTCGGTGTTCGCGCGAAGTCCTGGAAGAAAGGATCGAAGCGCACGAGGAAGCTGGCTCCGCGGATGTTCCCGGTGCCCTTTGTCTCCACCTTTGTGTCGCCTTCGCGACTGAAACCCACTCCCTCGGGTCGCGAGTCGGGATCGGTGATGAGGGCGTCGATCCGCTGACGTACCCCGTTCAGCTCCTCGTCATCGAACAGGCGCTCGACAACGAGGAAGCCGTCGTCGTCGAACCGGTCCTTCATGGCAGCCGTGAACATGCGTTCCTCAGCCCTCCGCTTCGAGGCGCGACCAGATTTCACGAACCCGATCCTTGATCATCAACGCCTCCTCCCAGCGGTCGGACAGTTCCTGTCCGTCGGCACCCTGAATGGCGTAGGTCGGTGGCCCGACCTCGACGACGAACCTCAAAGTCGAGTCCTCGCCGGCGCGCTTGCGGAAGGCGGGAAGCCGATACGGCCGTGGAACCCACCGCATCGTTTGACGATCTGCTCTACGTATTTCTGATTGGTTTCCGAGATCGGCAGCCCGGCAAACTCGCGCCCCACGAGAAAGTGGGACAGGTCGCCACACAGCTGCAGTTCGGGAACGGCGTCGATCAGGTCGAGGGTGTAGTACATGTCCGTCGTCGTCCGGTCACGATGAGTCTCGAAGAACAGTTTGAAGTCGGCGTCGGCAGCCATGTCCATAGCAGCGTACCAGATAGGAGATCGGTTCGTCGACGGTGCGTGTGATGGGTATGGGCTGCAGGTTAATATGTGAGGCGCCGCCGTCTTTGGCCGTGGCGATGTCGTCGCGAACTTCGCCGCCGTCCACGGGAACACGACATTGGACCGTTTGAGGTTGTACTTGTCGCACAACGGCACCACCAGATCCTGGTCTGCCTTGTCCTCCATCAGGAACTCGACGCCATCGAAGCCGCCCTCAGCGATCTTCGCCAGATTTTCCTCCATGGTCCAGTCGTCACCGCCGAATGGCAGACCTCCCATTCCCCAGTAGGACTGACATTACCTGAACGTGCATGATCTATCTCCTGTTTTGGTCGTGGTTCAGGGCGGCGTCAGCCATCCCGTTTTGTCGCACAGGGCCGGGAAACGCAGGAACCGAGCAGCCGTTCGCCCCATCAGTTGGGTTCGTTCCTCGCTGCTGAGATCGGGAAAAGTATGCCCGGGCAGGGCGACGAGCTCACCGTAGCCGGGGTCCGTATCGATCCAGGGAAAGTCGGAGGCCCACATGAGCCGCTCGCAGCCGAAGACCATAAGCAGGCTCTGCTGCCAGCCATCGAGGTCGGCGTAGGGGTAGGGCTGCTTGCTGAAGGCATAATGACCGGACAGCATAACGCAGACGTTCGGGTAGGGGTAGTGGCCGCGCGTGTTGTTGAGGATACGGCCGATCTTGAGGCCCATCGTCGAGTAGCGGGTCTCTGGCGGCATGGGTACGTCGGCCTGCGGTCGGCCCTTGTCGTCCCACCAGAACTTCGGCCCCGGGCAGACCATCAGGTGATTGAAGACGACACGTACCTGGGGGAAAGCCTCAAACAGGTGGGGGACGACGTGCGCGTCGACGGCGCGTGGGTAAAGCCAGATGACGTAGTCTTTTTTCGCCGCGTGCTCCCAGATCCGATGGATGGGCAACCCGCGCACGTCCACGGCTTCGAAAGGGTCTGCGGGACCGCCGAGGGTGCCAAGGCGCATGCCGATGATCCGTCCGTCGCTGGCGTCTGCGAGCCGGTCGATGTGCGCGCCTGGGTCGTCGCAGTCAGGCGGCACCAGACCGATGCCGAGAAAGCGGTCCGGGTACTCACGCAGGCAGCGCAGCAGGTAGGCATGATGCTCGAAGGAGGTGCCACCGATCTGTACAAGGACGGCGCCGTCGATGCCGTGCGTCTGCATGCGCTCGAGAAACAACTCCACCGGCGCCTCACGCTCAGCGGGCAGATGGTCACTCACTTGGCGGGGGAACTCGGTGCTGGCCTTGGCGAAGACGTGCAGGTGGGCGTCGATTTTCGGCGTGCTCGGCGGCGTGCTCGGTGAATTTTGATCGACGCTGGTTCTATGCCGACTGTCCGAGATGTCGCCTGCGGCGACATCTCTACGGGGGTTCTGGTCTTCATCATTCATGCGCTGACCGTGTCCGGCTCAGGGCGTGGTTCCAGGCGGAACAGCTGGCGGCGCTCGGCAGTCGTGCACCGATCGGCGAAGGCTGCAAAGTCATCCGGATCGAAGGTGGCCGCAGTACCAACCTCATAGATGAGGATGATCGAGCGCCGTGTCCGGCGGGAACGATTCACCATCGACGTGTGCAGGCCGTAGCTGTTGAAGAGGATGGCGGTGCCGGCGTCTCCTTCGCAGACTCGATGTCCCGGCATCGCGTCGAGTTGGGCCACCAGCGGATAGGGGCCGCTGTCCTGGAGATGGCTGCCCGGCACGTAGGCAAAGGCGCCCTCGTCATGAGACACGTCGTCGAGGTAGATCTGCACCTTCAGGTGCAGCGGGTTCGATCTAGGAACGTCGAAGTGCCACCCTACGTAGCTGAGCGGACTGGGTGGCACTGTGCGAAACTGGGTCTTGATGAAGGTCACACGTCCCTCGGTGAAGGCCTGCAGGTGCCCGTACCACCCCCGGTGGTCGACGAGATCGAGGAACATCGGGTCTGCCGCCAGCGGGGTGGGGATGTCGAAGAAGGCGGCAGGTCGCGTGCCGGCGGCAACGGCCTCAAGCCACTCGGGGCGTGCCGGCGCGGCAGCGGTGTCGAAGGCGTGCTGCAGATCCCGCAACGACTGACCCCCGATGGCACCAGGCAGGGAGAGGACACCCTCGTCGCGCCACTGACGCCACTGATCGGATGTTGGGGAACTCAACTTTGATCTTCTCCTTGAAGAGGGGAACAAGATAGCGTCATCGGCGGCCTTCGCGCCACGCGCGTGGCTTCTTGACGCCCCCGGAGGGGCGGCTATTTTGGGCGCCCTCGCACTCAATCCCGGAGTAAGCGCTACGACCTTCTCTTTCCAGCGCTGCACTGTTCGCTGGTGCCCACCGCAGAGGCTCGACCTCATCGAGCACTTACGCGAGGGGCGTCTGCAGATGGTACAGGTAGGCAACTTCGAACCCAAATTCTACGGTCTGGCCGACGACCCGGAAGTGGAGCGCACGTTTCCCGGCCAACCACCGGTCGGAATCGAGGCCAATCTCGACTATGCCCGAAACCTAATTGCGGGAGCGCAGGCCGAGGGGGCCCGTTACGTGGGCACCATGTCGATGTCGTGGAACTACGGGGACCACGAGATCGGCAAAGGCCTGTGGCAGGTCTGGGACCGGCTGTGGATGGCAGATCTGCTGGGCTCGAAACCGCTGAAGGATGCGTAGATGACACAGATTGTTCCGGTTCTTATCGGGGATCGCTGGCTGGTACCGGACTGCGAGCAGTCGACGCCGGTACATCGACCGGCGACGGGCGAGGTCATCGCTCGCACACCGCACTGTGGCGCCGCCGATGTGGACCGGGCGGTGCAGTCAGCACAGGCGGCCTTCCCGGCTTGGTCGCGCACGCCAGCGCCGGATCGTGCTCGCGTGCTATTCCGCTACCGGGAGCTGCTCGAGTCACATTTCGAGGAGCTGGCCGAGATCGTCTGCCGGGAGAACGGCAAGACCCGGGAAGAGGCTCGCGGGGATGTGCGCCGTGGGGTGGAAGTGGTAGAACTGGCCTGCGGCATTGGTCACTTGACCAAAGGGGAAGTGCTGCCCGAACTGGCCAGCGGCATCGACGGCATGGCTACACGTGAGCCTGTGGGTGTGTGTGCAGGGATCACACCGTTCAATTTCCCTGCGATGGTTCCCATGTGGATGTATCCGCTGGCCATCGCCTGCGGCAACTGTTTCCTGCTGAAACCGAGCGAGAAGGTACCCTTCACGGCCAACCGTCTGGCGGAGCTGTTCCTGGAAGCGGGTCTGCCTCCCGGCGTGCTGGGAGTCATCCACGGTGGGCGTGAGGTTGTCGAAGCTCTGTGTCTGCATCCTAGCATTGCCGCCGTGTCTTTCGTGGGTTCCTCCCCGGTGGCGCGCCGCGTGTACGAGCTGGCGGGGCAGACGGGCAAGCGCTGTCAGGCCGCTGGCGGAGCCAAGAATGTGCTGTTCGTCATGCCGGACGCACTGGATGACCCGACGATCAAAGCCGTACTGCAATCCGCTTTCGGCTGTGCCGGTCAGCGTTGCATGGCCGGCTCGTTGTTGATGGGTGTCGGCGACGCCTGCGACGGACTGCGGGACCAGGTGGCAGCGGCGATGAACATGATGACCATGGGTGACACACTGGCGGAGGATGGCGTCAGCATGGGGCCGGTTATCGACGGTCCGGCGCAGGAGCGCCTCGTCCACAGCATCGGTGACGCTCAGAAGGACATGGCGTTGGTGCGCGACGGCCGGGAGGGTGTGCCTGAAAATGGATTCTTCGTGGGGCCGACGCTGCTCGACGATCTGAAACCCGAGTACAACCTCTTCAGCAAGGAACTGTTCGGCCCCGTTCTCGGGCTGATGCGACCGCAGACACTGGATGAGGCCATCGACTGGGTGAACCGGATTCCCTTCGGCAACGCGGCGTCGATCTTCACCCATGACGGTGGCGCGGCGCGCACCTTCGCGCGGGAGGTGAATTGCGGCATGGTCGGCATTAATGTCGGGGTGCCGGCGCCGATGGCGCTGTTCTCCTTCAGCGGCTGGGACCAATCCTTCTTCGGCGACCTACATGTGCAGGGGACCGAAGGTGTCCTGTTCTATACGAGACAGAAGACGACACTGACTCGCTGGCAGGGGGCGACGACGGCCTTCACCGGTGTGGGAGACAAATCATGAAAACGGCACCCGTGCTCACCCGTCCGGCGTCGGCGCGCTTCGATCTGGGCGGTGCAACCGCCGGTTACCTGAAGGCTGTTACCGAGCAGTGGCTGCTGCCCACACCGGCAGCGAATCCGGCGATCCTCGAAATCTTCCGCGATCGCGACCGGCAGCCTGCGCGCAACATGGTCCCGTGGGTGGGGGAATTTGCCGGCAAGTATCTGACATCAGGGGCACAGATCCTACGGCTCACAGGCAACGCCGGGTTGCGCCGGCAGCTGGCGGCTTTCGTGGTGGATCTGGTGTCGCTGCAGGACGACGACGGCTATCTCGGTCCCTGGCCACGGGACAACCGACTCACAGGCAAGGCGCCGAACTGTACGGGTGGAGGTACGTGGGACGCCTGGGGCCACTACCACGTCATGCTGGGCCTGCTGCTGTGGCATGAGGATACGGGAGATAAAGAGGCGTTGAACTGTGCCGCCCGCATCGGTGATCTGCTGTGCGACACCTTCCTCGGCCAGCGCCGCCGCGGCCGCCGGTTGGTGGACACGGGAAGCACGGAGATGAACCTGGCGCCCGTGCACGCACTGGCCTTGCTCTACCGACGCACGAAACTGGAGCGCTACCTGGAGCTGACCCGGCAGATCGTCGCCGAATTCGCCGCCACGGCACGCGACGGCAGCCCGCTGGCCGGCGACTACGTCAACACGGGCGTCGCCGGTCAACCCTTTCACGAGACGCCGAAGCCCCGCTGGGAGAGCCTGCACCCCGTCATGGGAATGCTGGAGCTGTACCGGCTCACAGGTGACGAGGACTGCCGCACCGCTTTCGAGCATATCTGGTGGAGCATCATCGAGTGGGACCGTCACAACAACGGCGGCTTCAGCTCCGGTGAAAAGGCGCAGGGCAACCCGTACCACCCCGGTGCCATCGAAACGTGCTGCACGGTGGCGTGGATGGCGACGAGTGTGGAGATGCTGCGTCTCACCGGCGATCCACTTGTAGCCGACGAACTCGAGCTGTCGACGTTGAACTCCGGTCTCGGCCTGCACTCCCACTCGGGGCGCTGGGTGACCTACAACACGCCCATGGACGGCGTGCGCAAAGCGAGCGCTCACGAGATCGTGTTCCAGGCTCGCGAGGGCAGCTCCGAGCTGAACTGCTGCTCGGTGAATGGCCCGCGGGCTCTGGGGATGATCTCCGACTGGGCATTGATGACGGGGAAAGACGGGCTGACGGTCAACTGGTACGGTCCGGGAACGATGCAGGCCCGCGTCGCCGGCACGACGATCGTCGTGGCGCAAGACACCGACTATCCCGTCGAGCCGTCGGTGGTGCTGCGCGTGACGCCGAAACGCGCTGCCGAATTCACCCTGCGTCTGCGCATCCCGGGCTGGTCGGACCGCACAAGAGTGCGCGTCAATGGCGAGACTGTCGCAGGCGTTAAAGCTGGCAGCTATTTGAGCATCCGGCGGCGGTGGAAACGTGGCGACCATGTGGAGGTGCGTTTCGACTTCCGCCTGCATCGCTGGGTGGGGGAGCGGGAGTGCCGGGGGCTGACCTCGCTGTACCGAGGGCCGCTGCTTCTGACCTACGACCGGCGCTTCAACGACTGCGACCCCGACGACATCCCCGTACTGGATCTGAAGGATCTGCAGCTTCGTCGAATGGAATGGAAAGGCCCGGCGCCGGCGCCGGAACTGCTCGTGCGTTGTGTCGGGCCCCGCGGACTCGAGGTGAGGCTGTGCGATTTCGCCAGCGCCGGGGAGGGTGGCTCCCCGTATCGTACCTGGCTGAGGGTGCGCAACGCAGGGCGGGCTCGCCCTTTTACCCGTGCCAATCCGCTGCGCACGCAGCGCTGACACTCACCATCGGGAAGGTGCACCGTGACGGACGATCCCAAGGTATTCCTGCCGGAGATGACCTTTGCGGAGGTGGAGGACATCCTGGACCAGGTGGAGCTGGCCATTCTGCCCACGGGCAGCAACGAAGGGCACGGGCCACACCTGCCGCTGAAAGTCGACGCGGCGACGTCGACGTACGTGTCGGTGGAGGCAGCCCGGAGGCTGTATCCGCGGGTCTTGGTGGCTCCCTGTCTGGCGGTGGGGCACTCGCCGCAACACCTCGAGTTCGCCGGCAGCATGACCCTGCGCGTGGAGACACAGATCCGCGTGCTCACCGACTATTGTCGCTCGCTCCGCAACTACGGCATCCGGCGCTTCGCTATCGTCAACGGCCACGGCAACAACATGGCCGTCAACGCCCAGGCGGCGCGTCGAATCACGGAGGAGCTGGGGGACGTGAAGATCGCTTCCTTCGCCTACTGGGAGGCCATCGACGCCGCTGCGATTGGCAGGATCAACGAAGGTCGCCATTACCCTGGCCACGCCGACGAATTCGAGACGTCGATGACCATGCACATCTGTCCCGAACACACGCGCATGGATCGTCTGCACGAAATCGAGGACAAATACGGGCTGCACGGCCCGGGCCCCGACGTGCCACCGGGACACCGGTTTCTGGCGACGACGACGTGGCGACAGACCGGCCTGCGCGAGCGACTTCTGTGCGACGTGGCTGCCGACAACTACGTTCTGGCGACGCCCGAGAAGGGGGCACAGTTCGCGGAGCTGGCTGTAGCTGGGACAGCTGCCTACCTGCAGGACTTCATCGAAAACGTAATGCTCGACTGATGGCGCTGAATTCTCGCAATTACCCGCCGGAACACGGCATCCGTGTGCCCGCTGTCGTGCAGCAGGCGCATGTCACCGACCTGCTGGGCGCCGCAGGCCTGGAGCCAGAGGGTGCGTCGCTGGTTGCGGGTTTTCTCGTGGACTGCGATCGCCGCTGCGTGTTTAGCCATGGCACTAAGGCCCTCGATCGGTACGTCTCCAAGCTTCAGGACGGCAGCGTCAACCCCCGTCCCAGGGTCACGGTGGAACGACAGGACGGTGCCACCGCGGTGGTCGACGGCGACGGTGGCCTCGGCTACCACGCCTGTCACGAGGGCATGAGGATCACCATCGAGCGCGCCCGTGAACTCGGCGTCGGCGCTGTCACCACCTACAACCACTTCCACTTCGGCGCCGCCGGCAACTGGACACGCATGGCTCTCTCCGAGGGCTTCGTCGGCCTCGCCGTATCGAGCCATCGTTTCCGGGCCAATCCCGAGGCGGTTGTCACCAGGGCAGTGGGCAGCTCGCCCCTGAGCATCGCCATCCCCGCAGGCGACCAGCCGCCCTTTGTCCTCGACATGGGCCGCTCCTCTCTGCCGAACAGTCCCGAACTGATGGAGCAGTTTCCCAACGTGTTCTTCAAGGCCCTCGGCATCGGCTCGGTGAGCGTCATTCTCGGGGGCGTGCTGGCCGGTATCTGGCGCTCCGAGGTGCAGCCCCCATCATCGAAGTGGGAGTCGAACCAGGGATCGTTCCTGACCGCCTGGGACGTATCCCGCTTCATGGACCCGGCACAGTTCGCCGCCGAGATGGACAGGCACATGGCAAACGTCCGGGCGATGAAACCATTTCCAGGTATGGACCGGGCGGAGCTGCCGGGAGGCATGGAGCACGCCTGGGAACGGGACAACGTCGAGCGCGGTATCCCACTGAGCGACGATCACCTCGACGTGCTCACCAACTGGGCCCGGCGTCTGGGCGTCGAGTCACCCTACGGCGACTACGAACACACCCGCTTTTAGTAATGATCTAAGCCCACCGCCTCTGGCGGTGGACCCGGGTAGGTTTTGCCGACCCGGGGAGAAAAGAGATAGGCTCTCCCTCATCGGAAAGTCCCGAGGGGCAAGTTGATGATGCTTGCCAAGAAAGTGGACACTTCCAAGCGCCGACTGGATTTTGGCGCAAGAGGTATTTTCATGGTCCGGAAGTTCGATCGAGAGTTGAAGCTGGAGGCCATGCGCATGGCTTCGGAAGAGGGCAGTACCGCAGTCGAGGTGGAGCAGCGCCTGGGAATCAGCAAGGGCGTCATCAGTCGGTGGAAAAAGCCGCTGCGGGATCGGGGGCAAGAAGCCTTCCCCGGCACCGGCCATCTGAGTGACCGGGACGAAGAGGTCCGGCGTCTGCGCCGCGAGCTGGGGCGTGTGACTCGGGAGCGGGACATCCTAAAAAAGCGGTGAGCATCTTCTCGGAGGGACAGTAGTGACACGCTACCGCCTCGTCGCCGAGCACCGCGCCCAGTGGGGCGTTGAGGAGAGGTGTCGAGTCTTGAAGGTGTCTCGCAGCGTGGCAGCAGCGTCCGCCCAGTCCTCGGGCCGAGCAGACGCAGCGATTGGATACGACGATCAAGGAGCTGTTTGAGGCCAGCCAGCGGCGCTCCGGTAGCCCGAAGATCACTCGGGAGCTGACAAAGCGGGGCTGGCGCGTGAGCAAGAATCGTGTGCCACGACGTATGCGTCTGCCGGGTCTGCGCTCGATCG
>JAYZCA010000196.1:0-12966 GCA_036339235.1 Candidatus Latescibacterota bacterium | reverse complement strand
GCGATCTCCAGTCCACACAGTGCCGTCGGCATCCCGCAGGGCCACCTTTGTGGCGATCACCGGACAGGAGCGCCCGGCGAAGGCACGACCGATCAACTCCTCGCTGCGTCCATAGGCGGCGGCGGTATCGATAAAGGAGATACCCCGATCCACGGCATGGTGGAGGAGACGAATGCAGACGTCATCGTCGGGAGGCGACGCCTTGCCCAGGCCATAGGGCATCCCCAGTTCGACTGTGCCCAGGCCCAAAGCGGAAACCTCCAGCCCGGTGGACCCCAGGGTGGTTGGACGCACGGCTCTTCAGCGACTCCCGAGCACGCCGGCCACGGCGGCCCTGACACGGCCACCGGCGGCGTCCAGCAGTTGCCGCGCCGCATCGGGATCGGCATCACACAGTTCCATCACCAGAGCCAGCTTCAGCTGCCAGCCTGCAGCCTCGAGGCATCTGCCGGCAGTGTCGGCGTCGATCCCGGCCAGGGTCGACAGGATACGGAGCATGCGATCACGGAGCTTGGCATTGTTGGGTTGCAGATCTACCATGAGATCACCATAGGTCTTGCCGAGACGGATCATGGTACTTGTGGTCAGCGTGTTGAGTACGAGCTTGGTCGCTGTGCCTGCCTTCATCC
Source organism: Candidatus Latescibacterota bacterium (assembly GCA_036339235.1). Classification (GTDB taxonomy): domain Bacteria; phylum Latescibacterota; class UBA2968; order UBA8231; family UBA8231; genus UBA8231. The sequence goes on along the minus strand of JAYZCA010000196.1, from coordinate 12,337 downwards.
GGGTCGATCCGGTGACGACTTCGGGTCCGACTTCGGGAACGATGGTCACGTCCACGTCGACGCTGCCGGCGGCGCTGGGGCTGCAGGTGAAGAACACCGTGCCACATCCGCGTGCCCGGGCATGCCGGAGGCCCCCCAGGACCCAGGGCGTGACGCCGCTGGCGGCGATGCCGACGACGACGTCGGGGGGCCGCACGCGGCGCTCGTCCAGTTCGACCGCCGCTCCATCGGGATCGTCCTCGGCACCCTCGACGGCGCGGAACACGGCGGTGTCGCCGCCGGCGATCAAGCCCTGGACCTGCTCCGGTTCGGTGCTGAATGTCGGCGGGCATTCGGACGCGTCGAGGATTCCCAGGCGACCGCTGGTGCCGGCACCCAAATAAAACAGGCGGCCCCCAGCATTCAGTGCCTCCGTCACCAGGTCGACGGCGGTGGCAACATCGACGAGAACGGCCTCTACCGCCGCTGGAACGAGGGCATCCTGCTGGTTGATCAGACGAACGAGTTCGATCGTATCGAGCTCGTCGATCCGTTCGCTGTCCGGATTGCGCTGCTCCGTCAGGAGTCGGGACCAGTCGGTCATCTGAGTCGCCATCTACCGGGAATGGGGGGTGTACATGTGCTATTATAGAAGCGGTTACGCCTGCCGGCAACGATTGTCTGCGCAGGGCACCCCCTGTATATTGAAGTCCTTATCTGACACACGGTTACAACCTTTTTCGAGAGCCGGATGACGACCGAATTACCGACGAAATACGACCCTAAGCACTGCGAATCCACCTGGTATGCGCGCTGGGAGGAGGCCGGACATTTCCGTGCCCGACCCAACCCGGATCGAAAGCCGTACTGCATTACGATCCCACCGCCGAACGTCACCGGCGAGCTGCACATGGGCCACGCCATGCAGCATACCATCCACGACAACGTGACTCGCCGCAAGCGGATGCAGGGCTACGAGACGCTGTGTCTGCCAGGCACCGATCACGCCGGCATCGCCACGCAGATGAAGGTCGAAGAGAAACTCTACCGCGAAGAGGGCAAGACCCGCTATGAGGTGGGCCGTGAGGGTCTCATCGAGCGCATCTGGGAATGGCGGGAGGAATACGGCAACGCCATCTACGACCAGCTGCGCAAGCTGGGCTGCAGCTACGACTGGGAGCGGTCGCGATTCACTCTAGACGACGGTTACGTCGCCGCCGTGCTGAAGGCTTTTGAGTCCTTCCACGAACATGGCTGGATCTACCGCGGCACACGCATGATCAACTGGTGCCCGAAGTGCGGCACGGTGATCTCCGACCTGGAAACCGAAGAGCGACTGACCCAGGGCAAGTTGTGGCACATCCGCTACCCCGGCCTCGATGGCGCCCCCGACGTCACCGTCGCCACAACGCGCCCGGAAACGATGCTCGGCGACACGGGCGTTGCCGTGCACCCCTCCGACGCGCGTTGGCAGGAGGCCGTGGGCCGACAGGTCCTGCTGCCCCTGATGGAACGGCCCATCCCCATCGTCGCCGACGACTACGCCGATCCCGAGATGGGATCCGGTGCCGTGAAGGTGACACCTGCCCACGACCCGAACGACTACGAAGTGGGGGCGCGTCACGACCTGGTGCAGATCGTCGTCATCGGTTTCGACGGCATGATGACCGACCACGCCGGCGCCTGGGCGGGACTGGACCGCTACGAGTGCCGCAAGCAGGTCATCGTCGCCCTGAAGGCAGCCGGTTTGCTGGTGCAGATCGATGATCACGAACACGCCGTACCGCACCACGACAAGTGCGGCACTGTCATCGAGCCGTTGCCGATGGAGCAGTGGTTCATGAACATGGAGGGTCTTGCCGCCAAGGCACGGGCTCACCTTCAAGGGGGGCGCACGGAGATCCCGCAGGTGCGCTACCAGCCGGACCGCTACCGTGGGTACGCCCTGGAGTGGCTGGACAACATTCGCGACTGGGCCCTGTCGAGGCAGATCTGGTGGGGACACCGCATCCCTGCTTGGTACTGCGTGGATTGCTCCGGTGACGGGCTGACACCGCTGAGCGGCTATGACAGGGACCAAGCGCTGAAGGATGGTGCCTTCCGCGTCGCCGTCGAGGCCGGCGCCCGGCCTATCGTCGCCACCCGACAGCCGCAAGCCTGTCCGGACTGTGACGGTACACATCTGGTGCAGGATCCGGATGTTCTCGACACCTGGTTCTCTTCGGCCCTGTGGCCCTTCGCCACTCTTGGCTGGCCCGAGCCGACTCCGGATCTGGCTTACTTCCATCCCACCGACCTGATGATCACGGGCCGCGACATCCTCCATCTGTGGGTGCTGCGCATGATCATGACGGCATCCGAGTTCGTCGACCAGATTCCCTTCCAGCAGGTGCTCATACATCCCACGATCCTGACGAAGGACGGCAAGAGGATGAGCAAGAGTCTGGGTACCGGGCTCAATCCACTCGATCTCGTGCGCCTGTATGGTGCCGACGCCACTCGGTACAGCCTGCTGGCTCAATGCGGCGCGACGCAGGACGTACGCTTCGATGCGCAGATCGAAGACAACGTCGTGCAGGCGAGTGCCAGCGCCGAAGCGGGCCGCAATTTCTGTAACAAACTGTGGAACGCCGCCCGCTACGTGATGCTGAGCGTCGACGGCAATGTGACCCCTGTGGCCAGCGCCGGGACCGGAGAGCTGGCCGACCGCTGGATCCTCAGCCGCCTCGCACAGACAATCCGCAGCATCGACGAGGCCCAAGACAGCTTCCGTTTCAGCGATGTCACACGGACCCTGCACGAGTTTCTCTGGCGTGACTACTGTGACTGGTACATCGAACTGGCCAAGCCGCGCCTGCTCTCCGGTCAGAGCCAGGGGCGCGCTCAGGTGGAGGGCGTCCTCGTCTACGTCCTCGAACAGGCGCTGCGTCTCATGCACCCGATCATGCCATTCCTCACCGAGGAGATCTGGCAGCAACTGCCGCTGGCCGACCCGGAGCGCCCGGACAGCCTCATGATCGCCTCCTGGCCCGAGCCTGATGCCGAGGCCATCGATATGGCCGCCGAGGCGGACATGACATTCCTGCAGGCAGTGATCTCCTCGGCACGCACGATACGCAGCGAGTTAAATGTGCCCCAGTCGAAGAAGATTCACCTCGTGCTGGCCGCGGGATCGACGGCGTCGGCCGAGCGCCTGGAGACCCACCGTGACTACGTGCAGGGCCTGGTCGGGGCGGAGTCGATCGACATCGGTACCGACTTGACGCAGCCGGCGTCATCGGGCAGCGCGGTGGTGGGCGACATCGAGATCTATGTGCCCCTCGAAGGACTGATCGATACCGACGCAGAAGCCAGACGTCTGCGCAAGGAGATCGACAAGTTCCTGAGCCTGATCACCGCACTCGACAAGAAGCTGGGCAACGAAGGCTTCCTGAAGAAGGCGCCGACGGCGGTCGTCGAAAAAGAGCGGCTGCGGCGCCAGGAGTACGACACCAGCCTGCAGAAACTGACCTCCAGCCTGGAGATGCTCGAATAAGATGGGACGATCCTCGACCCTGCTACTCGGCGCCCTGCTCCTGCTACCCGCCATCGACGCTGGTGCCTTCACACCGCCGCGCATCGTCGGTGTCATAAACCAGACCGACTCCGGCTCCCGGACGGCGGCGCAGTTGGCGGACAGACGTTATGTAATCGACAAGGGCCAGGTGCACAGCATCAACCGCGCCGACGTGCTCAACGTCTATCGCGAGACCCGTATGTCGCGACGCATCCCGGTACCGCTGCGCCTGTTCATCGGCACCATGACGATCACCGATGCCCAGCAGCAGTCATCCATCGGCGTGTTCACGCCCAACGCCAACGTCATGTCCCAGTCCGTCATCAAGTACAAGACGGCCGTCAAGGGAGACATCGTCGTGCCTCGCCTCATCCTGGACGCGGGTGTCCTCTTCGACCCGGGATCCATCGAACTGAAGCCCGAGACGACCCAGGAGTTCGTCAAGGTGGCCGACTTCATCCGGCTCTTTTCGCCAGCCAAAGTCACCATCGAAGGGCATACCGATTCCGATGGCGAGCAGTCCGCCAACATGCGACTGTCGGAACAGCGTGCGCTGCAGATCACGAGATACCTCGTCGACGAGTACACCTTCATCACTCCCGCCATGGTCGAGGCAAAGGGGTACGGCGAAGCACAGCCCATCGTGCCCAACAGCACGCCTGACAACAAGACGCTGAACCGGCGAATCGAGGTGATCGTCTGGGAGTAGACAAGCGACGTGTCGAGGCAGGGGGTGTGCGTTGATTCTCGATTCTCTCACCATAAACGTGCTCGCCGCGGAACTGGCAGCCAGCCACCAGGGCCATCATATCCGTGGTGCCCGCACCGACGCGGCGGGTCTCGAAGTGCTCCTCGAATCGACAGGAGGAGGGACCTGCCTGCTGCGGCTCGAGTACGGGCCACCCGGCTCCCTGAGTCTGACATCGGGAGAACGACTCCTAGGTAGTGAGGGTCCCGAACGTTATCTGCAGGGCGCGCGTATCGAGAGTATCACCGCCATCGCTGGCGAACGGATACTCAGCTTCGATCTGAGTCGCCCGGACGCCGACAAGCGCCTCACCCACGGCAGGTTCCACCTGCTGTTGTTTCCGCCCCGCTACCGGGCGGTTCTCGTGTCACGCGGGCACGGTCGCATCCTCGGCGTGTGGTCAGCTGCGACGGACCGGCGGGCGCCGGCACACGGGAACAATTACGACGCGCCATCGTCAGCGTCCGATCGCCTCGTTCCCGGACGCGACACCTGCGAGGCCTTCATGGGCCGACTGCAGCGACACGACGGCTCGGTTGAGTTGGCCCTGCGGCAGACTCTCTCCGGCGCCGATCGGCATCTGGTGACCCGCTTGTGTGCCGACAGCGGTCTCGATCCCGCTGCCGCTGCCGCCGATGTCGGTGTCGATGACGCCACAGTGGCCTGGACGGCGGCACAACAGTTGTGGTCGGCCACGGATGGCCCCGCGTACCGGTGGATCCAGGGTCTGACACGCGTGTCGGTGGCAGCGCCGGTCCGGGTCGAAGTGGAAGCGGTTGAGTTCCCGACGGTTTCCGCGGCCCTGGCCCCTGGTGATAGCGGCACCGCCGAGACGGATGCGGAAACACGGCAACAGCGCCGCAGACTCGAGACTGTCCTGCGGGTACTCGAGCGTCGGGCGAAGGGTCTGCAGGCAGACCTGGACGATGCCCAGGATGCCGGCACCCTGGAACGCACGGGCAATTCACTCATGGCGGCGGCCGACAGCATCGCCGCAGGCGGGAGTGGACGTATTCCCGATGCCCACGACGAGGACGGGGCGGCGACGATCGACGTCAGACTGGCGCCGGGGGAGACGCCCGCCCGGCACGCCGCCCGGCTCCTGCGCCGGGCGGCGAAATTGCGCCGGCGGGCCACAGTCCTGCCCCCGCGGCTGCACCACGTTCGGGAGTTGATCTTCGAGACGGAGGGGCTCCTCAACCGTTTACGCGAGGAGGATCGCATTCCGGAGGAAATGATGAAACGGTGGGAACGACGGGTGGAGGTAAGGCAGACACAGGCAGGTGAGGGGGCCGGCGACGACAGGGCGCGGGACGACCGCCAGGGTGCGCGCCCGCGACGCTACCTTACGAGCAGCGGCTGGTCCGTATGGGCGGGACGCAACAACCGCGAGAACGACATCGTCACGCACAAGCTGGCGGCGCAGAATGATGTGTGGTTCCATGCCCACGGATACGCCGGGTCCCACGTCATCCTCCGTCGCGAGGGACGGAAAGAGGATCCCAGCCGGCGCACGCTGGAAGAGGCCGCCGCCATCGCCGCGTACTGGAGCAAGGGACGCACGGCGAATAAGGTTTCCGTGGCCTATACCCTTGCCAAGTACGTCTCCAAGCCGCGAGGGGGAGTACCGGGACTGGCCATGATGAAGCGGGAGAAGACGATCATGGTGCGGCCAGCGCTGCTGACCGAAGAGGAGGAGTGACTTGAGCCTCTCAACGGGAATCGTCGGATTGCCCAACGTCGGCAAGTCGACGCTGTTCAACGCACTGACGCGGGGTGGTGCGACGGCGTCAAACTATCCGTTCTGCACGATCGAGCCGAATGTCGCCGTCGTCGAGGTTCCCGATGCTCGACTCTGCCGGCTGCAGGCCCTGCTCACACCGTCGGACTGCATCTCCACTTCGATCCAGATCACCGACATAGCCGGACTCGTGCGTGGCGCCAGCAAGGGGGAAGGCCGCGGCAACCAGTTCCTCGGTGATGTACGCAGCGCCGATGCCCTGTTGCACGTAGTGCGCTGCTTCGCCGACCAGAGCGTCGCCCACGTGGATGTCACCGTCGACCCCGTGCGCGACGCTGACACGGTGATGTCCGAGCTGGTGCTGGCGGATCTGGAAGTGACGGAGCGCAACCTAGCGAACCTCGACAAGGTGGTGCGCTCCGACCCGCGATCGTCGCGCAAGACGGAGCTGGCCGCCCTGCAAATGGCTCACACGAACCTCGCGGAGGGTGTCGCGGTGCGCGACGCCGGCCTTGGCAGGGAGCAGCTGGAAGCGCTGCGGGGGTATGCCTTCCTCACCGAAAAGCCGATGCTCATCGTCGCCAACGTGGCCGAGTCGGAGGCTGTCGATGGAGGCGCCTTCGTCGAGTCTCTGAGCTCCCGCTACGGCGACATGGGAGTCCTCGTCGTCTCGGCCCAGATCGAAGCCGAGATCTCCCAGCTGGAAGCCGAGGAGAGAGATGCCTTTCTCCAGGACATGGGTCTGGGCAAGAGCGGTGCTGACAGGCTTGTCCACGCCGCCTACGAGCTGCTCGACCTGATTACGTTTTACACCCTCGCCAACGACAAACTGCAGGCATGGCAGCTACCGCGCGGGACGACGGCTCCGACGGCCGCTGGACAGATCCACAGCGACATGGAGGCCGGTTTCGTCCGTGCCGAGGTGACGACTGCAGACGATATAGAGGAAGCGGAGGGGCACCTCTCCAGGCTTCGGGAGGTAGGACGTCTGCGCGCCGAAGGTCGGGACTACGCCATTTGCGACGGCGACGTAGTCACCTTCCTGTTCAAGAACTGAAGTCGATGCCGCCGGCGGCCGAACCCTCTCAGAAGTGGGCGTGCAGACTCAGAGCGAAACCATCGACATTGCCCGAGATATCCTGCGGCACGCTGTCGCGCAGGCGGTAGACGACACTGCCCGTGAGAAACGGCGTCAGAAAGGCGTCGATGCCGAGGCTGACCCGGCTCCTTTCGTCTTCTTCCACGTCATCGAAGGGATCGTGATAGTCGAACGCGGCGCGCAGATTGATCGCCTGCCGCAACCAGAGATCGACGCTGGTGAAGGCGACGAACTGATCGTTGTCGACGCCGGCTACCGTCTCCGCGATCCAATCGGCTTCTCCGATCCACGTCAGCGGGCCGAAGGAGGCGGAGGCGAAGGGACCGTAGACGAGCCGATCGCCCCCGGGCGGGTCGTTGTAGGCGAAGGAGGCACCGAGGACGAACGGACTCTGCCACAAGGTCACGACGCTCGACACCTGCTTGCTGGCGTTGTCGTCACGACCGCCCTGGGTGCCGTTGCTGAGGGCGACGGCCAGGGACAGCGGTCCGGGTTCGAAGCCGAATTCCACACCGAGGTCCTGAGTGTCGTAGTTGAAGCCTGTCACCCGCCGAACAAAGGCGTCGTCATCCCACATACGTATGCCGTACGGCAGGAGCATGCGGCCCGCCTTGGCATACCCGGACCCGGGCAGACCCTCCATCAGGAGGAAGGCCTCCCGACTCGCTGCACCCCCCGGTGCCACGATCTCGTCAAAGTAGAGGGACATGCGACCCGGAAGCAGACGGACGTTGACATAGAGATTGCCACTGTCGACGGCGAAGGTATTCTGACGGTCGGCACCGCCAGACCCGGCGACGGTCTCGTTGGTGGCGATGAAGTCGGCGCCGATACTGATGCTGGGACCGAGGTCGGCGGAGAAATCGAGGGCCGCATCGGACATCGCTTCAAACAAGGGAGTAATCTCGGTCTGCGTAAACAACGCGCCGTACCCACTACGCATGCCACCACCGGTGTGGTTGACATGACATGTGGAGCACTTGAGGCCTTCGCGGAGGGCGATGTACGGCTCGGCTATCACGTCTACACTGGTCATGGCACAGGCCAGTGCCAACAGCAGGCAGACCTGCTTAGAGCGTTCGCGGCGGGTCATCGTCAGGTGCTCCACAGATTCGTTGGGAGACGCTGTTATCGGGAAAACAACCACCGACTGCCAAGCTATCCGGTGGGCGGCAAGCATGTCAAGGTAGACCACACACGGAGCAGGAGGACACCGCCTTGACCGTCGGTAGGGGCACTCCCATCTTAGTTCGCTTTGGCTCGCGCGCCTAAAAGTAGGAATTCGGCGCCTTCTCTCTCACCACGGAAGGGTCCCTTGGGCGACGCCCTCGGAATGATCGAAACCCGCGGCCTCGTGGCCGCCATCGAGGCTGGCGACGCCATGGTCAAGGCGGCGGATGTCGAGATGGCTGGCTGGCAGATCGTCGGCGGTGGCCTCGTTACCACCCTCGTGCGTGGCGACGTTGCCGCCGTACGCGCCGCGACACAAGCCGGGGAGATGGCGGCCCGTGCCGTGGGCGATGTCATCGCCGTGCACGTCATCGCGCGACCTCATGCCAGTCTCATCGACCTGTTACCGACGACAGGATTCTCGGCAGACGAATTGCCGTCCGCCGTCCGCTCTTGATCGAGTTGCGGTCTACCTCTTGATCCCGTCCCGGTCTATCCCATTTCTCCTTCGTCTGTTGGTGGCCACGGCCCTGCTGTATGGGATCGTGCGCTGGATCGCGCCGCCCGCCGACCTGCTCGCGGCAGCCGCTGCGGCGGAACCACGCTGGCTTCTGCTGGCAGCGGCGCTGACCCCCATCGGACTTGTGTTGCAGTGGTGGAAATGGCGTCGCCTCGTGCGTGCCGGCCTGCCGCGCATCGGTGAGAGAGACATTCTCAGCTCGCTCTTTGCCGGCTTCGGACTGGGCCTGCTGACGCCCGGCCGACTCGGAGAGCTCGGCCGCGGTGCAGGTTGGTCTGGCGATCGCTTGCGGGCAATGATGCTGGCAGGGGCAGACCGCCTCGTGTCCAGCGTTGTCACGCTGGTGGCGGGTGTCGGTTGCGCCCTGTACACGGTCCCGGCTGCGTGGGTGGTATGGGCGGTACTGGCGGTACTGGCGGTGGGTGTCTCGCTGCGCAAGTTCTGGGGTACCGCCCGCCTCGCTTCCCTGCTGTCTGCTCTGGCGGATGTGTCGCGCGCTGCCTGGGTGGGCAACATCGTCGCCGCGATCGTGTTTAATATGCTCTTCTTCGTGCAGATGCTCTGTCTGCTGCGAGCCACCGGCCCCTTGAGCGTGGACGCCGTCATCGCGATCCCAATCATGTTTGCCCTCAAAACCCTGCTGCCCATCAGCCTCATGGATCTGGGCGTCCGCGAGGGCGCCGCCATCGCCGTCCTCGGCTCTGTCGGCGTCGCCGCCGCCACCGCCGTGCAGGCATCCCTCATGCTCTTCGGTCTCAATGTGCTGGCGCCGGGGTTGGCTGGGCTTCTCGTGTTGTTCCTCAACACTCGTGCAACCCATCTTCCCACCTCCACCCAGAGATTCGAGTTCGCCCATGTGCGCTGACAGTGTCGCCACTGTAGGATCCGCGTTCACCGCCCGCCAGGAGATCTGCGAGATGGGGCGGCGGATCTACGCGCGTGCCTTCGTCGCCGCCAATGACGGCAACATCTCGGCGCGTCTGAGTGCAGATCGCATCCTGTGCACACCCACCGGTGTCAGCAAGGGGTTCCTGACACAGGACATGCTTGCCATCTGTGATATGGACGGAGAGCAGGTCTCGGGCCCGATGAAGATCTCCTCCGAGATCCGCATGCACCTGGAAGCGTACAAGCTGCGCGAGGACATCGCCGCCGTCGTCCACGCCCACCCGCCGACAGCGACGGGCTTCGCCGTGGCGGGTCTCGACCTGACCGAATGCGTATTGCCGGAGGTTATCGTCTTGCTCGGCGGGGTGCCGTTGGCCCCGTACGGCACGCCAGGGGGGCCGGACATCTTTGCGCCCATGCGACCTCTGGTGGAGAAGTACGACGCCGTGCTGATGGCCAACCATGGCGCCGTGACTCTGGGCAAGAGTGTGCAGGACGCACACTTCAAGATGGAGACCGTCGAGCACTTTGCCCGCATCGCACTCGTGGCGCGCCAGCTGGGAGCGACGAACACTCTGAGCGAACCCCACGTACAGGAACTTCTCGACCTGCGGGCCCGGTTTGGCATCACTGGACGCCCCGACTGCGTCAGACCAGAATCCGCAAACGGCGCAGATGAGAGTGGCACATCCAACCTCGTCGGGCAGATCACCCAACAGGTCGTTGAGCAATTACAGAGAGGTCCGCGTTGAGGCAGCCACCATCAATAGGGACTCGTGTCGGCGTCACCCACGCCGCAGGGGTTGCCCTCACCGCCGCTCTGCTGGCATCGGCTGCGGGCTTGTCGGCACAACAGGAAGCCGTAGCAGATGCCGAGGCCGACGAGGGAGCCCCGCTCCTGCGACTGGTGCAGGAAGCCGAGCTTCTCGTACGCCAGGGCCAGCTGGAACTTGCGCTTACGCGGTATGAGGAGGCCGTGAAGGAAGGGGCGGGCAGCGCCGATGTACTCAACCGCACGGCGGAACTCTACCTGGCCCACGGGAACCCGCAACGGGCGGTCTCTCTCCTGCAACGTTCGCTGCAGGAACTGCCAGGCCAGCTACCGGTCTACTCCGGGTTGAACGAAGCCTTCCTCGCCATGGGCCGGCTCGACTCAGCTCTCTACTACGTGCAGGAAGCCCGCAGACTGTCGCCCGAGAATTCGGGGGTTCGCAGTCAACTCGGCTATCTCCACCTGCAGGCTGGACACCTGAAACAGGCGCGGGCCCATCTCGACAGTGCTTTGCTCCTCGACGGCCGCAACGTCCACGCCCATCGGTTGGTGGCTCTTTACTACACGCAGGCTGAACTTCCTGACAGCGCCGTCGCCCGCTACCAAAGAGTCCTCGAGCTGGCTCCGGACGACGTCGAAGCGCACAACAACATCGCTTTCCTGTTGGCGGCGCAAAAGGAGTTTCTCCCGGCGTTGGAGTGGTATCGCAAGACGAAGGCCCTGGCCGATGATCCGCAGTTGCAGCACGCCGTCAACCTCAACATGGAGGCGATCCGCGCCATCATGGACGGCAAGATGCGGGCGCGCTACATCCTGGTGGAAAGCGAGAGCCTCGCCATCGACCTGAGACAGCGCATCGATGAGCAGGGCGAGGACTTCAGAGAGCTGGCAGCCCGCTTTTCCAAGGCGCCGAATGCGCGTGACGGGGGGGATCTCGGATTCTTCGGGCCCGGCGACATGCTGCCCAGCGTCGAGGAGAGCGTATTGCAGCTGCGGGTTGGCGAGATCAGCCCCGTGATCCAGATGGCACAAGGTTACATGCTTATCCAGCGACTCAACTGAAAGGGTACACAAAGAACAGCCGGAAGCAGGAGAGGCTGATAACTCCAGCCCACCACCGCCTCCGGCTGCCCGGGAGGGTGCGAGTCAAAGACCGGTTTGGCTCGCATGTCTTCGACGCGCCGATCCCGCCGTCGGTTCCTGGTATCCGAGTTTTTCTTTGTCATCCGTTAACTCTGTGTCGCACAATCCGTTAGATACCGTGCCGTCACGACTCAATTCGTCCCTTCTGGCTGAGCTCTCCGTCGCCATTGCCCTAGCGGCAGTTCTCAGCCTCTTTCGGATCAAGTTGCCGCACCTCATCTACGGAGGCTCGATCAGCCTGCACACGCTTCCCATCGTCTTCGTCGCGCTGCGCCACGGTGTGCGCCCGGGAGCCCTGGCCGGCGTCGCCTACGGCTTCGTCAATTTTGTCATGACACCATTCTTTGTGCATCCCATCCAACTCATCCTCGACTATCCCGCAGCCTTCGGGGTCCTCGGCGTAGCCGGCCTGGCTGGCCGACAATCAGGACGGTGGGTGGCGGCCGGGGCCGTCCTGGGTGCCGGTGCGTTACGCCTTGCGGTCCACGTCCTGTCCGGAGTCGTCTACTTCGGAGACCTGGCGCCGGCCGGGACGCCGGCCTGGCGATACTCACTGATTTACAACATTAGCTACATGATCCCTGAGACCCTGATCGCCGGCGTCGCCATGAGCGTCCTTATCCGCCGTCTGCCACAAGGGGACCACCGATGACCCAATAGTCGACGCTCGTGACACAAGGACACACCGGAGGTGGCGCCGTCGCGGCGGCGCTGTCGGCTT
>JAYZCA010000195.1:0-2915 GCA_036339235.1 Candidatus Latescibacterota bacterium | reverse complement strand
CTGGGAACGCTTGACGGGACAGCGCTTCCGAGGCGACCGCTATGAGGTAGTACTGACCGCGACGCCTGCAGGCACGGGCATCACGAGCCTCGGCTACCATCGCAGCCTGCTGTCGACCGACATGGATCGTGAACGTATGCTTGGGCTCATCGTCAACGAAGTGGGAACGCACTTGCTCGTCGACCTCTTCCGGGACATGTCGAATCGGGATCTGGTCGAAGGTGAGCATGACTGGATGACGTACGCCGCCTTCGCCGGCCTCACGGCCTATTACACCCGCCAAATCCTGCCCGAGTTCGAGACCGAGATTGAGAACGACGTCGAGATCTTCGTCGGAATTTATCGACAGCTGGCCGACGGGGAGCCGCGGGCCGGCGCCCGCCGGCTGATGCAGCGGGCTCTGGCCGAACACCGCGACGGACGCTGGTGAAGCCTATGAACCGACCAAACATCCTGTGGATCTCGCTGGAGGACACCAGTCCCCGCTTCGGCTGCTACGGCGACGAGGTAGCGCGCACGCCGAACATCGATCGTCTCGCCGCGACGGGATGTATCTATCCGCGCGCCTTCTCGGTGGCCGGCGTGTGCGCGCCGAGCCGCTCGGCGATCATCACGGGGATGTACCCTACGTCGATCGGCACGCATCAGATGCGCACGACGCACACGGTGGATCCGGCGCGGCCGCTGCCGTATTCAGCCTGTCCGCCGCCCCACGTGAAGTGCTTCACCGAGTACTTGCGCGGCGCTGGGTACTTCTGCACGAACAACACCAAGACGGACTACCAGTTTACGCCGCCCTTCACGGCCTGGGACGAATTGAGCAAGGAGGCGCACTGGCGCAACCGACCGGAGGACGCGCCCTTCTTCGCCGTCTTCAATCCGACGGCGACCCACGAGAGCGGCATGTGGGAGGAGAAGCACGAAGGACGCCCGCTGGGCACCGATGTCGATGCCGTGGAACTGCCACCCTACCTGCCCGACACCGAGCCCAGCCGTCGGGCCCTGGCGCGCCACTACGACAACATAGAGACGGCGGACCAGCGTGTCGGCGAACTGCTCGATCAACTCGAGCAGGACGGACTCGTCGACAACACGATCGTCGTGCTGTGGAGCGATCATGGCGAGGGACTGCCACGGGCCAAACGCTGGCCCTACGACGCGGGGATCCGAATTCCGCTCATCGTACGCTGGCCGGGGCGGGTAAAAGCCGGATCTGTGGATGAGCGCCTCGTGAGCCTCATCGATCTGGGGCCGACGATGTTGTCCATCACGGGAAGCTTGAGACCGCGGCACCTGCAGGGCCAACCCTTCCTCGGCGACGACGCCAAGGTGCGGCAGTACATCTTTGCGTCGCGCGATCGGCACGACGAGGCCTACGACCGCGTGCGCGCGGTGCGCGATCGCCGCTACAAGTACCTGCGTCACTACCACCCTGAACAGCCGTACCTGCCGTGGAACCCGTACCGCAATCGGCATCCGGTGATGGCGGAGATGTGGCGCCTGTACCGTGAGAATGCCCTCGATCATGACCAGCGGCTGCTGTTTGTTGCACCGAGGCCTGTGGAGGAGCTGTACGACACCAAAGCCGATCCCTTCGAGATGGTCAACCTCGCAGCAGATCCTGAGTACCAGGAGGTGCTGGTACGGTTGCGCGCGGCTCTGCAAGACTGGCAGGTCCGCATGGGCGATCTTGGAGAAGTGGCGGAGGAGGAGATGCTGCGCCGCTGGTGGCCGAATGGCGAGCAGCCAACGACCGCGCCGGTGCGCTTCGTACCGATCGCTGCCGAGACGCCCGGGCTCGAAGTGATGTCGGACGGATCTTTCAGCGCACCCTGCCGGCTGCAGCTGCAATGCCCGACGCAGGGAGCATCCTTGACCTACAGGATCGGCACCGACGGTCGCTGGCAGCTCTACACCGAACCCATCGACCTGCCGCCGGGGACGACGACGGTGCGTGCCCGGGCGGTGCGCATCGGCTTTGTCGACAGCGTTGAGGCGAAGGCGACTTTCACCGTTGGAGTATCGGAGTCGGCTACGGGATGAGGGGGCAGGGCACTGGGGATCAAGTTCGCCGAGTGGTTCACACAGGTAGGCCATGAACGAAGACTTTCTGAAGTGGCGTGCGGAGTTTCCGGCGCTCGAAGCCTGCACGCATTTAATCTCGCATTCACTCGGTTGCATGCTGGTGAAGGCGCGCACGTATATGAAGGAGTACCTCGACCTGTGGGAGAAGAGGTCGATAACATCGTGGGACGTGTGGCTGCCCGAGGTCGAAGCGACGGGAAACCGGATCGCCATGATTTTATCAGCGCTGAGGGCACGGTTGCGATGCGCCGCAACGTGTCGGAGATCCAGGCGGTGATGGCCTCCTGCTTCGACTACTCTCCAAAGCGCAACAAGGTCGTGTACAGCTCGCTGCAATTCCCCACCGTTTCGTACGTATGGAAGGCTGAAGAGCGCCGCAGCGCCCAGTGTTACATCGTCGAGTCCGATGACGGCATCACCGTCGACACGCAGAAGATGTGCAATGCGATCGACGAGGGAGCGGTCGTGGTGCCCATGTCGCACGTGTTGTTCTCGAGCGCCTACATCCGGGATGCAAAGCGCATCTGCCAGAAAGCCAGATCCGTCGGCGCCCACGTGATCCTCGACTGCTACCAGTCTGCCGGCACGATTCCCGTCAATGTCGTGGATCTCGGCGTTCCATTCGCATGCGGTGGATCGGTGAAGCACCTGTGCGGCAGGGCCGGCGCCACGTTCCTCTCCGTCCGCAAGGATCTGATTGAGAGCTTTCATCCGCGTGTCACCGGATGGTTCGCCAACGAATCGCCCTTCGCGTTTACGATGCCGGAGCAGACATACACCGACAGCATCTGGCGGTTCATCGGCGGCACGCCGGCGGTTGCCGCGCTCTA
>JAYZCA010000194.1:0-10206 GCA_036339235.1 Candidatus Latescibacterota bacterium | reverse complement strand
TGCCCTCCATGTCGCCGCACGGGATCCCTTCGGCCTGGGGGCCCTGCTCGCTGTCGTGAAGGTCGTCGGAGCATTCCGGCGCCAGGTTCAGGTCTGCGAGGTCACCCTCGCCAGCGTGCAGGAAGCCATCCATCATGCCCTCGTCGTCGCCCATGTCGTCAGGCGGCGGGCCCATGCCCTCGTCGTCGCCCATGTCGTCAGGCGGCGGGCCTATGCCGTCATCGCCCATGTCGTCAGGCGGCGGGCCCATGCCGTCATCACCCATGTCGTCCGGCGGCGGGGGCATGTGGAAGTCGATCACCCATTCATGGAACTCATCCAGATCGACGGCACCGCTGCCATCGGCGTCCATAAAATTGAAGAAGGTCTCGAGCATCATCTCCTTGGCCGCTTCGGGGTCGTCCATCGGCGGGGGTGGCATGTCTTCGGGTGGCTCGAAGCCCTCCGGTGGCCCGAGAATGACCTCGGGGTGCATGGGCGGTTCGTCGCCCATCATGTCGTCCTGGGCCTGGACGACGCCTAACGACAAGCCCATGACGGCGCATGCGATTATCAGTTTGCGGACCATTTGGAACCCTCCATCAAGAGATTAAGCGGAGTGCTTCACCCCGCGTGAAGTCGCAGTGGTGGTATCAGTCGTCACCCATGGGCGGGTCACCAGGCGGCATTCCCTCTTCCATCGTATCACCTGAGGAGGCATATGAACGTGGTGGACCCAGGCTTTGAACTCCTCGAAGTCGACGGCGCCACTGCCATCTGCGTCCATCAACTGGAAGAATGTGTCGAGCATCGCCCCGGCGTCGGCCTCGGGATCTCCCGTCATCCGCGGCGGCATGTCCTCCGGGGGCTCAAAACCTTCCGGCGGTGCCAGGACGACCTCCGGGTGCGGTGGTGGCGGCTCGTCACCCATCATGTCGTCCTGAGCGTGAACGACGCCGAGAGTCAAGCCCATGACGGCACAGTCGACTGCGAATCTACGGACCATGTGAAACCCCCCATCGTGCGGTTTTCGGAGAAACGGCTATCCCACTGAATTCGACTGAACTCCCTCAAATAATGAGAGAAGACACTCGAAAGGCTATGAGAAATATCACAACTTGCACAATATCGTCCGCCAAAGTAGGAAATCATGTCACGAGCACTAATCGAAGGAGTGTGACCTCCGGTAACTTCCATGTCCGATTGATACTTATGAAAGGTCCTCGTACATTTGACCGCGTTGGAAGCGAAGCGTGCAGCTTCCCCACCCGCAACCCAGGGACCACACCTTTGGAGATTCTCGGAGGACCCTACTTCGCCGTCGCTGGCGCTGGTGAGTCCCATGGGCCCGCCGTAACGACGATCGTCTTCGGCTGTCCCGCCGGACTGACGCTGTCGCGCGAGGCCGTACAATTCTACCTCGATCGCCGCCGCCCGGGGAGCAACAAGCTGGGTACGCCGCGTCGCGAGGAGGACAAGCTCGTTTTTCTGTCAGGTCTGTATGACGAGGATCACGACGTGCTCCTCGGAGGCGCCCAGATCGCGACACAGGTGGGGGATCGCGAGGTTCGCACATCGGCGTACGAGCGCGGCCGTACCACCGGCGAACCGATCGCCGCAGTAGCACTGTCGGAGGCCAAACGTTCCGGCGACTACGCACAATTCCTCGGTCCCACGGGCGACGTCCGGCCGGGGCACACCGATCTGGTCAAATACCACCAGTCACGGGGTTTCGTCGATCCCCGCGGCGGCGGTCGGTCCAGCTTCCGCTCGACGATCTCCGACGTGATCGGTGGCTCCATAGCTCGACTGTTCCTCGAGGCAACCTTCGGCACCGTCGTGTTCACGTCGATCTGCCAGGTGGGCGAGTTGGCCGCCGCCGAGCGACTGGGTGATGTAGTCGAAGCGCTGCTGGCCGACAGTGCCGATGGATGTCTGTCGGCGCAGGACGCCGCCGATCTGGAGAGCCGGCTCGAAGCCGGTCCGCTACGGTCGATAGACGGGACCTTCGCCGAAGAGGCGGCGCAGGCGATCGACGGGGCGCGGCGGGACGGTGATTCCGTGGGCGCGGCGATAGATGTTGTCGCCGTCAACGTGCCGGCACTGGCGGGTGAGCCACTCTATGACAGCCTCAAGGTGCGACTCATGGGTGCTCTCGGTGGGCTGCACGCTGTGCAGTCATGTGAGATCGGCTCCGGTGCCGACGTGGTAACTCGTCGCGGCAGCGTCAACAACGATCCGATTCGGAGTGGAGGTTATCAGAGCAATCATCACGGCGGCCTGCTCGGTGGTGTCACTACCGGCAAGCCGCTGGTGATGCGTGTGGGCTTCAAACCCACGTCGACGATTTTGAAGCCGCAGTCATCGGTGCGCAAGAACCTCGACGAGATCGAGTTTCGACTGCAGAAGGGCCGTCACGATCCTTGTCTCGGCGTGCGCGCTGGCGTCACCCTCGAGTCGCGCCTGGCGATCGAACTGATGAACGCCGTGCTTGCACACCAGTCCGGAAACGTCGACCCGACCCACTTCCGGCTGTTCGGAGACCGATCTTGAGTGTGGTTCTCATCGACGACGTCGCCCGTCTGCCGGCACCCGGTGACAACGTCGCTATCGCCACCCGGCGTCTGCACGCCGGCACCGTCATAAGCGCTGAGGACGGCAACTTTTCGCTGACCCACACACTGATGGAGGGGCATCGCTTCGCCGTGAGCCCCATCGCCCGTGGCGCGGCGCTGCTGTCGTGGGAGCTGCCCTTCGGTGTCGCCTTGACCGACATCGCTCGCGGTGAGTACGTCAGCAACGCCGGCATGCTCGAGGCCCTGCGCGGTCGGCGTCTCGACTTCGAATTGCCGGCCACACCCAACTTCGAGGATCGTATCACGCCATACCAACTCGAAGAGGCCACGTTCGTGCCGGCGCCGCCTCTGGAGCGTATCGCCACGCCGCCGACGTTTCGCGGGTTTGACCGCGGGGCGAGAGGTGCCGGCACGCGAAACTACGTCGTCGTCATGGGCACGACGTCGCGTACGGCAGCCTTTGCGCGAATCGTCGCTCAGCGACTCGAACACGAGCCCAAGAGAGATAATTTCGACGGTGTCGTCGCCGTGGCCCACACCGAAGGCGGTGGCGCCGAGACGCCGAACAACCGCGACCTGCTGCTGCGCACCCTCGCCGGTTTCGCCGTACACCCCAACGTCGGGGCGCTGCTGTGTGTCGACTACGGTTCCGAAGCTGTGTCGAATGCCGCCCTGCAGCAGTTCCTGCGCTCCGAGGGGTACGCCATCGACGATGTGCAGCACCGGTTTCTGTCACTCGACGGCGGGTTCGATCAGCACCTGGTCGAGGCCGAGGCGCAGGCGCGCGAGTGGGCGCAGCAATTGCGAGGGCAGGCCCGTATCGATCTGTCCGCGTCGCGCCTCAAGCTCGCACTTCAGTGCGGCGGCTCCGATGCCTTCTCCGGCGTCTCCGGCAATCCGCTGGCGGCGTGGGTGGCGCGCGAGTTGATCCGCTGCGGCGGCGCTGCCAACCTGGCTGAGACGGACGAGCTGATCGGCGCCGAACCGTACGTAATCGATCGCGTCCGCGACGCCGCCACGGCGCGCCGCTTCCTCGAGATGATCGAGCGTTTCAAGGAGCGCGTCTCCTGGCACGGGGCCAGCGCCGAAGGCAACCCGTCGGGAGGCAACAAGTATCGCGGTCTGTACAACATCGTGCTCAAGTCGATCGGCGCAGCGATGAAGCGCCATCCCGACGTGCCCCTCGATGGCTGTCTCGAATACTCGCAGCCCATCCCGGAGAGCGGCTACTGGTTCATGGACTCGCCAGGCAACGACCTGGAGTCCATCGCCGGCCAGGTGGCGTCGGGGTGTAACATGATCTATTTCGTTACCGGCAACGGTTCGATCACAAACTTTCCCTTCGTGCCGACGGTGAAGATCGTCACCACGTCGCAGCGCTTCGAGTTGCTTGCCGAAGATATGGATGTCAACGCCGGCGCCTACCAGGACGGTGCCTCGATGGATGAGCTGGGCCAGCAACTGTTCGAGCGCACCCTCGCCGTCGCCGCCGGCGAGCGCACTCGCGGCGAGGCGGCAGGCCACTCGCAGGTATCCATCTGGCGCGACTGGCCACAACGGAATGCCGACGCTCTCGAGCAACTGCTGGCGACGCCGGCGCCGACGGGGGAGCCGCTGGCGATTCGTACGGAACAGGCGCCCGACGTCCGCATCGATGCATTGGACACCCCCAAGGGGGCAGTTCTCGACAGAATCGGTCTCGTGTTGCCCACAAGCCTTTGCTCGGGGCAGATCGCGCGGCTGGCAGCACAACGGCTCAACCAGGGCGCTTTGCCGGCGCAGCTGGGCTTGTCGCGCTTTGCCGCTCTGGTGCATACCGAGGGTTGCGGCGTGTCCGGTGGTGCGAACGAGGACATCTACGCGCGTATGCTCCTCGGCTATCTGACGCATCCATCCGTGGCGCTGGCGCTGCTGCTCGAACACGGCTGTGAGAAGACCCACAACGACTACATGCGCGCTGCCCTCGACGACGCCGGTGTCGATGCCGAACGCTACGGGTTTGCCAGCGTGCAGCTCGACGGGGGCATCGATCGCGTGTTGGCGCGGATCGAGGCGTGGTTCACAGACCGGGCCCAGCGCGCGGCGCCGCCACAGCCGTGTCAGGTTGGCCTGGCTGCCTTGAGACTCGGTATGCTCGCCGGGGGCGATGTGTCAAAAGGTGCGGCGCAGGCTCTGGCTCAACTGGTACGCTGGATCGTGAACGAGGGCGGCACCGTCGTCATCCCCGAGGGAGCAGGGCTTGCCGACTGCCCGCCCTTCCGGGACGGTCTCGTCATTGCGGAATCGTCGAAGCCGACCATCGCCCATGGACAGGTGGCGGCGCGGGCGGGGATTCACCTGATGGAGGCGCCAACCGAACACTGGACAGAGTCACTGTCGGGATTGGGTGCGTCGGGCGTCCAGGTCCTTCTCGCCCATGTGGGGGAGCACCCGCGGCAGGGTCACCCGATGATCCCGACGCTGCAGGTGAGCGCAGCCACAAATGTGATGGCGCTATACAGCGACGACCTCGACGCTCGACTCGAGGGCGACGAGGAGGCCTGGGGGCGCCAGCTTCTCGACCTGGTGATAGAGGTGGCTTCACGACGGCGCCAGCCGCGCCTGTGGGAGCGGGGTGTGACGGACTTTCAGATCACCCGAGGGTTGCTGGGCGTTTCGATGTAAGCGGTGTCCTGTCGCAGAGATCCCTTGCGTTTTCGGCCGCCGATGCATCCCGGTTCGCGGCGTTGCGCTCCGCGCGGAATATCCTTCAATATGCCTTGGTCGCGCGCCTTGCGACCCGGGCGCCTCGACGCCCGAATTTCCACAAGTTATCTCTGCGACAGGACACTAATCGAGCGTGGGCAGGGCGACGCCCATCTCCTCGGCGACCTCGCCGATGGCTTCCCACGTTGATTGCGGAATGTCGATGCCTTCAACCTGGCGCCTGGCGCGGGTCTCCTGTTCGATCTCGCCCGGGGCGTAGATCCTGTCAAAACCGGGCAGAGGGCGGGCGGAACAGACCCACTCAGCGAGGGCCTCGACCTCGTCGATGTACGTGTCGAGCTCGGTGAAGGACTCGATGTCGATAGCCAGCACCATGACGCCGTTGCCGCCCTTCCCGTCCTGCTTCGTGCAGCCGGCATGGGACAGGGGGCCGACGAGCATCTCCACCATCATCGCCAGCCCATGTCCCTTGTGGCCGAACTGCATGCCACCCAAAGGCAGAACGCCGTTCGTCGTTGGGTCGCTCTTGTAGAGGTCGCCGTCGGTGACGTACACACCCTTCTGATCGATGATCCAACCCTCGGGCAGAGGTTCGCCGCGGATGATCTTCTGTTCGATCTTGCCGCCAGCGACGACGGTCATCGTCATGTCGAGCATGAAGGGCGGGCCGTCGCGCCGCGGGGCGGAGAAAGCGATCGGCTCGGGGCGAAGACGGCGGTCGGCACTGCCGTAGGGCGCCAGAAACAGGCCGCCACCGTTGAGCCAGACGAGGCCGAGCATGCCCTGCTCGGCGATGCGCGGCGGATAATCGCCGAGGCGGCCGATGTGACTGATGGAGTTGAGGCCGACGAAGCCGAATGTCGAGGAGCGTGCCTTCTCCACGGCGAGGTCGACGGCGCGCGTGACGGCGACGATACCGTTGCCCCCTTTGCCATTCAGAATCGTCAGCGAGGGGTTCTCGCGCACGATCTCGCGATCCTCCCACGGGACGTAGCCCTTCTTCATAGAGCGGGCGTACCCTGGCAGAAACCAGGTGCCGTGCGAGTCGTGGCCCGCCATGTGGCTGTTCACCAGGTGGTCGGCGACGATTCTCGCATCCTCCACAGGAACGCCGGTTGCGGAGAAGATATCGAAGGCGAGGGTGCGCAGTACGTCTTCACGAACGATGGGCATGGGGAGCAACTCCTTCAGCGGTTGAGAAGGGAGTCAGGTTCCAGTCGGACAGGGCACGGGCGATGGCCTCTTCCACGGCCTCCAGGCAACCCGGGGCCAGCACGCAGACCTCTTCCTGATACAGGCCGATGCCGTAGCGGTCGCGCGGCAGCAGGTAGGAGTGGGGCCGGTTGCACAATTCGACGACGACGAGAGCCGAGTCCGGGAAGCGCCGGCGCAGGTTCACACTCAGCTGCTGATACGGCTCGCCGCCAACCATGACGAAGATGGCCTCACCGAGACGCCACAGGCGAATGTCGTAGTCGATTGAGCCGCTGGCGGGGGTCGATTCGACGAGCCTTTGCAGACGGCGCAGGCGCTCGATGCGCGCCCGCGCCTCGCGCAGGTCGTCAACATCTCCGGTGGTCTCCGCCTGCTCCTGGCGCGTCGACCAGTCGTCGATGTCGGCAGCCAGCTCTTCGTGTGACGGCAGCTGGCGATACTCCAGGGACACCGTGACAGTGCGGCTGTCGAAGGTGCGCACCGCCGCCTGGCGGTCTGCCGGCAACGACGTCCACTGCCAGGCGCCGACGGTAGCGCCAGAGACGACGGGCGCGCGATAGCTCCACTGGCAAGCGGGGACAGGCAAGGCTTCGATGGCGGCGAGCGCGGCGAAACCGAGCTGGCGACCGTTGCTGTCGGCGGTTTCGGTGTCGCCGACGAAGCCGCGCACGGGGCCGAGATCGCCGGATGTTCCCTGGACGAACAGGCAGAGCCCGCCGGTGCGCTCCTCCACCACCTCACGCATGGCGCCGACATAGTCGGGGCTGATGAGACGGTTGTCCCAGGCCAGTGTCGTCGGATGGCAGGCGTAGTTGATCAGGTGGGCGACCGACTGGCCGACCTCGTCAGTGGCTCGCATGATGGTGACGGTGTCGTCCGAGGGGCCGCCGGGGTTGGGGCCACAGACAAAGATCCCGCGCGCCTCGTCGAGAGCGTCGCGGTGCAGGGCCAGATCGCAGCGCCCAGTTCCGAAGGCCAGGTCCACTGGCACGAGGTTGTCGCGTGCAGCGCGGTAGGCTTCGAGTAAGCGGTCGGGCAACTGTGCAAGGTACGGCTCGATGTGCCGCCCCCCGGGTTCATCGACGCGCTCAAGGTCGAGGTTGATGGCGGCGTGGGTGTGCGAGAAGGTGAATACGAGGTCGTCGTCGCCGAGGCCGGTGCCATCGCGAAGATGCCCGAGGAGCACGTCCATCTCCCGATAGCGAAGCCAACCGAGATCGACGGTGAACAGAGCGCGAACCTGCTCACCCGTGTCGTCATCGGAGAGGACGAGGACCGTAGCCACAAGCGCGCGGTGGATGCCTTCGGCGGCATCGTGCAGCGCGGCACCCCAGTTGCGGTGGTAGGCGTCGGGGGGAGGCGTGATATCGACGCGGCCGACGCCGAGTCGGCAGCGGCCGAGGCAGGTGGACAGCAGCGGCATCATCAGCGGGGCGTACTGGTCAGGCGGCGCGGCGTTGCGACATCATGTCGGCGAAGGTGCCGAAGAGGTGGAAGCTGTCGTGCGGGCCGGGCGAGGCTTCGGGGTGACACTGGATGGAAAACACCGGCAGGTCGCGGTGACGCATGCCCTCGACACAGCCGTCGTTCAGGTTCTTGCGTGTCACTTCCAGACAGTCAGGCAGGCTGTCGTCACGAATGCCCCAGCCGTGATTTTCCGAGGTGATCAGGATGCGGCCGGTGCTGTGCTCCCTGATGGGCTGGTTGGCGCCGCGGTGGCCGAACTTGAGCTTGTAGATTTCGGCGCCCAGAGCCAGTCCGAGGATCTCGTGGCCAAGGCAGATACCGAAAATTGGGCGATTGGCGCGCTCGACCAGTTGCCGGGCGGTGTCGATGGCATAGTCGAGGGGGCGTGGGTCTCCGGGGCCGTTCGACAGGAAGAACCCATCGGGATTTAGCGCCCGAGCTTCGTCGGCCGACGTCGTCGCCGGCACGACGGTGACCCGACAGCCCTCGGCGACGAGGCAGTTGATGATGTTGCGCTTGATGCCGTAGTCGAAGGCGACCACGTGATGACGCGCCTCACCGTGCGGAGCGACATCATAGGCGGCATCACATGTCACTGACCTGACGAGGTCGACGCCCTCCAGACCTTCCCAGGCCTGCGCCCTGGCGACGAGGCTGTCAGGGGCGAAATCCACCGTGCTGACGGCGGCGTTCATGGCACCGTGAATACGGACCCTCCGGGTGAGTTCCCGCGTGTCGATGCCCTCGACGCCGAGCACGCCATGCTCCTGCAGGTATTCGTCGAGGCTGGCCGTAGACCGGTGGTTGGAGGGTCGTGGACAACAGGACTTCATCAGCAGGGCGCGCACGTGTGGCCGCGTCGACTCTTCATCACCGGCGTTGACACCGTAGTTGCCGATGTGGGGATAGGTCATGGTCACCATCTGGCCCGCGTAGGAGGGGTCCGTCAGGATCTCCTGGTAGCCGGTCATGCTGGTGTTGAAGACCATCTCGCCGAAGGTTTCACCCACGGCACCGACGGAGTGTCCTTCGAAACAGGTGCCGTCAGCCAGAGCGACGAGCACTGGGGTGTGGACAGTTGTCATGGGCACGAATATACGGGACGGTCGAGAGCAGGTAAAAAAAGAGGAGCTCCCGTGGCTGGGAGCTCCTCTTCATACATCGGCGGGCTGTTAGTGCAGCGGAGAACTGCGGTCAACTGAGATGTCTGCTAACCAACTTTGTCATCTCGAACATGCTGACCTGCTTCTTGCCGTCAAACACCTCACGAAGATTGTTGTCGGCGTTGATCATCCGCCTGTTCTGGGTGTCCTGGAGATTCTTCCGCTTTATGTAATTCCAAAGCTTCTTGACAACCTCCGTCCGGGGCAGCGCCTTGTTGCCCACGATGGCACCCAAAGCCGCGTCGGGGTTCAGCGGCCTCATAAAGGAAGGGTTCGGCTTACGCTTTATCTTTTTCTTAGCGCCTTTTTTTTTTGCCGCCTTTTTCTTGGCGGCTTTCTTCTTTGGCGCTTTCTTGGCGGCCTTTTTCTTGGCTACCTTCTTCTTTGCGGCCTTACGCTTCGGTGCAGCCTTCTTCTTTGCTACCTTTTTCTTAGCCACCTTTTTCTTGGCGACCTTCTTCTTTGCGGCCTTGCGCTTCGCCATTCTCTTTCTCCTTATGTGCGCGATTTGGCATCAGGCGAGAATCGTGATCCCGCCAGGCGTTGTATGGTTCTCTTTCTCCCCAGATTCGCAACTACAACGCTCGACAGTCCCATGATGCATGCAGGTAACCAGGACTGTCACTTACCAACTCCCTCCCTCTCGAAAAACGGCGCGTAAGTCGTACGTTGGGTAAAAGATAGCACGCGTTTTTTCGATCCGTCAAGCAGAATCGTCCCTGTGAAGTGACCGATTGACACTATCCCGGGAGGCCATCATCTTCGAGAAGTATCCTGTGACACAATGATCCTTGATCCTTTAAACGATAGACTCTGGAGGTACGGCTTGTGACGGCAACCACGTCGCAGAGTGTCGCCGTCGTCGGCGCCGGCAACATGGGCGGTTGTCTGCTCACGGGTCTGCTCTCCGCCGGCGTCCCTGCCGCCAAACTTACCGCCATCGATCTGCGCGAAGATCTGCTCGCGCCTCTGGCACAACAGGGCGTGACGACGTCCAACGATCTGGCATCCGTACAGTCGGCAGAGCTCGTCGTCGTGGCGCTGAAGCCGCAGGTCGCCCCTGACGTGCTGCCCTCTCTGGCGACGCACCTCAACACTGC
>JAYZCA010000193.1:0-7536 GCA_036339235.1 Candidatus Latescibacterota bacterium | reverse complement strand
TTATAAGGGTGAATCAGGGAACGGAGTCGGCGGCATGACCGAGGCTGATCTCCCCCCCCGTTGATCCCGATCACGAGAGTCGTCCGCCGCCAAAGGCGGTGACGGCGACGGAACTCGAGGAGCTGCTGGGCCAGCATCGCGAATGGCTCGAGTCGAAGGGCCATACCGGGGAGCGCGCCTCCTTCCACCGGGCTCTTCTGCCGGATGCCCACCTGCGTGGCGCCGACTTCTGCCAGGCGATCCTGCAGGGCGCGGAGCTGCAGAACGCCAACCTCTACCGAGCCGACCTGAGTCAGGCCAATCTGCAAGGCACCAGTCTGCAGCGATGCCGTCAGCGCGAGGCGACATTGGAGGGTGCCCACCTGATGGAGGCGGATCTGAGCAAGGCCAACCTGGTACGAGCCGACCTGCGCGATGCCGATCTTCTGGAGGCTCGGCTCAACGATGCGGACCTGACGACGGCGTTCTGCAAGGCGGCAAACTTCTTCATGGCCGACCTGCGCGGCGCCAATTGCACGGAGACCATCCTCCAGGAGACGGATCTGCAGGGAGCGAACCTGCGAGACGCGAACTTGCGTCTGGCGCAGGTGCAGGATGCCAAGATGTCAGGTGCCGAGATGCGAGTAAGTCTGCTGCACTCGGCCGACTTCCTCGACGCCCTGGGCCTGACGGCGCGACAGGTGTTCGAAGCCGAAACGGACGAGCGCACACGCTGGCCAACCTACCTGCGCGAAGAGATGTCGAAGTAGGGACTACCTGGAGGCGTGTGGCGCTTCGCCCTCGAAGCGGGCGACGAGGGCAGCGCCGCAGGAGTCACTCCAGACGTTGACCGTGGTGCGACACATGTCGAGCACACGGTCTACTGCCAGGATCAAGCCCACGCCTTCCAGTGGCAGCCCCACCGCCGTCAGGATGACAGAGATCATGACGAGCCCCGCCATGGGGATACCGGCAGCCCCGATGGAGGCCAGCAGCGCCGTCACAACGACGAGGAACTGCTGCACGTAACTCAGTTCGACCCCGTACGCCTGGGCTATGAAGACGGCGGCAACGCATTCGTAGAGAGCCGTGCCGTCCATGTTCACCGTGGCACCGAGGGGGGCGACAAAGCTGGTGACGCGGTTCGACACGCCGCCCCGGCGCTCGAGGGAGTCCATCGTCAACGGCAGCGTCGCCGACGACGACGAGGTCGAGAACGCCGTGAGCAGGGCAGGCGACATGGCCTGCGCATGTCCCACCGGTCGCATGCGACCGACGACGGACAGCACGATGGGCAACGTCACGCCGGCGTGGAAGAGGAGACCGAGAAGCACCGTCACGAAGTAGAGTCCGAGGCCCGAAAAGACCTCGAGGCCGGTGACGGCTACGGTCCGCGCTACGAGGGCGAAAATGCCCAGCGGGGCGAAGGCCAGGACGAAGTGGGTGATGCGCATCATCACTGCAAAGGCGCCCTGAAAGAACGTCTCCAGCGGCTGCCGCAGGTCGTCCGGGATGCGGGTGATGAAAACTCCGAAAAGCAGGGCAAAGACGATGACCTGGAGCATGTTGCCATCGGCCATAGAGGCGATGGGGTTCGTGGGCACCATGTCCGTTACGAGACGAATCAACGCCTGCCAGGGGGAGGAGCCAAAGCGCTCGATCGAACTGGCAAGGTTTTCCGGCTCCTTCTCTAACCCCAGGTCGACACCGACACCCGGTTGCAGCAGGTTGACGAGTACGAGCCCCGTCAGGATTGCCAGCAGACTCGAAACGGTGTAATAGACAAACGTCTTGCCGCCGAGACTGCCCATATTGCCCGACGCCCCGAGGCCGGACACACCGCAGATGATCGAGGTCAGGATCAGCGGCACGATCACCATACGGAGCGCCTTGAGGAACAGGTCGCCCATGAACGACACGGCCAGTACCGACTCTCCAAGAACCACCCCGGCCAGCGCGCCGAGGATGAGGGCGGCGAGGATCTGCCAATGCAGGGGGATTCGGAGGAGTCGAAGCACGTGGATCCGTTTCTGTGAAAGATCTCACCTCAAGCCGGCGCAGAGCCCACACGCCGCGCCGGCCAACCTAACGTAAGCCATCGACAGCGAGCAAATGACCATTCAGTTCTACGACACGCCGAGTCGCGCCAAACGTATCTTCGAGCCCCTTGAGCCAGGCAAGGTTCGGATGTACAGCTGTGGCCCCACCGTCTGGGATTACTCCCATATCGGCAACTTTCGCTGCTTCTTGTTCTACGATGTGCTGAAGCGCTACCTGCAGTACCGCGGCTTCGAGGTGGAACACGTCATGAACCTCACCGACGTGGATGACCGCATCGTACAAAAGGTTAACGAAGACGGCACGACTCTGGATGCCTACGTGCAGACCTACATCGACGGCTTCCACGAGGACATCGACGCCCTCGGCATCGTCCCCGCCGACCGCTACCCCCGGGCGACCCGGCACATCCCCGAGATGATCGACCTCATCCGGCGGCTGATCGACAACGGCGTCGCCTACGAGCGCGACGGCTCCGTCTACTTCGCCATCACGCGCTTTCCGGGCTACGGTGAGTTCGCCCACCTCGACACCAGCGGCATGCGCGATGGCGCCCGTGTCGACACGGACAAATACGACAAGGACGACCCGCGCGATTTCGTACTGTGGAAGGCGTGGATCGAGGCGGACGGGGAATTGGCGTGGGACTCGCCATGGGGTCGCGGCCGGCCGGGGTGGCACCTTGAGTGCTCGTGCATGTCGATGAAATACCTGGGGGAAACCTTCGACATCCACACAGGGGGCGTAGACCTCGTCTTTCCCCACCACCAGAACGAGATCGCCCAGTCCGAAGGCGCCACGGGCAAACAGTTCGCTCGCTACTGGATGCACAACGAATTCATCAACCTCGATGGCGTGGGCATGTCGAAGAGCCTGGGCAACAACCTGCGTCTGGGTGAAGTGGTCGAGGGGACCGATGAAGATCGATCTGCGATTGAGGTAACCGGATTCCGCTACTATGTCGTCACCAACCACTACCGCACGACGCTCAACTACACGCGGGAGTCCCTGGAGGGCGCCATCAGCGCCCGCCAGCGTCTCAACCGTCTGTACGGGCGGTTGATCGTCATTGACACGGCCCATGCAGAAGCGGGCGACGCCGATTGGCCCGCCGAGGTCCAATCTGCACGATCCGGATTCGTCGAGGCCATGGACGATGACCTCAACGCGCCCAAAGCGATGGCTGCTGTCTTCGGCCTCGCCGGGGCGGCAGAGCGGGCTCTGTCGGCGACATCACTGAATCGGGACTCGGCGGCCATCGTGCGTTCCTTCCTCGAAGAGATCGATGCCGTTCTCGGAATCCTCGATGAAGGCGGAGCGGTGGAAGAGAAGTCGACCCTCAACCCGGAGCTCCCGGAGCCGCTGGCGCAGATGGTGCAGGCGCGTCAACGGGCTCGGGAATCGAAGGACTGGGCAAGGTCCGACGAGCTTCGTGATGAACTGGTGGCCGCCGGCGTGACCGTCACCGATACGCCAGCCGGTCCGACGTGGACCTGGACGGGTTCGACAGCGTAGGAAACGCTGCAAAACCCTTCCGTTACAACGAGTAAGCACCTGTTTCTTTGCTTGACATTCGCCCTTGGCCAAAGTATCTAGTACCGACCTCTGCAACGGACCTCAAACACTGATTCCGACCCTTGTGAACGCCCCCGACAACCTCCTGTCCCGCGATCTGCGTATCGAGATGTGCGTCGCCGGCAGCACGCGACGGATTCCCACAAAGATCATGCCCGATCCCGACGATCCCGCCATCATGGTCATCGTCACGCGCGACCCCGAAACCCAGGAACTGGTCCCGGCCAAGCGGCGTGGCGCCAAGCGGGTCGTCGAGCGCAACCGAGACGGGTACTGGGCGGAAGTCCGCTGAAGTTGGGTACCGGAGACCTGTCGCTGCCGGCGGCGCGGCGGGCATTCGAGGTGGTGTCCTCGTACTGGCCGCTGCTGTCGACAGCGGAGTGCACAGCCATCAGGCAGTGGCTGGCCAGTCTCGTCCACACCCACGATCTGGACGCCCAGCAACCACGATCCAGCCATTCGGAGGACCGCCTCGATGTCGGCCAGGGGCAGCTGTTGTGCACTCTCGATTCTGAAGACCTCCGCCTCTCCAGCCTGATTCCCGACCGTATCCTGCGTTCCCACGCTCATCCCTTCCTGAGGCAGGTAAGCGACGGCGGCCGAGATCGGGTGGACCCCATGATGAGACAGCAGATGATCGCGGATCTGCGCCGCTGGCAGGCGGTCAACGCCCATCTTCCCGACATCGGCGGCATGGAGACGATGGGCGCACAGAGCCTGGCATCTGACGTTGCCGATCCCTTCCATCTCGGATGTCCCCCATGGTCGCCCGACAAAGCCAGAGCCCACCTGCTGGCCGACTTCCGTGACATCGATGACTGGGGCGATCTCGTCGACCCACTGGCGGCCTTCGTCCAGGCCTATGGCACCGGCGACGGGCAGGGTTGCGTCTGCTACCGCTTTGAGGGGAACAGGACGGGTGCGTATCTGCAGCCCATTCACGACTTTGCCGCCTTCGATCTGAGCTGGTTGGAGGGAAACCGAAAGCGGATAGCCGTGCTCGAGGAGAACACGCGCCATCTGCTCGACGGCTACCGGGCCCACAACACTCTCATCTGGGGCCCGCGAGGGTGCGGAAAGTCATCGGTGATTCGCGGACTCATCACGCGCCACTGGGATGCCGGCCTGCGTGGAATCGAAGTCCCGTATCGCAGTCTCCGCTTTCTGCCGCAGCTCTTCGATCTGGTGCGCGGGCGGCGACATCGATTCATCGCCGTCCTCGACAACATCGGCATGGACCGCACCGATCCCTTCACGCGAATCCTTTCCACGTCGCTGGACGGAGGTCTCGAGAGCACACCGAACAACCTCGTGTTCTATGCCACGTCGAACTTCAAGGATCTCGTGGACCGCGAAGGCGAACGACCCAAGGGCCCGCCGGCGATGCAGGCGGATGACACGCCTGCGGAGATTCGTCACATCGATTCGCAGTCGACGGTACGCCGTGGTTTCGACCCGCAAGGCTTCCAGCGCCTCGATGAAAGGCGCGGACTCGACGACAGGTTTCCCCTCAAGGTTTTCATCGACCTGCCAACCAAGACCGAATACGACCGTATGGTCGTTGCCTACGCACGCCGCGCCGGCATCGACGTGCCCGAGGCGGACCTGCTCTCCCAGTTCCAGATCTGGCGTCTGCGCAACAACCACGACCTGGTGGGTGGTCGCACCGCACGCGACTTCATTCTCTCCTGTCATCCCGTTCGTGATCGGCGGGCCGGTTGACACCGGATGCTGGCTGACACCGACTACCGTGCATTCCGCGAACTCGTCGAGGCGCAGTCTCTGCGCCACCTGCGCCGCTATCTCGACTACGGTAAGCGGGCTCGCAAGGGGTCGGGGCTGACCGAGCTGCATAGGTGGGTCGGTCGAATTCTCCTCGACCGTGAGGCCATCTATGACCTGCAGGACAAGGCGAGCGCCTTCGAGATCGGTGCCTGTGAGTGGCTCGCCGCACACTGGGACGAAGTCAACCACCCCGAGGCGGGTGTCATCACCGTCGGGGGAGCCGTCGACAAGGTTCTGCTCGTACGCCTGATGGTAGGCGCCTCGACGGCCCCCGAGCGAGCGGGCCTGGCCCTGTTGTTCGGTGAACGCTACCGCCGTCTCTGGTCCTGGGTGGGAGAACGGGCGGCGCAGTTGGCCATCGGCGACGATGATGATGCCGGCTCCGCCGACGACGACGATGAGCCTGCCACCGTGTTGTTCACCCGCTTTCTCGAGCACCTGGAGCGTCTGGACCCTCTGCCCATCGGCGCCTCCACCGCCGACGCCGAAAGGCGCTTGCAGCGGGCCGAGGAGTGCGAACAGCGACTGCGCCGCGAGGTGGCGGCCACCACGCAACGCGCCGAGCGCGCCGCCATGCGAGTCGAGAGCCTGCAGGAGGAACTGACACAACTGCGCCGATCGGTTCGCGACGAGGGCGAGAATGGCGAAAAACTCCGTGAGGAGCGGAGCCGGCGAATTCGGATCGAGCGGCAGGCGCGGGACCTGGCGCAGGACCTCGAGCGGCTGAAGAGCGAGTACTTGAAGCTGGACGGCCGCATGCGGGAGAGCGCGCAGCGGGAAGGGGGGGGAATTCCCGTGGGCAGTCTGTCTGAATTGACCCAGCTGGCGCAACAGGATCCAGACCGGTTGCTGGGACTGCCAGCGGACGCATCGGAAGCGGACCTTGCCCAGACTCGAAGGCGGTTTGCCGCAGCCTTCCACTCCGACCGTACCTCTCAGCTGCCCGGTTGGGTCGGTGAGGTTTTCGATCAGCTTCTGGGGCTGGTAAACGCCGCGTGTGACCGCTCCCGACGATAGCACCCGAAGAATCTCGACAATACGCGATCGGCCCGCGCTGCATGTACGATCAGCGCGGACCGGTCCCGTTAGTGCAACGTTTCACCTTTTGAAGTCAGCCTAGGCCGCCCTCCCCATCATCTGATCGAGCCGCATCGAGATCTGGGAGAGAGACAGCCCCTCCGTCACTCGCATCTCATGAATCAGGTGTTTGAGCAGGATGACCTCTGCCATGTCGTACAGATCCTTGTTGCCCTGACAATCCGCCACTTTGAGCAAACCCTTGGACTTGTACTCCCGCATCTGGTGAATCGACTTGCCGAACAGGCGTGCTGCGTCTTCGATGCCGATCAGCTTCGTCTTGCGCGTTGCCATTGATAAAGACCTCCTTGTCTTTAATTGTGACATGGGCGGGGAGGTGATACTATGTCACACTAAGTGTATCGGCGAAGAGTGGACTGACTTGAGCGGAAATAGTCGTTCAGCTTCTTTCCAGCAATTCGATCTCGTACCCGTCCGGGTCATCGACGAAGGCCATCTTTCTCCCTTCGCGGAAGGTCTGCCGCCAGTCCGCCGGCCAGATCTCCACGCCATCCTTCTCGAGCTTGTCGCAGAACGCGATCAGGTCATCGACACCGATGGCGAAGTGCATCAGATCTTCGGGAACGCGCAGCTCGTAGTCGGGTGACCAGGTGAACTCGATGGTATGCTCGTTCCCGGGAAGCTCGAGATGGGCTACGTGGTTGCCGGCAGGGGACTTGTCGGTACGGCTCGTGACCTGGAATCCCAGATGGCGCGTATACCAGTCGATGGATCGGTCCAGATCGCTAACGCGCACGCGGGTGTGGAGGAACACTGCCATCGGTCGTCCTTTGCTACGGGTGAACTCGAGAAAAGCGAGGAAACAGCTGGTTTCGCGCCACCAGTTGCGCGCAATCCGGGGTGTCCTACATTCGGAGCGCGATGGCAACAGGAAAGCGGCGACCCCGGTAACGGGACCGCCGCTTCGTATTTCAGTGGTGCCGATGGAGGGACTCGAACCCCCACTCCCTTGCAGGAACATGGACCTGAACCATGCGCGTCTACCAATTTCGCCACATCGGCATGCTTAGTGAGGGCGGTAGACCCGCCTTTCTGAGCAGG
>JAYZCA010000192.1:0-4972 GCA_036339235.1 Candidatus Latescibacterota bacterium | reverse complement strand
ACTGTAAACACGTAACTCCAGAGACTCTTCCAGGTGGCTACGTCCATCGTCCATTCTCCTTCAGTTCATGTCGCGGAAGTCGAGGGGCCGCGACGGGTGGCTCTTCTGGGTCAGCAGCGAACCGACGATCATGCCGAGGCCGCCGAGGACGAGGCTGGCCAGGTTGGTCAGGTTCGAGTTCTCCACGAAGGGCCGGATCGCCTCGGGCACGATGTCGGGCACCATGCTCATGACGAGGAAATTGAGGGGTCCGAAGGCGCCGAGGGTCAGCGCGCAATAGGCACCGACAGAATTGGCCTTGCTCCAGTAGAGGCCGAGGACCACCGTGCCCACCGTACCGGCGAAGTAGATCGTGCCGGTGAGGTACATCCATTTGAAGGCGGTCTCCGGCAGTCGGTTGATGAAGTACATGCCGAACAGCGCCAGCAGCAGAGCCAGCACGATCACGCAAAAGCGTGTCCAGTAGATCTCCCGCTCGCTCGACAGACCACCCCAGGTGTCGTCCGTACCGCGGCTCTGCGCGCTGCCGGCAAGCATCGCCTTGATGGGTGACATCACGTCGCGGACGATGACGCCGCTCCAGGCCAGCAGATAGCTGTCGTGGGTCGACATGAAGGCGGCAAACATGCCCGCCAGCAACAGACCAGCGACCCCAGGGGGCAGGATCTGCCCCAGCATTTCGGGCACGGCGGACTGACCGTCGGCGGCGTAGGCACCAGTGTAGGAGGGCAGGTGGGTCCAGGCGAAGGCGGCACAACCCCAAAACATGGGGATCACAGCGCGGCCGGCGGAGGTGATGCCCTGGATCCAGAAGACCCGCCGGGCGACGAGGGAATCCTCGGTCGACAGAGGGCGGGACATCTCGGGTTGCCACACGATGCCGACGAAGGAGATGGCGATGAAGTAGATGACGAAGGTCCAGCCGTAGGAGATGTTGCCGATCGGATCGAAGGCGTCGGCGCCTTTGTGCCGATCGAGGGAGCCGACGATGGTGTCCCATCCCAGGTCGGGGTGGACAAGGATGAAGTAGGTTCCCAGGACGAATCCCAGGGCGAGCAGGATGAACTGGGCGAAGTCGGTCAACACGACCGAGACCATGCCGCCCAGCAGCGTGTAGACGACGACGATCGTTAGCATGGCGACCATCACATAGTTCACCCAGTCCGCCGGCATGCCGGTGAAGCCGACGACGAACTTGGACCCCAGGATCGGGAACAGGCACATGTTCAGCGTGCCCGCCAGGCCGAGAATGCAGCCGCCGAGGAGGCGGACACCGCGCGAATACTTCACCTCGTACATCTCCGGGATCGTCATCACCTGCAGGTGGCGCAGACGGCTGACGAGGAAACCCGTTTTGCCGATGATGATATGCGCCACGGTGGCGATGACGCCGATCAGGAAGGGCGAGAAGCCGTTGACGAAGCCTTCCTGGGCGAAATACATGACCGTCACCAGGCCGAGGCCGGTACTGACCATGGTCGCCACTGCCATGTGCGTCTTCAGCGCGCGACCGGCGACGAGAAAGTCGGAGATGCCACGGATCGCCGAGCGTGCCAGCAGGCCGGCGACGATAGTGCCGCCAACGTAGACGAGGACGATCAGCAGGTCTATGGGATGCAGGTGCATGATGGGTAGTGCGTCCTCGGCTTGGGTTGTGGAGGTGAAGTATAGTGGATTGGGTAGGTGGCGTGGGTGGGGGGATTCAGCGCGAGGGCCGGCGCCCGGCGGTGTGCTGAGGATGTCCGGCAGTGTTAGGCGCCGGGACTGACCGGGAGCAGTTGCTGGTCAGACTCGCGCGGCAGTCAGAGCGGGATCTGTGCTCCACTCCCTGTCCGGGGCCTACAGCGGCCCGGCAGCCGCCATCAGTCCGCCGTCCACCAGGATCGTCTCGCCGTTGACGTAACTGCCCAGGTCCGAGGTCAAGTAGAGGACGGCGTTGGCGATATCGCTCGGCAGGCCACCACGATCGGCGGGTATGCGCTGCTTCATCGCCGGCCAGCTGTCGATGTCGTGGGGTTCGCCGTCGATGGCGTCGAGATTTTCGGGCAAGGCGCTGGCGATGGCTCCGGGGGCGATGCAGTTGGCGGTGACGCCGGTGCCCTGTAGGTCGATGGCCAGGCCCTTCACCATGCGGCGCAGGCCGGCCTTGGCGACACCGTAGGCGGTCCAGTCCTTCCATGCCTGGTAGGCGTGGACGGACGCCAGGCAGACGATGCGGCCGCCGGTGCCCTGGTCGACCATGTGGCGGGCGGCGCGCTGCGCCGCGAAGAAGTAGCCCTTCAGGGACAGGTTCATCATCCGATCCCAGAACTCCTCGTCAATCTCGAACAGGGGGAGGCTCTGATCCGGAATGATGGCGTTGTTGACGAGGATGTCGATACCGCCATGGGATTCGACGAAGGCGTCGATGACGGTGTGGATGCCGTCGACGGTGCTCATGTCGCCACGGTGCACGGACCCCCGACCCCCGTGCGACTCGATAAGGTTTCTCGTGTGCTGCGTGACCTCGTCGTCGACCAGGTCGTTGATGCCCACGCTGGCGCCCTCGCCCGCGAGGGAGAGGACGATGCCGCGACCGATGCCCTTGCGGGCGCCGGTGATCAGGGCACGCTTGCCGTCCAGTCGTCCCACTTGTAGTCTGCCTCCGCGTCAGCCGATGTCATAAGGCCGCACATGCATGGCGGCCACTCAGCGTGAACTTAATCCTGACCGGGGCATCTCGACAGGCCCTCCCGACGCCAGTGCGGCGCCGAGGAACTGTTCTGTCAAATGCCTACCTTTGTCCGCATCGCGACCGGTATCCCGCCGGGTCGTGGAGCGACCTTTCTGCCTCCCGGAGCGCTGTGAGAGAAGGCATTCCCGCCGACATCCGTCGATACCTGTCAAGTCGGGGTTCGTCCCTTTCCGGGGACGCGGCGCATGCGCACCAGCCGGTGCGGCTGCGGGTCTTCTTTGTCGGCACCTTCCTGTCCCTGTTTCTGGCCGTAGGGTCCAACTACGTCGACGTCGTCATGCGCGGCACGTACATGACCCTCGACTTCAGCGCCCCCGGAGCGGTGTTCTTGTTTCTCGTTCTTGTGGGTGGTCTGAACACGCTGTTCCGTTTTACGGCCCGCTGGCCGGCGGCAGCCTGGATCGCCTTCGGTCTGGTGGGCGGCGGCCTGCTGGCTGACTCGCTCGGGGCGTCGCGCATCGAGCCGCTGGCGCCCGGTTTCCTCTTCGTCGGGTTCCTGTCCACCGCACTGCTGGTCAACGCGGTGCTGTCCACCCGTGGTGGAAACCTGGCGCTCAACCCCTCGGAGCTCATCATCGTCTATCTCATGCTCCTCGTCGTCGCCTCGCTGGCGACGATGGGCCTGTGTGAGACGATCCTGCCCGCCATCAGCGGCGTCTTCTACTACGCCAACCCGGAAAACGACTGGCTGGAGTTGCTCGTGCCGCATCTGCCGCTGGAGATCATGGTCAATGACGGGAAGGAGAACGCCCTGTTCTTCGAGGGACTGCCGAGCCCCGAGGCTCTGCCTCCGTACGGGATCTGGGTCCGGCCGCTGCTGCTGTGGGGCATCTTCCTCCTCGGTCTGTACGTGACCATGATCAGTCTCGCCGTCATCCTGCGGCGCCAGTGGATGGACCGCGAGCGTCTGGCCTACCCGCTGGTACAGGTACCGCAGCTGATTATCCGCGGCGAGGCCGAAGGCTCCCTGGTGAACAGCTTCTTCCGCAGTCGAGTCATGTGGTGGGGGGCTGCCCTGCCGATCATGGCGGGGCTGCTGCGCGGGTCGAATCGCTACCTGGGCGGCTTTCCCGTGCCCACTCTGGGCTGGTCGATGCCGGTGGGATTCGACCAGAATCTCATGGTCAGACTGCTCTTCGACGTGATTGGCTTCTCCTACCTCATCAGTCCCGACATCGCCGCCGGCATCTGGTCTTTTGCGGTGCTGGCCAAGTTCGAACGGATCGCCTTCATCGAGGCGGGCGTGCTCAAGCAGCAGCAGCTCTTCGGCGTGCTGTCATCGGAGCTGATCAACTACCAGGGACTGGGGGCGATGGTCGTATTCGTCGGCGTCGGACTGTGGGTTGGCCGCGAACACCTAGCTGGCGTCTGGCGTGCATTCCTCGGCCGCAAGGACGCGGCGAGCGACGACGGCGAGATCATGTCCTACCGGGGCGCCGTCGCCGGGGTGCTGGGTGGGTCAACGGTGATGGTGGTGTGGCTGAGTGTTTTCAGTGTGCCGCCGTGGGCTGCGGTGCTTTTTGTCGGGCTCGCCATGGTCATCTTCATCGGCATCGCCCGCATCGTCGCCGAGGCCGGCGTGCCCTCCGTCATCACGCCCATGGTGGCGCCTGACTTCATGATCTACGGGCTCGGATCGAAGTTGCTGGGGCCCGCGGCGACGGGAACCTTTGCCACGACCTACGTCTACGCCGCCGACGTGCGCGTGTTCCTCCTGGGCATGGTGGCCAACGGCCTGAAGCTGATCGAAGGTATGGATCGTCGAAGTCGGCGCTTGGTATTCTGGTGCCTGCTGCTGGCCATCGTCGTCGGCATCGGCGGGTCACTGTGGACGGTGATGGACATGGCTTACCGGGGGGGTGGTATCAACTCGAGTACCTGGTTTTTCAAGACCATGCCGAAGAAGATTTACGCCGCTGCCGCCATCGGCGCAAAGGAGACCGGTGTCTACTGGGAGGGCCTGCAGTTTTTCGGCCTCGGCGCCGGGGGAATGGTGCTGCTGATGTGGCTGCGCCAACGCTTTCTGTGGTGGCCCCTGCACCCCATCGGCTTCCCGATCATGGCCAACTGGATCATGGATCAGATCTGGTTCAGCGTGTTCCTGGCATGGCTGGTCAAAGTGATGATCCTCAGATACGGCGGAGCCGGTTTCTTCACCCGCAGCCGCTACTTCTTCCTCGGGCTCATCGTCGGCCAGGCCGGCATCAGCGGACTCTTTCTGGTCATCGACTACATCAC
>JAYZCA010000191.1:0-11079 GCA_036339235.1 Candidatus Latescibacterota bacterium | reverse complement strand
GACTGGTGCGTTCAACGTGGGTATCTCGATACGGACCCGCTGAAGGCCCTGGTGGCGTTCGACACCACCGCGCTGACGGTGCGTCGCGCCCTCAATGAAGAAGAGGTCGCCCGCTTGCTGGACAACTGCGCGCCGACGCGCCGCATGCTCTTGGAGACGGCGTTGATGTCCGGTTTGCGGGCCGGCGAGCTGCGCAGTCTGACGACAGACCACCTGGACGTCGAACGCGGTGGCCTCATTCTCGATGCCCGCTGGACCAAGAACCGCTCGGAGGGCTTCCAGAGGCTACCCAGGTCGCTGGTAGCGCGTTTGCACGCCTACGCCCAGTCAGGAGAGCCCGAGAGGCTCTCTACGCCCGGTCATATATCCGCAGGGACGCCAAACTGAAGGCCCCGGCCAATCCATTGCTCTACGTCCCGTCTTCTCTATCCAGGGACTTTGACAAGGATCTGAGAGCAGCCGGCATCCCGAAGCGCACGGCAGCGGGGAAGGTCGACTTCCACGCGTGCCGCGTGGCCTACATCAACCTCGTCATGGAGAGCGCCACCACGGAGAAAGAGACGCAGGAACTCGCGCGACACGCAACACCGCACATGACCCTGAATGTCTACGGCCGGGTGCGTGAAGAGAGGCTGGCAGAAACCGTGGAAAAGGTGGCGGAGCGGGTGCGTTCAGAGAGAAATCATGCACATAGCATGCAACGCCAAGCGGTCGGCGCCGAAATAGAAAACGCAACCCCGTTAGAAAACACGGAGTTGCGTATCAAATAACATGGTGGAGCTGAGGGGAATCGAACCCCTGACCTCCTGAATGCCATTCAGGCGCTCTCCCAACTGAGCTACAGCCCCCACAACAGGGCAAAAAAACTACGGCCAGGTCAGCAGATCGTCAACGATCAAACCGCGGAGTCAGCGCCCGCCGACATCGATCCCAAGCTGCAAGGTCTCACTCTCGTACTCGTCCCGCTGCGACGAGGAGGGACCGATGGACAGCAGGGTTACCACCAACCGCGCGTCGGTGAAAGTGTTGAAGCTGCTCGACGTACGGATCGTCAGAGTGCCCAGCGCTGCGGCGCCCTCGACGACGCTCGACAGGCTGGCACCTCCCATGCGCATGACGGTGCCCTCCATCTGGATGCCGCTGGCGAAGGGGGTGACGAAGGGTTGCGTCGGGGTGAACACGGCGCCGGAGGCATCGAAGGCGCTGGCCGGCTCCGGCTGCACACGCAGTTCGAACTGCCGTACTCCCGCCAAGCCTTCCATCTGAAAAGTCAGGGTCAGTTCCTGCGCCGAGTTGTCAGCCGGCCAGCCGTCGCCGACGATGCGGATCTGGCCAGCGTAGCCCCCCGGCAGAGTGGCGATCTGGCGCAACTCGGTGAGGGTGCCGGCACCGGTGACGCCAGTGGGATTGGGGACAGGGTCGCCGTCGCCGTTATCCGAGCAGGCGGACAGGCCCATAAAGGCGGCAAGGGCGAATCGAAGCAACACGGCAGCACTCCTGGGAGAGTCGATGCGAATCGGGATTATCCCTCAAACATCGCCACCGTGCCGAGGGTGGGCAAACCTATCGACAGGTTCGGCCCACCCACCCGCCGGGAGAGGAACCAAGCACCGGGTGCGTGACGACATCCACCTGGAGGGCGAGGGGTGCGCTTGACAGCGTCGCGCTGCCGCGAAAATCGCGGGCAAGCGAGCGGACCTGGCCGGACAGGGAGAGTCTTCGATTCAGGCGGGCCGCCATGGACAGCGACGGAATTGTGGGTTGGCCGGCACGCGCCGACAGGCTGGCGGTGGCGGCGCCACTCGAGTCGCTCCGCCTCAGGCGGAGCCAACCTCGGGCGGGTGCGATGCCGGTGGCCGGTCGGACCAAGCCTTCCAAGGACCATGGACCGGGCAGCTCCAAGAGCCACCCGGCGGCCAGCGAAACTCCCGCCGACCTCGCTCCCGCCGCGCCCCGCCAGGCCAGCCGCGCGGCCACCCCCACAGCGAGGGAAACGAAGACCCGCGTGCCCAGACCAAGCCACGCCGCGTACTCCCGATGTCGCTGCGGGCCACGGCGAGCGCCGCCCAGTTTCATTGCGACTCCCCGTGGCAGGGGCACATCCAACAGCACCCGATGTCCGGACAGGGCCTGCAGGCCGAAAGGGCGGTCGTGGCCGACGCCGCCACAGGGGCGGTGAACGTCTGCCAGCGATGCCGGATTTGTCGTCACCCGCGAGATGGTGTCGAGAAGCGGCTGCGGGAACAGGGCGCGTTCGAAGGCGGCGCCTGTCACCGACACGAAGGAGAGAGACCAGGCCGCGCAGAAAAGCAGACGGGCTGTGCACATGCCGTCCCCTCCGCAAGGATGGGGCCAGGCAAGTGCTTACGGAGAGGTTCGAGGCGGGAGTTCCGTCGTCGCGGGTGGCAGCACACCCAACGCTGTTACCGATTGGCTACATCGACACTAACCGGAGTGCACCGTGAAGCGGTCTTCGTAGCCACCCTGCGGAAAGCTCTCGAGGTCGATATCGCCGGGCACATAGTGCCACGCGGTGGAAAAACGCGTGCGCTCGGGGTCCTCGTTGTCGGCGGTACCGTGCAGCAGATTGGCGGAGAACAGGACGACGGAGCCGCCGGGGACCTCGACATCGATGGCGCTGTCCTCGTCCACGTCGGTCCACGATCCGTGCATGCCGGGCTCGTTGCGGTGTTCGACGATCTGGCCGTCACGGTGGCTGCCCGGCACGATGCGCAGGCAGCCGTTGCCCTGGTCGGCGTCCTGCAGGTAGATGCCGCAGGAGACGACACGATCCGAATCGGTGCCGAAGTAATAATTGTCCTGGTGCCAGTGGGTGGAGGTGCCGCCGCCGGCGAGCTTGGGAAAGAACTTGGTGCCGAAGACGTCGACTTCCTGGTGGCCGACGAGAGGGACGACGCGCTTGACGATGGCAGGCTCCCGGGCCAGCTCCAGGATACGCGGTTCGACGACGCAAACGCCCTGCACCTTGTGCAGCAACCCCGGTCGTGGCGAGCCGTCAGCGTTGAGCTCCAGCGAGAAGTGCGGCGCTGGTTCGTGCAGTTCACGGCCGCGCTCGACGAGTTCGTCAAAGACAGACACATACCACTCCAGGCGTTGACCTATGATCAGTGACTCGAAGATCAGGTAGCCCTGCAGGCTGAACTGCTCCAACTGTTCTGCGTTGAGCATCATTGTATTCCTCTTCAGAAACGGACCGACAGACGGGCGCCGAGGTTGGCGAAGGGATCAGCGTCGACTTCGAAGCCGTCCAGATGCGCGTCGACATATGCATCGAGGCCGGCCAGGATCGCGGTGATGACGTAGGACAGCACCCGGGTGTTGCGTGTCGCCGCCCGGTCCTCACGCTGCAGCGCCGTGGTGGCGTCATCGACACGAGACGCCTCGCTGGCAGCCGCCCACAGGCAGCCTGCGCCTGCGCCGGCGAAGATTACGGCTTTCACCGGGTGACCGATCGACCACTGCCCCCAGCCGGGGATCAAGGTCGAGCGCAAGAGAGCGCTACGTGGCGACAGGTCAGCGCTGGCAGCGGAGTCAGCAGAAGCCACAGTTACCGTGTCGGCCTCGTCCACTGGCTGCGCTTGAGCGGCCACCGCCACCAACAGCAACAGCATCGCCCCGGTCACCCCGCGCACGTCAGGTCGCATCGACTGGGGGGGCGCTGCCGAGGCGCTCGCCAACGGCCAGCCGATAACCACGGACGAAAGCGTCCGCCATCATCCGCGGCCGTCCCTCGGGCTGCACCTGGGTCAACCGCAGGGCGCCCCGGCCGCAGGCGACGACGATGCCGTCGCGCCCGTCGGCAATCAACACCGTACCCGGTGTTCCCTCACCCGGGCTGATCTGAGCCCGGTGAACCTTGAGGCCGCCGCCGCTCCAGCTGGTGAAGGCGCCGGGCATGGGATTGGCCCCACGCACGCGGTTGCGCACGCGCTCGGCGGGCCACGTCCAGTCGATCTGGCCGTCCTGCCTGGTCAGTTTGGGGGCGCGCGTCGAGCCCGTGCCGATCTGCGGCTGCGGCTCGAGGGTGCCGTCCTCGAGACCGTCCAACGACCGCAGGAGAAGCTCGGCGCCATCGACGGCGAGGCGTGCTTCGAGTTCGCCTGCCGTCTCGTCGGGGTCGATGGCGACACGCTCCTGCAGCAGGATGTCGCCGGCATCGACGCTGGGATTGAGCAGGAAGGTGGAGATCCCGGTTTCGGTGCAGCCGTCGAAGAGGGCCCAGATGATGGGCGCCGCGCCCCGGTAGGCTGGCAGCAGCGACGGGTGCACGTTAACCGAGCCCAGGTGCGGCACGGCGAGAAGCCGCTTCGGCAGGATGGAGAAAGCGATGACGGCGAAGGCATCCGGCTCGACGGCGGCCAACTGCTCCGGCAGGTCCGGTTGCCTTGGGGATGCTGGCTGCAGGATCGGCAACCCGAGGGTCTCGGCAGCGACCTTGACGGGCGGCGGGCGAAGCCGACGTCCGCGTCCGGCGGCGCGGTCGGGATTGGTGACGACAGCGGCCACCTCGTGCCGACTGGCGGCGAGCCGCTCCAGCGAGGGCACGGCGAAGGCGGGCGTGCCAAGGAAGACGACGCGCACCGGTGAGTTCCGCTACGAGTTGCCCTTGTCGCCGCTGTCCTCGCGCACGCGGGACACGGCGGCGCGCGACATCTCGACGCGCACGTTGTCGGCAATCTTCACCGTGATGATATCGTCCTTCATGTTGGTAATAGCGCCGTGCAAACCGCCACTGGTGACAATCTTGTCGCCCTTTTTCAGTTCGTCGATCATCTTCTGCTGGGACTTCTGCTTCTTGATCTGCGGGCGCAGGATCAGGAAGTAGAGGACGACGAACATCAGGACGAAGGGCAGCAACTGGGCGATGGGATTGGCTTCAGACTGACCGCCACCGCCGCCTAGGGCATAGGCGGGCTCGACGAGGAAGAAGAGCACGATCGATTCGGTCCTTTTGCGAGGGTTCTTATGGTTCTCGGGGACCTTCCAAACTACGACTTCTCACCCATCCTGGTAAGTCGCGAAGAACTCCTGCCGCCAGTCGGCGAAGCGGCCGTCGACGATGGCTGAGCGCATCGACCGCATCAGCGTCAGGAAGAAGTGGATGTTGTGCAGCGTTGCCAGGTGCAGACCGAGGATTTCGTCGGTTTGAAACAGGTGGCGCAGGTAGCCGCGATGGTAGCGTGTACAGGTGAGGCAGTCGCAAGCCGCGTCGAGCGGTCCGTCGTCGTCGGCATGCACCGCGTTGCGCATGCGCACCCGGCCGGTACTGGTGAACAGGGTGCTGTTGCGCGCGTTGCGCGTCGGGATGACACAGTCGAACATGTCGATGCCGCGCCCGACGCCGTCGATCAGATCCTGTGGCAGACCGACACCCATCAGGTAACGCGGCTTGTGGGTCGGCAGTTCGGGTACCGTCGCCTCGATGGTGGCCAGCCTCTCGGGCCGCGGCTCGCCGACGGCGAGGCCGCCGATGGCGTATCCCGGCAGGTCAAGATTCACCAGGTCCCTGGCGCTGCGCCGGCGCAACTCGGGGTACACCCCTCCCTGGACGATGCCAAAAAGCGCCTGCGGAGCTCTGCCCGCCGCAACCTGCGTTTTCTGCAACTCCTCGTGCCGCTCTACGCAGCGTTCGGCCCAGCGCTGGGTGCGCTGCATCGACTCGCCGGCGTATTGGGCTGTCGCCGGGTATGGGGTGCACTCGTCGAAGGCCATGATGATGTCGGCGCCCAATGCGTGCTCGATGTCCATCACCGACTCCGGCGTGAACATATGCGCCGAACCGTCGAGATGGCTGCGGAAACTCACGCCTTCCTCGGTGATCTTGCGCAGCTCCTGGAGACTGAAAACCTGGAAACCACCGGAGTCCGTAAGGATGGGGCGCGGCCAGTTCATGAAGCCGTGCAGGCCACCGAAGCTCTCGATGCGCTCGTGGCCGGGGCGCAGGTACAGGTGGTAGGCGTTGCCGAGGATGATGGCGGCGTCGAGGCTGAGCAGGTCCTGCTGGCTCAGCGTTTTGACCGTGGCCTGGGTACCCACAGGCATGAACACGGGGGTCTCGATGGCGCCGTGTGGCGTGTGCAGCACGCCGGCGCGGGCACCGGATTCCCGGTCTTCGGCGACGAGTTCGAAGCCGAAGGTGTCGCCGTCGCTCAGAGTTCGACCTCAGCCAGAGTGACGAAGCGATAGCCGCGGCGTTCGAGACGCGGCAGCATCTCTTCGAGGGCATCGAGTGTGGCTGGCACAAGGCGGGCGGCGGCGACGGCCTGGCCTTCATCGGCGGCCTGCTCGGCGAGCGCCCACAGCCGCCGCACGACGTCAGCAGCGGTCCGGGCGCTGGCGTCGAGCCGCTGCATGGCCTCGGGCATTTCGCCAACAAGCAGATGTTCGCCATCAGCCAGACGCGGCTCAAAAAGGGCCACGTCGTCACTGGCGACCAGCGTCAGCGGCTGTGCCAACTGCGCCAGTCGCCGCAGGTGAGCCGCCGGCGCGCCGACGACCTCGATGACGATGGTGATGTCACCGGTACGCCGCGCCAGTCGCCGGTCATGGCGCAGGCGGAAGAAGGTAGTCACCGTGGAATCGATGCCGAAGGTGAGGTCTACTGCAGCCGGCCCCCGGCGTTCCTGGCCGCGTACTATGTGACCACCGTGCCAGCCTATGAACTGGGTCAACTGCCGGTTGACGCTGGCTACCGGCAGGTCGAAGGGAACGCGAACATCGATCGTGTCGACACCGCTACCTACAGGGCG
Organism: Candidatus Latescibacterota bacterium; assembly: GCA_036339235.1. Classification (GTDB taxonomy): domain Bacteria; phylum Latescibacterota; class UBA2968; order UBA8231; family UBA8231; genus UBA8231. Next base: position 4,309 of record JAYZCA010000191.1, on the reverse strand, counting down.
CCGCGCCTCGATCCAGGAAGGTGAGATGCCGATCTCGAACAGCACCGTGTCGAGTCCGGCGACGATGCTGTCGGCGAAGGAGCCGGCGTCAGTATGGATTCGGGAGGAGGGCCGCAGGTTGTGCAACCGGGTCGGTTCCTCGCCCGTGGGGGCGTCCCCGCCAACGTAAACCACCACAACCACGGCGGCCAGCAATCCGATGCCGGTAAAGAGCAGGTGCCACTGCGGTGGTCGTGGCCGCTTGACCATCACCGGCGACCGGCGGCCGGACCGCCGCCGCGAGGGACTCACGCCGCTCCTAGGAGCGTGTCCGAGTATCCCATTTGGGCTGCGGCCACGTCCTTGACGTCGCTCGCTGCGTTCCGCTCACTCTCTGAATCCTTCAATTCAAGTCACTCGCGCGCCTTGCCCCGACCCGCCTGCGGCGGGTGCCCGCGCCAATGACGCGACCTCGCCCCAAAGCGAATACTCGGGCACGCCCCTAGCGCAACTGCTTCACGCCGGACCAGGTGATGCCGCCCACCGGCTTCGCCGCGCCGTCGCCACAGTCGCCGGCCAGAGGATCGTCGATCCAGCGCACGATACGCCACAGGCCGTCGGTTCCCTGGCGCATCTTGAAGTTCATCACCTGGTCGACTCGGAACCCTTCGTCTTCGGCTTGCAGCAGCAGGATTTCGACACGGCCGCGGAAGACCTCCCAGTCCTCGTCGGGATGGCCATCGGGGTCACCGTCGTACGCGGCGGGATAGTCGCGCCCAAGTTCGGTGTCGCGTCGCGACTGGGTGAAGGTCCACTCGATCTGCCGGTAGATGTCGAAGACACCGGGCCGCGATCCGTCGCGGGCGCCGAACATCAGGTCGAGCTCGTCCTCCTTGCCGTTGGCCAGGATCAACTCGCCCTGACAGTCGGTCTCGGTGAACCAGAAGCGATCGTCGATGATGGACTCGTAGAGAACCTCGTCGCCTTCGTTGAAGGCGCGCTGCAGGTTCGTCATGACCACGGCCGCCGTCGTCGCGTCCGCCGGCGGCGGCAACTCGGAGTTGTCGGGGGGACGCGAGGTCTCCGGGGCAAAGGGGTTGCCACCGCACCCGGCCAGGGCCAGCACGGCAGAAATGAGGGTGATGCGCTTGAGGGAAGGTTTCATTGAATCCAAGAATCTGTTATTGGGCGAAGATCCCGCGCAACTCGGTGAACGACCGATCGTCGACGCCGGCCCGGAAGTCTTGCCACCTTCGGATCGACCACACCGGGTTCTCTTCGCTCGGGGTTACCAAATCTACTTCCATCCGTCCGCGGACCTCGAAGGCCAGGACCTTGCCGTCATCATCGGGTTGCTCGATGAAGTCGAGGATGTAATCAAAAATATACGTCTCGCGCTCCGGTTCGTCAGGATACAGTCTTTTTTGGTCCAGGTTGGCGTCGTACCAGCGACTGATCGTGAACTGCTGAAAGAGCGTTCGGTCGAGAAGGTTGGTGGCGAACCGCCGCTCCTCGTCACGTGCCCACAGCGTGTCGCTGTCGGCGGGGTTGTCGGGATTGTAGCCGTCGGGAGGGTTGTAGACCTCGCGGAAGAGCTCGAGACCGTTGAGTTCGGGGACGAAGATGAAGTCCTCGGCCAGCTGATCGATGTACTGCACGGCGCTGAAGCCTTCGTAGGTGTCGCGCACGTTAAATAGGACAGCCTCCGGGGTCGTCGGTTCCCGCAGAAACAGCAGGTCGCCGCTGGGGCAATCAGGGACGCGGGTCGAGAAGGGGTTCGCCGCCTCGGCCTCATCCGTTTCGGGCTCGACGCCGCGACACTCCGGAAAGGCGATCAGCTCGGTATCGCTGGCGCAGCGGCATTCGACCTCGGCGCTTTCATCCAGACCGCAGGCGGCGACCAGCAAGCTGCTGGCGAACCAGGCGGCGCGCCCGAGCAGGGTACATCGGGACCGCACGTTCAACCCGCGAGGGCCCCGAAGGGCACCGGCGTGAAACACAGGATGAAGATGACGAAGCAGAGGATACCTACCGCGCGGCGCCCACCGTCGAGTGGTATGCCAGGATTGTGGGTCGGCGGGTGGTCACGGCCGAACAGGGTCAGCAGCAGCGCCAGCGCCAGCCAGCCAGGCCAGCCGGTGGGCCAGCCAGGAGGCAGATCGGCAACCAGAGAAACCAGTCCGTAGGCGCCCAGGGCCAGCAGGGCGGCGAAGGTCAGGCGCCCAACGACGCGGTGGGCACCTGTCAGCGCGTAGGCGATGTGACCGCCGTCAAGCTGACCTACAGGGAACAGGTTGAAGGCGGTGATGAACAAGCCCACCCAGCCGGCGAAGGCCACGGGGCTGAGCAGCACGAGTTGTTCGTCGCCGACGACGGGCAGCAGCCAGTTCGACAGGAATTCGAACAACAGCGGCGCCCCCAGCTGGATCGTATCGGGCTCGAGCTGTCGCGGCAGCTGGCCGAAGTAGCCGCCGTCGACGATACGCGACAATGGCAGACCCACGGCGCAGGCGATTACGGCTACGAAAAAGCCCGCGATCGGCCCCGAGGCGCCGATGTCGAGTAGGGCACGCTTGTGGGGGATCGGCGAGCGGATGCGGATGACGGCCCCAAGGGTGCCCAGGAAGGACAGGTAGGGCAGCGGGATGAAGAAGGGCAACGACGCTTTCACCCCCCAGCGCCTTGCGGCGAAGTAGTGGCCGAACTCGTGTACCGTCAGGATCGCCAGCAGGGTTGCGGCGAAGGGCCAGCCCTCGACCAGGTGCACCAGCTGATCCCAGCCGAGCAGCGGGTTGACTCCCTGCTGCATGGCGCCGGCGACCATCATGGAGAACAGCGTGAGGAAGAACAGGAGCACGTGCGTGGATGGTTTGGCGACGGTGGGCGCCGGTGCGTGCACCGGGTTTGGCCAGCTCGCCCCCGGCCCGTACTGGGCTCCCGGAGAAGACGACCAGCCGCCGCCGCGCAGCACCGGCGGTGGTGGGGCCAGGGGGCGCGTCGGCACACGCCGCCACAGATTCATAGCGGCCTGTCCTCCGACCACACGAGGCTGACCCGGTGGGCCTGCCCGAGACCGTCGCCGAAAGGGACATAGGCGTAGTCGACGCGCCAGGCGCCGGTGAAAACACCCAGACCGAGGGACATGTCGCGTGTGTCGGCAGACTGATACCCGGCGCGCAGGAGCAGACGCGGGCGGACGCGAAACTCGGCTCCCATGTGCACACTGGTATCCACATCCCGGGTCCAGTGGAGGTCGCTGCTGAGCAAGAGAGGGCCGCGAACCGTCGCCCCGCCGAGGCGCACCTGCAGGGGCAGGTCGGTGGCCTCGCGATCGAGATCGCTCATGCGCCCCAGGTTGCGCGCCGCCGCACCGATCCACCAGGGTCCGGCGCCGTAGTGCAGGCCGACGTCGACGGCGCCACCGGAGGCCGACTCGGCGTCGATGGACTGGCGCGCAAGCTTAGCGCTGATACCGGCTCGCAGGCGCTCGCTCAGAGGGCGGGCCCAGGCGATCCCCGCCGTCCACTCGTAGACGCCGAATTCCCCCAGGGACTGCGATGTGGGGCCCACGCGGCGCTCGAGGTCGCCAGCATGGGACAGCAGAACATCAAACGCGTATGTGCCGCCCTCCCCTCCCCACGTACTGGCGGCGTGTTCGTGGCGGATGTCCCGCACCCATTCCGTATGGCTGAAAGCGGCGGATCGGCCGGTCACCAGAGCTGCCGGATTCGCCGACGACGCCTGGGGATCGACCAGGGCCGTCGTCGCCTCACCGAGGGCGGCGGCCCGAGCGCCCGCACCCAGCTGCAGAAAGGCAAACCCCGGGGCAGCCGTCGCCGGCAGAGCGGACAGCAAGATTCCAAGGGTTACGGCAGGGCACAGACCCAGGACGAGCGCGCGACAGAACACAAGTGTCCTGTCGCAGGAATCCGTCAACATTCGTCCGGCGATCCATCCCGGCTCACTGCGTTGCACTCTCTCTGTGGGTCCACTGACCCACATCGGTCGCGCGCCTTGTACTGACCCACCTGGCGGCGGGTGCCCCAGCGTCTCGACGCCCGAATTTGTCAACGTATCTCTGCGACAGGACACTAGAAAAGGCTCGACAAGGTCAGCACGGTGCGCCCGCCGGCGTCGATGTCGTCGGTCACCCAGGCGTAGTGGATCTGCACCGTCTCCATACGCATAAGTCGCATCGTGACGCCGAAGGCGGGCAGACCGAAGCCGTCGGCATCGCCCATTCGCTGCACGCCCCCGCGGATCGTCAGCAAGTCGTTGAGGGGCGCCTCGATCCCTCCGTGGGCCCGCAGGTTGCGCTCGCCGCCCACAT
>JAYZCA010000190.1:0-11129 GCA_036339235.1 Candidatus Latescibacterota bacterium | reverse complement strand
GTCTCCTGCACGTGCTGCGCCAGCGGGTAGAAGGGAAACTCCATCCACTGCCCCGGTGACAGGGTGAGCAGATTCTCCGGCACGCTGTTCCACAGGCCGCCCACCTCCTCCTGCGTGATCAGCAGGCAGTCGATGGCCTCGTTGCGACGGAACTCGAGCGCAATCTGGTCGAGGTTCTCGAACAGCTGCCTCGGGTGATGGAGGATGCGGAACAGATCCACCGGTGGTATGCCGGCGCGCAGCAGATCTTCGAAGTGCAGGGTGAGCAGGCTGCCTGGATGGTTTGACAGGGCCTGCACAAGCTGCGGATACCGTTGCCGCAGAACGGGGCTGTCGCTGTAGTACGGATGCCAGCCGCCGAGAACGGCTGCCAGCGGCAGACCGGCAGGTCCGCCGCCCACGACGATGACGGTATGGTGTTCGGGCGCCTCGCCCACCGTCATACAGCCACCGCCACACCCCCGCCCCCGCCGCGCACGCTACCGTCACCCTTCACGAATTCGGCGCCGGCCGCGTGGCCGCCGATGCAATCCATCCGGGTGACACGATGCCCCATCGCCTCCAGCGCTTGTGCCAGCTCGTCGGCAGCGGAGGCCTGCAGCTCCAGCGGTTCGGCGCCGGCTACGTGCATGCGCGGCGCCAGCACCGCTTGCGCGCAGGTCGAGTCGGCGTCGATGAGGCGTGCCACCAGTTGCGGACCGACGCTGATGATCCGCCGCCCCCCGGGCATGCCGAGGGCGATATCGCGCTCCGGCGTGCGCACGACCATCGTCATCACGTTGTTCAGCGGCCGCTTGCCGCCAGCCACCGAGTTGGAACGGCCCGGCCGTGGATCCAGACGACACATGCCGTGGCCGAGCATGATCCCCCACCCCGGCACGGTGAAGGCCGAGCCGAAGGACGCGCCCTGCGTGATCGTCGCCGACACCACGTTGCCATCACAATCGGCGGCCGACACGTGGCTCGTCTCGGGCACCACCCCGCCGGCGGCGAAGGGCCGCGTGTCGACGTCGTCGGGAAATCGCATCAGATCCTCGGCCAGGCCGCGAGCATAATCGCGGTTCAGAAGGCGCTCTACCGGTACATCTGTATAGTCCGGGTCGGCCAGGTACGTCAGCCGGTCGCGCCAGACGCGCTTGAGGACCTCCGTCATGCGGTGCCACCAGACCACGTCGTCCACATCGACCGCCTCGAAGCAGTCGAGCATGTTCAGCGCCTGCAGCACGGAGATCGGCCCATTCGGCAGGATCGCACCGAAGATGTCAGCGTCTCGGTAGCGCGCCGCGTACGGCTCGGTGATGCGCGGGTGGAAGGTCGCCATGTCCTGCCGCGTCAGGATGCCTCCGGCCTGGCTCAGAGCGTCGATGATGGCGCCGGCTACCTCCCCCTCGTAGAAATCCCGCCACCCCGCCGTGGCCAGCCGCTCGAGGGTGCGCTCCATGTCCGGACGGTGCCACACCGAGCCAGGGGCGGGGACGACACCTTCCGGCAGCAGATGCGCCGCCGTCGCCGGGTTGCGGCGGATCACGTCCTGCAGACCCCGCATCGAGTTTGTCAGCCCCTCGCACACGGGGATACCGTCGGCGAGCAGGTCGAGAGACGGCTGCACGACCTTCGACCACGCCATCCGGCCCCAGCGTTCGTGCAACGTGCCGATCCCTGCCATCTGTCCCGGCACACCGACAGCGAGAGGCCCGTAGACGTTGGCGGCGTCCTTTACGGTACAGTCGTACTCGTTCTCGTTGAGACCCCTCGGTGCGCCTGCATCCACGGGACTCACGTCGAACATCCCCTCGTGCGCAGCCGCCGGCGCCCGTGAGTTGGCATCGACGGACCAGACGCGACCCGTCGCCCCGTCGACGGCAACTCCCACAAGCAGATAGCCGCCGACTCCACACTTGTCGGGGTGCACCATGGCGCACGCCAGACCGGCTGCCGCCACCGCGTCGAAGGCGTTGCCCCCGTCCTCCAGGATGCGGGCGCCGGCGCCGGCGACGAGTTCGGATTCGGCCACGACGACGCCGCGCTTGCCTGCTGCCTGGTGCCCCTCTGTCAAAGCCATCTACCCCTTGTTCCTAGCGTATCAGTGTTATCCGTTGGGTTCGATCCTGCGTCCATCCGGTCGCCAAGCGCGCGCGCAGGCGCACCAGGTAGACACCGCTGGCCACCTCGCGGCCGCGGTCGTCGAGCCCGCTCCAGGTAACGGTGTGCTGTCCAGCGGCACAGGTGTCCTGCACGAGCCGCTCCACGAGGGCACCGCGCATGTCGAAGACGGAAAGCTCCACTCGCGCCGCCGCTGCCAGCTGGAAGCGGATCGTCGTCGTCGGGTTGAACGGATTCGGATGGTTGCCGAGCAGTTCGAACGTCACCGGCGTCGCACCTGCTTCCGCCTCTCCCACCGAGGTCGCCGGATCTTCCTCATCGGCGATGACGAGCCAGTTCGGAATCTGCGCCCCCACCAAGAACTCACGCTCCTCGCCAACAGCCTGCAGGCGGCTGTCGTCCAGGCTGATCCGAGCTACCAGACTACGGCCCGATCTGTCGCGGCGTTCGTACAGCAGCTCCCTGTCGTCCGCCGAGAATGTGGGAAAGCCGATGGCCGACCCGGTGCTGATGATTTGGCCGGCGTCGCCGGTGACCAGGTCGTAGACCCACACCTCGTTGCTGTCGACACGGCTGTCGAAACGGTCGAAGACCACGTGCCGCCCGGAAGTACGGGCGATCGTCGGATTTCCCAACTGTATCCCATCCACCTGCGGCGGAAACAGGGTGACGATGAATTCCTCCTCCGGCTCCAGCAGACTCACGTCCCAGAATGACAGCGAGTCCCCCGTCGCTCTGGGAATCGCGTTGAAAGCATCGTAGATGATGAATGTCCCCGCGGGGTCCCAGTCGAGGGCATCGGCGTAGAGGACGACGCTCGTCGTCACCCCTTGCTGGGTCGTCGGCCGCTTCAGCTCGATCGTCCGACTCCGCTCCGGGTTCTCCAGATCGATGAGCACCATCGTTCCGTCCTCGAAGACCGTCGTCGCCGCCAGCCGCTTGCCGTCCGGCGACAGGGAGATGCTCGCCCAGTCCCGCGTACTGCTCAGCACGGTCTCGTCGCTGCCGTCGATGTTGATCACCCGCAGGTTGTTGGCAGCGTCGATGAAGAGCACGAAGGAGCCGTCGGCGGCGACGGTGACGGAGTTGCCGGTACGGTCGTAGACGGGCGTCGAGGTCAGCAGGACGATCTCATCCCCCGGCTGTAGGTCCGGCTTCGCCAGATAGAGTCCCCTGTCCCCCGGTTCGGCGCTGACCACCAGCACGAACTCCTCCCCCGGGATGGGTGCGCGCCGTTGGGGCGCCTGGTAGCCCTCGTCGCCGATGATACCCACCGCCGTAAAGGCCGCCTCCACGGCCGCCACCTCGTCGGCGCCGTACAGCTCCGTCGCCGACTGGATCGCCGCGTTTCGCATATCGTCGAAATTCCCACGCTGATTGATGAGACGCGCGGCGAGGATGTGATAGTAGATCTGCTCCGTCTTGTCGCGGCCGATGGCCTCGGCGATCAGGAAACAGGCCCGGTTCGGTATGCCGCTGTTGACGTGTACCCCGCCGTTGTCCTCCGTCAGCGGCAGGTCGCGGAACTCGCTCATATGCGCCGGTTGCCAGCCGGTGATCCCCGGCGCCACGCCGTTGTGCGGGTCCTCCATGTCGCGCAACGCGCCGGACGCGAAGAACCGGGTGGATCTGACGACGTCCTCCCCGAGGCGCCAGTCGTCACGGTCCACCATGACGCCGAAAACGTCGGCCATGGACTCGTTCAGTGCCCCCGACTGATTGCGATACTCGAGGTTGACCGTGTTCTGGATGACGCCGTGGGCCATCTCGTGCGCGGCCACATCGAGCCCCTCGGCCAGCGGCTCGAAAGCGGCCCCGCCGTCACCGTAAGCGATGAACGTGCCGCTCCAGAAGGCGTTGCCCATCGGCTGCCCTTCGTCGGTGACATGAACGACGGAGTACATGGAGCCGCCCACGCCGTCGATCGACAGACGTCCGTGGGTCTGCAGGAAATAGTCGCACACTGTGCCCATGTTCGTATGTGCCGACACCGCCACGCGATCGCTCCACGTATTGTCGCTGCTGATCACGTGGTCGATCTGCGAATTTCGCGTTAGGTCGCGCTGCCCCGCCGTGAGGGTGACGAGGGCACCCCGCGGACTGCCGACAACATCAGGCTGCACATCGGCGAACATCGGTCGCGAGGCATCGATGAGCAGGAACGAGTCGGCCACCGAGAAGGCATTGAGAATGCGGGTGACACCGTTCAGATCGATGGCTGGCGCCCTCACGGGGCCTTCCCACGGAGTCGCGTTGTAACGCTCGACAACATCCCCCGAGCGAGCGTCGACGGTGTAGATCCAGCGGTCGCGCACGTTGGGTCGGATCTCAACGCGCCACACCGACTCATAGCCTGCTGTGTCTGAGGCGCGTAACATGAGCGTTGCCGTGGGGCCGTCGTACGCCAGCAGCTGCCGCAGCGGTTCGGGAAGTTCGTCGATCTGCTGGCGCCTGCCGAGATGCTCGTGCACACGCTGCAGCGCCTCGTCGGCACCGATCACCGGCGAGGGCACGTCGCCCGGTGGCGTCGCCGAGTAGACCCCGTTGAAAGCGAGCAGCTCACCGCGACCATCGAGATGGACCACCAGGTCCTCCCCCCACACCTGTACGCCATCGACGCGCCGCGCAAAGCGCACCCGCAAGAGGCCGTCGTCGCCACGCACGGTTTCCAAGTGCCGCAGTTCGTCGTGGGGATGCAGCAGAGCGAAGATATCGGGGTACGCCTCCAGCAGATCGAGAGCCATCGCCGACGGCGCCCGGCCCGATCCTCCCGGCAGCGGCTTGGATACGCGATAAGGTGCCTGGATAAAGGCCGGCGTGTCGCCGCCATCGCGCCAGTGCAATCGCCACGAGGCCGGCGCCGCGCCGGCCGCTCTGCGGCGAGCGGCAGTGGTTGGAGGTGCTTGCAGCGGCGACCTCACACGGTCGGCAAGCCTGCCCCCAAGTGCCGCCAGATCCGACGTCACCAGAGACGACGTGCCACGTCGCCGGGCCGATGACTTGCGGTCCCAGCCACCGTCGGCGAGCAGGGGCAGAGCGCTGATGACCATGAGCGACAACCATAGAAATGTTGCCCCCTGAGCCATCACTTCGCCTTTGTCTGCTTCGTGATGCCGTCGAAATCCCGCAGCCACTCGACGACAGCCTCCGGTGCATCGGGCGGATCCGACGTGCCGGCCCACGTCCAGGTCCACAGTGAATCACCGCGGGCGAGTACGAGGCGCGTCGTCATGTTTCCCGTCTCCTGGATGTGCCAACCAGGAACCGCCTGCTGCAGATCATCGGCCAGGCGTCTCACATCAGCGACGGTGTGGGGCGCCGACCATTGGGTCCGCTCAGCCTCTCCCAGGGCCTGTCGCCACGCCGTCAGTGTACCGTCCGACAACAGGTGATATCCCGTCGTCATCCCCGTAAAACCGCCTCCGCGGGACAGCGTGATACGGACCTCGGCCGGGACTGTCCCGGACCGGATACAGGCGACCAGGCCGAGCAGCAGGTACAGCCAACCAAAACGCCGCGTCGTGCTCAGCAGATGAAGTTTCAGCGCATCACCTCGAGCAGCCGGAACCCACCTGCCTCCAGCAACACCGTCACGACAGACCCTTCGATCACCTCACCATTCTCGACATCGGCGAAGCGGATCCCGTTCCCGACCTCCAGCTCGACCGTGCGTGCCGCGGTGGTGCGCCGATTGACGACCAGCACATGGCTCGTGCCCTCGACACCGCCGAAGAAAGCCAGATCGAGATCTTTCTCGTGCGAGGCGAGCGGTTCATCCGCCGGGGCCCGCCGCGCCTCGTAGCCACCTCGGAAAGTGCGGCCTGCCAGCGCCGCGCTCAGCGAGCCCAGCCTCCGATTCAGTCTCCGCGACGCCGTCCAGGCTGCCGTCGGTGCGCCTGCGGCGTCGACGAGGCCCACGTACTGGCGCACCTGCACGACCTCGCCCTCGCCGTTGAGGACCCGTTCGGTCCCCGAACTGTAGAGGAAATAGACGATACCCGCCGCGCCGCGCGACAGAGCCAGTCCCACCTGCACCGAGATCTCTGCCCCTGTCGGCTGTCGATAGAAGAGCGTGCCGTCGCGGGACTCTGCGTGGACCTGCACGATGGCGTGCCAGCGGCCGTGGCGGTCGCGCAGATGACGCGCTACACGATCGTAGCCCTTGACGAGGTGCTGGAGTCGGGGCAGCACTTCTTCGACGTCGGCTTTGAACACGTAGTGCTCGTGCTGGAAGATGTTCGGTTCGCCGCCGTCGTCGAAGAAGACGTCGAGGAATCGACTCGTCTTCGGGTAACTGCCGATGGCGCCTACCGTGAACGCCGGCCGCTGTGGATCGACAGCCCGCAGGGCCGCCACCGTACGCCCCAGTGCCTCGTACGTACTCGCCCGGTAGTCCTCATGCCCGATCAGGTAGCCGGCAAACCCCGGCTCCGGCGCCCACCTCACCGACAGCGCCAGGGCGCGGGCATAGACGGCGGCGTCGAAGGTGTCACTGACGCTGGCCATTGTCGCCCAGTTACGCAGTTTGTCGTACGGGGAGTACCCGGGCGCTTCGAAATAGACGGGTAGACCCATTCCCTCGGTTGAGGCAAAGGCCATGGCAAGCGCCTCGGCGGACTGCCCGTCCTGTTCGGCCCGTTGCAGCCACTGAATGTGAGTCAGCCCGAGATCGGCGAGAGTCTGCTGATCGGCGGCGGAAAACCGGAACTCGTCAATACCTGCCGGCAGCCAGGCCGAGGTGACGAGGGGCCCCATGGGTACGCGACTGGGTCCGTGGGGCCGCTGCGCCATAGACGTGCTAAGATCGCAGCCCGAAAGCAGCAGAAGAGCAAGCAGTATAGAGGACTGCATCAGCGCAGCTTGGGGTTGTAGGCGTGCCGCTCACGGTCGCGGTCTGTCCTGTTATCCAGGGATCGGGCGAAGGCCTCGCCCAGGTCGACACCGGTCTGGTTGGCCAGGCAGATCAGTACGAAGAGTACATCCGCCATCTCACCGGCCAGGTCCTCGACGCTGCCCTCCTGCCCCTTCTTGAAGCTCTGCTCGCCGTACAGCCGTGCCATCAGACGGGCGACCTCGCCGACCTCCTCGGTGAGGATGGCGGTGTTCGTCAACTCGGAGAAATAGCGTACGCCGACGGTGCGAATCCAATCGTCGACCTCGGTCTGCAGCTCGCTGAGGCTCTTGTGGGCCACGTGCCGGGCGCTATCCGGCGGCCTGCGCCTCGAAGACCTCCACCGGTACGGGCTCGAGACCATCCTTGATGCGTTGCTTGTTGACCTGGTCGATACGCCAGGGCACAGCCGATCCGTCGGCACGGAAGCGCGAGTAGTAGCCGTCTGCACAGCGGCTGATCGGCATCAGGGGTTCGCTGCGGCGCACCGCCTGCAGGGCAGCGGCGCTCATCCGATCCCCGGTGGAAAGGTCGACGACGTCGATGTCGCCGATTCGGATGCTGCCGAGCCGGCGTTCGGCAGCGAACTGCAGATACGGCGTGGCCTCGGGGTCAAGCCCCATCAGCCAGGTGCCCACCGCGTCGGCGTGAACCTCGTTGGGGCTCACCACCGACCACCCAAGGGGCCAGTTTCGCCCCTCTTTGAAGGCTGTGCCGTCGCGGCCGATGAGTCCGTCCACCACCGTGAGCCGCGGCATCGGCAGGCTGCGCGTGGCGATCAGCAGATCGCACAGCTTGTGGTAGAAGCGCTCCTCGAAGACGCTGTAACCCGAGTCGCCCAGACGGAACAACGCCTCCTCACCCAGCGCCTCGTCGCAGGTTTGCGGGCTGCACAGGTGTCGCTCGGGGCGTCCGAGGATGCCCATCAGGTTCTTTATGCTCAGCGTTGTACAGCCCAGGTTGTGGCACTTGGCGAGGGGCACATTAACCAGGTAGGCGCAGTCCGTCACCGCCGTGTAGATCGGATAGCGGTCGTAGATGACACCACCGTCGACTTCGATGTCACGCACCGCCGTATTGTTGAACGGAAGCAATGTCGCTCCGGCATCGGCGATCGCATCGGCGTAACCACATGACTTCCACGTGTGGTTGTTTTCGGGATGCTCTCCTGACTGGCCATCCCCTACCTCGATGCGCGATGGCGCCACTCCCTTGGCGGCGAAGGACTCGACCAGCCCGGCGAGAAAATCTGGATGCGTGATGATGCGGTTGTCTGCCGGAAACAATACGGTGGCGTTGGCTTTGAGCACGACCGTACCCGAGTCCGGCAGGTCGAGATCGAGACCGTCGAGAGCTGCTCGTGCCAACTCGCGATAGCGCTCACCCGGAGCCACGTCGGCGTCTATGGGAACGCGGGCAAGGTAGACCACGTCGTTGTCTATTTTCATGTAGTTCATTCTAACCGACAGGCACTGCGCAAACAAGCGGCGCCGGGCAACGCATCGAGATCGATGTCGCCCAGCGCCGCAAAAAAATGTGTGCCCGTAAGTCTTGCGTTTGTGAGAAAATCACCTGCGGCACAGCAACCGCAGTCACCGGCGAGTTGTTATAGCCGCTCCAGACGCGCCCCCAGCTGGGTGAGCCGCTCCTCCAGATGCGTGTGCCCACGGTCGAGTTGGTAGAGATTCGATATCGACGTGCGCCCCTCGGCGGCCAGGCCCGCCAGCACGCAGGCAGCGCCGGCACGGATGTCGCTCGCCTTCACCCGCGCCGACTTCAGCCTTGCCGGCCCGTGGACGAGGACAAGACGGTCCTTCTCCGGCGACAGAGAAGCACCGAACTGGCGCAGGTTCTTCACATGGCCCATACGATCCTCGAAAACCGTCTCGCGGATGTAGCTGTCGCCGTGCGCGACGCTGGCCAGGGCCGTGAGCGCGGGCTGCAGGTCCGTCGACATGCCCGGGTAGTAGGTGGTCACTACGTTGATGGGCGTCAGCTTCTCCGGGCCGCGGACGGTGACGGTCACGTCGTCGCGGCTGATGATCTCCACACCCATCTGCGTCAGCTTGGCGTCGAATATCTCGAGATGGTCGCGGCGCACGCCGGTGAGTGTCGCCTCCCCCTTGGTGATGGCCACGGCCATTATGAACAGTCCCGCATCGAGGCGGTCGTGCATGACCGTGTGTTCAGCGCCGTGCAGCTTGTCGACGCCGACGATGCGCACCGTACGGGTGCCCACGCCTTCGATCTTCGCTCCCATCTTCACCAGCAGCTCGGCGAAGTCGCCGATCTCGGGATCGGACGCGGCGTTGACGATGACCGTCTCGCCCCGGGCAAGGCTGGCAGCCATGATGAGATTCTCGGTGCCCGTGTGGCTGGGCAGGTCGCAATAGACGCTGGCGCCAAGCAGATCCTCAGCACTCACGGCGTAACCGCCGGAAGGTGTGCCCTTGACCGTAGCGCCCATGCGGGCAAAACCACGGTAGTGATAATCGGTATTGCGCTCGCCGATCGTGCAACCGCCGACTTCGTCGATCGTGATCGACCGGAAGCGACTCAGGAGAGGCCCCACGAACAGCAGCGAAGCGCGCATGCGGCCGGCCATCTCGGGCGGGATCTCGGTGCAGTCGACGCCCGTCGCGTCGATCACCGCCGTCCCCGTGGCGATGTCGAAGTCGACCTTGGCCCCCAGCTGCCGCAGGATCTCGAGTGCCAGCAAGACGTCCTTTACGGGCGGGATCCGGTGCAGGATGGTCTGGCCCTCAGAGGCCAGCAGCGACGCCGCGATCATCGGCAGTGCGGCGTTCTTCGACCCCTGGATTTCGGTCTCGCCCTGCAGAGGGCGGGCGCCCTCGACGTAGAGAACTTCTTCAGCAGCCATGGAATGGGTTCACTTTCAGCTCAGGACCGGGCGGGAGGGGCCCTGCTGTGCGTTGGTCATGTTGTTTGGGAGGAAGTTTCGCCAATGTACGGGGGGTGCTAAATTCCGTCAATTAGCCAAACCGTCGTAACACGTTGGCTTGACAGATAGATAGCCCTTGATATATTCGACCCGAATTGACCTGATCACATGTTGGAGGAGACATCATAAATGGCTGAATCACCCCAGATCATCGCCTGGCTCAAGCCGGTGTGCGGATGGAGCAACGGGGTACGTGAGGCGTTCCGGAAGTACGGGCTCGAGTTCGAGGACCGCGACATCATCAACAACCCCGACATCTACGCCGAGATGGTTCAGAAGAGCGGCCAGCCGCTGTCTCCCTGCGTCGAGATCAACGGCCAGGTGCTGGCCGATGTGAGCGGCGAGGAGGTCGAGGCCTGGATGGTGGAGAACAAGGTTGTGGAGAGCGTCGCCGTCTGACCACGCTGCCTTCGAACGACATTGTCAACGCCCGCACTGCTGCTTGAGCATTGCGGGCGTTTTTTCAGGTGCTGACCAGCTCCGACATGAGGCGTCGCATCCCCTCGGTGATATTCGGCTGCTCGTGGTTGAGCGGGCCTTCCGAGGCGTTACGGATCAACGTGATGACTCCCCTCGATGCGCCCGCCTCGTCGGTCAGACACAGCACATAGATGAAACCCACGTTGCCGCCTTCTCCACCGACCAGCTGTTTCGCCAGCCGCGGTGGCATAGTCGAGTCCTCGCCGGCATCCAGCTGTCCCATCACCAGCAGCGATTGGCCTTGCTCCAGAGCCTGCCCGGCCAGTCCGGACGTGCCTATGGGCGCCTGGCCGTAAAACGATTCTCCTTCGAGGTCCGCCCGCACCTCGGACAGAGCGCCATCGCGCCCCATCACCGACTCCAGTTGCAGGAGGCCGCCCTCGTCGATCCGTTCATAGAGGATGATATCCGCCGCCTCGATCTGCATCAGCAGACCCATCCCCTTGCAGATCGCCTCCCCCGCCGGCATCTGCCGCAACTGCTCGGCGATGTGCGCCGGGATCTCCATCGGCTCCGGCATTTTGAACGGAATCACGTGTAGCGGCATCGTGGGGTCTGTCTCCTTGACACTCTTCGAAAGCGTGGGATATATTCTCGGGTCGTCTTGAGTGGCTCTTTAGCTCAGTTGGTAGAGCAGGGGACTGAAAATCCCCGTGTCCGCGGTTCGATTCCGCGAGGAGCCACCATTTCTAT
>JAYZCA010000189.1:0-4370 GCA_036339235.1 Candidatus Latescibacterota bacterium | reverse complement strand
TCGACGTGGAACGACATGATGATCAAGGGGTCCGGGCTGGCCACCTGGAACTGGACCCCCGGGGCGATCTGCGTGTTCTTCGTCCTCGTCTTCATCGTCAACACGATGGTGGGATTGCTGCGCCGATCCTGGGCGCTGACGCGAGCCGAGCTGGCTGTCGCCTACGTTCTCATCCTGGTGGCCAACACGCTTACCGGTCGCGGCTTCTCTAGCCAGATCCTGCCGGTCATCACCGGCTCCACGTACTATGCGACCCCCGAAAACGACTGGGGAAACATCGTCCAGCCGGTTCTGCCCGTGTGGCCGCTGCCCCAGGGTCGCGATGCACTCTGGCAGTTTTACGAAGGCAGCCCCGGCGGCGCGATTCCCTGGAATGCCTGGGTGGGGCCGCTGGCGTGGTGGGGGATTTTCGCCCTCGCCCTGTTCCTGACGATGACCTGCATCATGGTCATCCTGCGCAAGCAGTGGGTCGAATACGAACGCCTCGCCTACCCGATGGTGCAACTGCCGCTGGCCATGATCGACGACGGCAGCGGCGACGGTCAGTCAGCTGCGATGAAGCCCCTGTTCAGGAACTGGATGTTGTGGGCAGGTTTCAGCATCCCTTTCGCCATGGGTTCGCTGAATGCACTGCACAATTACTTCCAGGTGGTGCCCACCATCGTCACCTACCTGCCATCGATTCCGATTCTGCGCGGCATGGCGGCGATCCAGCTGCGCATCTCGGCCTCGATGGTGGGCTTCTCCTATTTCGTGCCTCCCGGTATCGCCGCGGGACTGTGCTTCTTCTACCTGGTCACGACGGTGCAGCGTGGCATGTGGGGGTTCATGGGCTGGGGCAGCAAGGAGGACGCCATGGGTGCCTACAGTCAATACACGGAGCCCGACATCATCCATCAGGCGATGGGGGCGATGATCGTGCTCGTCATCGGCACCTTGTGGATCGGTCGCGCACATCTGATGACGGTGCTTCGCAAGGCCTTCACCGGGGATCCGGCCATCGACGACAGCGACGAGATTCTGTCGTACCGAATGGCGGTGAGCGGCGCCGCCACAGGTCTGTCGGTGATGGCGGTATGGCTCTGGCGCACCGGATTGGCGCCGCCCCTCGTCGTACTGCTCATGGCCTCGGCCTTCATCATCTTCATCGCCATTTCGCGGACCGTCGCCCAGGGGGGCGTGGCCAACATGTTCCCGCCGACAAACCCGCCTGACTTCGTCGTCTCCGGAATCGGTTCGTCGGCGATTGGCGCCAAGGGTATGGCCGGCCTGTCGTTGAGCTATGCCTGGAGTGTCGACACCCTGATTCTGATGATGACAGCGGTGGCCAACGGCCTCAAGCTGCTCACAGAGGTAGGGGCCGTACATCGACATCGGCGCATGTTCGGCGGTATCGTCGCCGTGATCTTGGTGACGCTGCCCGCCTCGATCGGGCTGATCCTGTACTTGGGGTACGAACACGGCGCCATCAATCTGTCGTCGTTCTACTTCAACAACGTCTCCCAATACCCCTTCCGGTTTCTGCAGACCAACGTCGATACACCTTTTGCGGCAAACTGGCTCGGCTGGGCGCACACGGCGGCCGGCGCCATGGTGATGGCCGCACTGATGGCGGTGCAGCACCACTACCTGTGGTGGCCGTTTCATCCGCTGGGGTATCCGGTCAGTTGTGTGTTCGGCGGCATGTGGTTCAGTGTTTTCATCGCGCTGGTGCTGAAGACGACGATCCTGAAGTACGGTGGGCCGCTGCTGCTGGCACGGCTGCGGCCCATCTTTCTCGGACTGATCCTGGGGGAGGCCTCCGTGGGCGGCTTCTGGGTCGTCGTCGACGCCTTCACCGGGATGCAGTCAAACACCCTGCGGGGGGTCTTCTTCGGATGAAGACGATGGCCGCATGACGTGCATTCTCGCCCTCGACCAGGGAACCAGCTCGTCGCGTGCCCTCATCTTCGACGAGTCTGGTGGCATACTCGCCACCGTCCAACAACCCACCGAACAGATTTATCCCCGGCCAGGGTGGGTGGAACAGGACCCCGAACAGATCTGGGCGACCCAGCGGGAGGTTGCTCGGCAGGCCCTGGCGCAGGCAGGCCAGACCGCCGGGGACGTGGCGGCTATCGGCATCGCCAACCAGCGCGAGACCGTCGTGCTCTGGGAGCGAACCACCGGTCGTCCGCTGCACAACGCTATCGTCTGGCAGGACCGACGCACCGCCGACCACGTCCAGCGGCTAAGAGCCGCCGGACACGAGGCGCACTTGCGAGAGCGCACCGGCCTCGTCCTCGACCCGTATTTCAGCGCCACGAAGATCGCCTGGCTCCTCGACCACGTAACTGACGCGCGCCGTCGTGCCGAGGCTGGAGAGCTGGCGGTGGGTACCATCGACAGCTGGTTGCTGTGGAAGCTTACCGACGGCGCCGTCCACGCCACGGATGTGACCAACGCCTGTCGCACGCAGCTGTTCGATCTGGGCAAGCTCGCCTGGGACGATGGCCTGCTGGGGCTGTTTGATGTGCCGCGGTCGTTGCTACCCGAGGTGCATCCCAGCAGCGGCATCTTGGCGCACACGACGGCAGACCTCTTCGGCGCCGAGATACCCGTCGCCGGGATCGCCGGAGATCAGCAGGCAGCTCTGTTCGGCCAGCAGTGCACGCGTCCAGGGATGGCGAAGAACACCTACGGCACCGGGAGTTTCCTGTTGCTGCATACGGGCGAAGTTCCCGCCGCCAGTGCGACCGGCCTGCTGACGACGATGGCCTGGCAACTGGGCGACACAGCACCCGAATTTGCGCTGGAAGGCAGTGTGTTTACCACCGGCGCGGCGATCCAGTGGTTGCGCGATGGCCTCGGCATCATCGACACCGCCCCCCAGGTCAACGAGCTGGCTGCGTCCGTGGCCGACGCCGGCGGCGTGTGGGTCGTGCCCGCTTTCGCCGGTCTCGGCGCGCCCCACTGGGACCCGGCGGCACGCGGAACGATCCTGGGCTTGGCCCAGGGCTCGACGGCGGCCCACATCGCCCGGGCTACGCTCGAGGGGATCGCCTTTCAGGTCGCCGATGTACTCAATGCGATGGAGATCGACGCCTGTCGATCATTGGCCGAGTTGCGCGTCGATGGTGGCGCCGCCGCCAGCGATTTACTCATGCAGTTACAGGCGGATCTGATCGGCGTGCCCGTCGTGCGGCCCACGGTGACTGAGACCACCGCCCTTGGCGCGGCAAACCTCGCGGGGCTGGGAATCGGTGTGTGGCCTGACACCTCGGCGCTGGCGGCCGGTTGGCAGGTGGAGCGCACCTTCGAGCCTGCCGTGTCCGAGGACGAGCGCCAGCAACGTCAGTCACATTGGCAGCGGGCCGTCGAACGGGCGCGAGGTTGGACCGATCCGTGAGGCGCCAGCTACCCGGCGACGGCGGTCTCGGCGATGCGCGTCGGTACCGGCTCGACGCGCCAGATGTCCATGGTGTATTCCCAGACCGTACGGTCGGAGGAGAAGCGTCCCATGCGGGCGCTGTTGAGGATCGACATGCGTGTCCAGGCTTCCTGATCGCGCCAGGCGGCATCGACACGATCCTGGGCGATGACGTAGTCGTCGAAGTCGGCTAGCACGAGGAAGGGATCGCCGCGCTGCAGCAGCGACTCCACGATCGGCGCGAAGAGGTCAGGGGCGGTCGGGGGACAGCGCGCCGGAGGCAAGAAAATCGATGACGGCACGCAACTCCCGATGGTTTTCGTAGACGGCGACGGGATCGTAGCCGGCTGCACGGCGCTGACACATCTGCTCCAAGTTGGGGCCGAAGAGGAACAGGTTCTCCTCACCCACGGCCTCGGCGATCTCGATGTTGGCACCGTCGAGTGTACCGATGGTCAGCGCCCCGTTGAGGGCGAGCTTCATGTTGCCCGTGCCCGACGCTTCCATCCCTGTTGTCGAAATTTGCTCTGACAAGTCGGCGGCAGGAACGATACGCTCCGCTTGTGACACGTCGTAGTTGGGCAGGAAGACGACACGCAGGCGCCCGGCGACGTCGTCGTTGACGAGTTGCCCCACGGCGTGCATGAGCTTGATGATCATCTTCGCCGTGTAGTACGCCTTGCCGCCTGCCGAAATACGCGCGAGATTGCACCGTTATGGGCAAACTCAACATCGATCTCGGAAACGTGCTGGCCACGCAGGGCGGCAAACAGGCGATCCTCGTCATCGACGACTCCAACATCGCCCGCAAGACGCTGGCGAAAAATCTCGAGTACTACGGTTTCGAGATCTTCGAGGCCGCCACCGGCATCGAGGGTCTGCAGACCTACCTGGCGAAAAAGCGAGAAATCGCTCTCGTCGTTCTCGACATCGTCCTGCCTGACGTACCCGGAGAAAAGGT
>JAYZCA010000188.1:0-6923 GCA_036339235.1 Candidatus Latescibacterota bacterium | reverse complement strand
AGTCGCTGATTTTTACCGGACCGATTTGGATCCGGACAATGATGACCGGACAAATGGCGTGCATCCCCACTATCCGGAATATGACTGGGCCACATTATCTGTCTGGGCCTGGGGGTACTACAGAGTAGTGGACTATCTCATGACTTTGGAAAATGTAGACAAGGACAAAATTGTGGTTACCGGCCATTCCCGGGAGGCAAAACCGCGTTGCTGGCAGGTGCCATGGATAGTCGGATCGCCATAGTTGTACCCGCTGGATCCGGTGCGGGAGGATGCGGATGCCTCAAATACATGCAGGGAGGCGCTGAGTCACTGATGCGTATTACGCGGTCCGACAAATGGCATTACTGGTTCCAACCCAGATTTAGCGACTTTGGAGGAGGGTGGAACGGCTGCCTTTTGACCAGCATTTTCTTAAGGCACTGGTAGCTCCCCGTCCTTTGTTATGTACGGATGGTCTGGAAGATGAGTGGGCCAATCCCTGGGGGTGTCAGCAAACTACCGAAGCTGTGCGGGAGGTGTATAAATTCTTGGGAGTCCCGGAAAGGGTAGGTAATCACTACCGACAGGGAGGCCATGAACACAATCTGGAGGACTGGGAGGCTTTGTTGGATTTCTCGGATTTCAATTTCTATGGAAAGGCATTGCCCAGTGATTTTTTCAAAGAGAATTTTGAAAAGGTTGTCAGCCTCATCAATTGGAAGTCACCGGTTCCGCTTGTCTGAGGATGTACAGATTCAGCCTGTCAGGAATTTAATGTGCTCCTTGGTTGGGGACGGCTAGAAACTCATGGACAGGGCGGCGCCGAATCTGCCCCTCTGGATATCGGCCTCGGGCTTGAGACTCAACCCGAACCCGGCCGACTTCCCGTATTTGTAGCGCACAGCATCCCTCTTTCGTTCGATCGTCCGGATGCCGTCGATCCAGCCGTGCAGCAGTTGACCCACGAAGAGTCCGGCGCCGGCAACGATGAACACTCCCCCTCCGCCGCCTTTCGTCCTGTGCTCGACCTTGCGCAGCCGATAGGTCGTGGCACCCGCCTCCTCCTCCCGCGGCACCTTCGCGTAGCGCCGGACCTCGCCGCTCTGCCCCGTGATGTCGATGACTTCGAAGTCCGATGATTTCCACGCATCTTTCTCGTCGATCATCGATGCCCCAAGAATTACCGAGGCCACGCCAAGGGCTGCCGCACCCATGTGCGTCCATCCCTCTCTGCGTTCGTTAGCGTAGAAATGCAGAGACCCTGGGATGGGGACCGCCATCAGCGCGAAGCCGACGCTCAGACGCCGATTAGCATCGGTGTACTCCTCCAGCGTCATCTCTGCCGGAACCGGCCAGATGGGCACTTCGTTCAGCATTTCACCACCGCCCTTGCCCTGTGCATCCGCTGCGTCGAACCCGAACAACATGAGTGCGACGATCAGCCAGCTGACGTGTCTCTTCCCGTTTCGCAAAATGACCCCCTTCGGCTGCGAGATTCTCGGACGGGGCACTGCGAGAGCCGGCCCTGGCTCACGCGCTCAAACCGCCGCCTGTGACACACGTTACTACCCGGCTGGAACTCGTTACCCTGACAGCCGTCGGACGGTTTCCGGCATGGGGAGTCAGGAACTTCGGACGAGGTGAGTTGTTGAACTCGTGGTCCCTCTCGTTATTGGGACTCTGCATTTGCTGACTTTTCAAGAGGACTGTATGGCCCCATCGACCGCGCCGGATGACGCGATTGGCTTCGAGGCACTGTTCCGTGAGCACTGCCAGGATCTGGTGCGCTTCGCCGCACGCTTCACCCGGGATACCCCCGCGGCAGAGAACATCGTGCAGGACATCTTCCTGAAGGCCTGGCGCGACCGAGCGCGCCTCGATGCCGCTGGCAACGTCAAGGCGTACCTCTATATGGCGGTCCGCAACGAGGCGCTCAAGCACCTGCGGCACGTGGACGTGGAGCGCCGCAGTGCCCCCGAACTGGCTGTCACCGGTGCGGCGGTGAAAACACCCGAAGATGAGTGGCGAGAGCAGACCACGGCCGATCTCGTGCATGCGGCCATCGAACGGCTCCCGGACCGTCGGCGCCTCATCTTCACGATGAATCGCTTCGACCGACTCACCTACGCAGAGATCGCCCGTGTGCTGGAGATCTCCGTCAAGACGGTGGAGACCCAGATGGGGCGTGCCCTGACGTTCCTCCGCGCCGAGCTGGCCGGGAGCCTGGGCGAATAGCCCTCCGGAAAACGCGGATCGTTGTCAGGGTGGATCGGTTGTCAGGGGTATGGAAGGCAGCGCCCGTACCGCCTTCACCCTGAGGACACCCATGTCTGACGACCTGCCAGAGTCCACAGATTCGGTGCATTTTGCCCGCTATCTGTCCGGCGAAGCATCCGATGCGGAGCGACAGCAACTGGAGGCGTGGGTCGAGGCCGACCCGGAGCGCGGCCAGATGCTGGCGCAGTTGACATCCGTGTGGGAAACCTCGGAGAAGCAGTCGCCCGCCCCGGACGTGGGCCGCATGTGGCAGGAGGTAGCACTGCGCGCGGGGATTCCCAGCGCGCCGGTGTCGTCGGCGCCAGCCTGGTACCGGGGGCAAGGCCTGTTGCGCTTCGCCGCAGTTCTGGCAGCCACCGTGGGTCTGTCGTTTATGTTGTCGGAATCACAGAACAGAGAAGCCATCTTGCAGCAGACGGTGGAATCCGTCACCGTCGCGTTGGGAGAACGGTCTCGTATCGATCTCAGCGATGGCACACAAGTGACGCTGGACGCCGGCAGCACACTCACGTATCCCGCCCGGTTCGGCGCCAGCCTTCGCCAGGTGACTCTCGAGGGCGAGGGATACTTCGAAGTCGCCTCCGATCCACTGAGACCCTTCGTCGTACGCGCCAGGAACGCCCGAATCCAGGTTCTTGGGACGCGTTTTGACGTGCGCGCCTGGGATCGCGGTGAGCGTGTGGAGGTAGCCGTTGTGGAGGGGAAGGTGTCGCTCGACGAGGCACGCGCCAGCGACGACACAGGGGTCATCATCGCCGCCGGTCAGGTCGGCGTCCTTCGTGACATGGGCCGGCCTGAAGCCCCGCGCTCGGTCGACACGTCTCGCTACCTCGACTGGATGCGGGACGAGATGGCCTTCGATGACACTCGCCTTGGAGAGATCGTATACAGACTGGAGCGCTGGCATGGTGTTCGGTTTGAGTTCGAGGAGCCCGCCATGGCCGAGGAGCGGGTCGCCCTGCACGTGTCCAGCCGGTCCCTCGATGAGGTCCTCGAAGTGATCGCGGCGCTCACCGGGTTGTCCTGCGATCATGAGGACGGCGTCGTACGTCTGTCGACTCATTGACCGATCTGCAGGAAGAATGCCTGAGTGATAGCGGTTTTGATGGGTAGGCGGTGGGTAATCCTGTCGAAGTGGATTCTGGGCCTGCTCGTCGTGACCATCGTGCCTGCCACTGCACAGACGGTCCTGCGGACTCCGGGTGAACGGCCCGGACCGCTCGGCGATCTGCCGGCGGCCCTGCTGACCCCGGTCACCGTGGATCTGCAGCACGTCGCCTTCGAAGACGCCCTCACCACCCTCGCCACCCGCGGTGGCTTCGCCCTGAGCTACAGCCTCGAGCGGATGCCCATGACTCGACATGTGTCGGTGACGGGCACTCAGGTCGAGGTCATCGACATCCTGTTGCGTGTGCTCGAGCTGTCGGATACCGAGCTGTTGGTTACCGCAGACGGCCAGCTCGTCCTGCGCCCCGTACCGCAGAAGGTCGACACCGCCACGTTGAGCGGTTTCGTACGCAGCCGCGACGATGGCGAGACTCTGCCCCACGCAACGGTGGCCCTCGTAGAGCAGGGCCTGGCAACGCAGAGCAACACCGAAGGCTACTACGCACTGAACGGTGTGCCCTCCGGAAGCCACGTGCTGAGTGTGTTCTACGTAGGCCACCAGGTATTCCGCGATACTTTGCTGGTCGACGCCGGCGCCGATGTTCGCCTGGACATCGAGCTGATCCGTGAGACCGTGCAGATGCGCGAGACCGTGGTCGAAGCGACCTCGGGTCGAGTCGAAGATGAGCTTCGCCAGCTGACAAGCGTCGTCCGGCTGTCAATCCGGAGTCTGAAGGAGCTGCCAGCCGTGGGCGAGCCGGACCTGCTGCGCAGCCTGCACCTGCTGCCGGGTGTGCAGGCGGCGTCGGACCTCAGCAGCGGACTCTACGTGCGCGGCGGCGGCCCCGATCAGACGGGCATCCTGCTCGACCAGGTGCGACTCTACAATCCTTCCCACGCCTTCGGCTTTTTTTCGACCTTCAACCCGGACGCCATCAAGGATGTCACGTTCTACAAAGGCGCCTATCCGGCCCGCTACGGCGGCAGCCTGGGGGCGGTTCTCGACGTGCAGAACCGTGACGGCAACCGGCGGGAGTTCCACACCAGCGGCGGCGTCAGCCTCATCTCGAGTCGGTTGATGACGGAGGGGCCCATCATCGGCGACGGTTCGTGGATGGTGGCGGGCAGGCGCACCTACATCGACCCCGTGGTGAAAGCGATTCGCGGCGCCTCGGAGGGTCTGAGCGGTCTGGGGTACCACTTCTTCGATCTCAACGGCAAGGTCAACACACAGCTGACGCCCAACGACAACCTGATGATCAGCGCCTATGGCGGCGACGACGATCTCGACGTCGCCTATAACAGCGGCCCGGACAGCCTGGCCTTCGGCATGTTGTGGGGCAACCGGGCGCTCACCGGCCGCCTCACCCACGTGTTCTCGCCGACCTTGTTCGGGCGGCTCATCGCCATCTACTCGAAATACGAGAGCAATATCGGTATCGACATCTTCGATACCTCGATCGCCATCAACAACCAAGTGCGTGATGTGACAATCAAGGGCGACGTAGACTACTACGCCTCTCCCGAACACTCCCTGCGCACGGGACTGGACCTGACTTTCTTCCGCTTCGACTACGGCGTCCAGTTCAACCAGTTCGAGGAAAACCTCAGCATCGAGCCGTACCTGTTGTCAGCCTACGTGCAGGACAGCTGGCAGATTTCGGCGCTCACCGAGGCACGTCTGGGCCTGCGTGGGTCACTCTATGAAGAGGGCAGCCACGTGGCGCTGAACCCGCGCCTGTCTGTGAGCCATCACCTGCAGGACGACCTGCGCCTCAAGCTGGCTGCAGGCCGCTACGAGCAATACCTGCAGCTGCAGTCGTCGGAAGGGTTCAGCGGCGGCGATTCCTGGGTACCCCTCGACGAAACCGTCGACCCCGGCCGTTCCTGGCAGATCGTGTCCGGCCTCGAGTGGGAGCCTTCGGGTGTCTACCGCCTCACCGCCGAGTCGTACTACACCGATCTGGCCAACCTGGTGCTTTTCGACGAAGAGGCAGAGGAGAACCGCGAGCAATCAACGTCGGAGGAGGTGTTCAAGACTGGTGGCGAGGGCTACGCCACCGGGCTGGAGCTCTTCGCCGAGAAGCGTCGCGGCAAGCTGACCGGCTGGCTGGGATACACTCTGGGGTTTACGCGGCGCACGTTCCCCGAGGTCGATGAAGGCCGCTCCTTCCCGCCCAAGTACGACCGTCGTCACAACCTGTCGATGACGACCGTGTACCGCTTCAAGCCGGTGTGCCCCACGTGCGGCCGCTGGAGCCTCAACGCCAACTTCGTCTACGGCACGGGGCAGGCTTTCACGCCGGCGGCGGCGCGCTACACCCTGCGGGATCCGGCCATCGACCGGCCCGTCGACCGTCTGCTCGGGGCCCGGCGAAACACGGCGCGCCTGTTGCCGTACCATCGCCTCGACATCGGCTTTCGCCGCACGCTCAAGATGTTCGGTGGCGGCGTCGATGCCGAGGTGTACGTGCAGGTGTTCAACTTCTACAACCGGCGAAACGAGTGGTTCGTCGAGTACGACGCCAGGGACTCCAGCAGGAAACCGAACGTCGTCCCCATGCTCCCCGTGCTGCCGACCTTCGGCTTCGATTTCAGGTTCTGACGATGATACGGGTACTGCTCCTGTCGATGACACTGCTCGCGCTCGGTTCCTGCGACGCGCCCGGACCGCTGAAGGCCGAGCGGGATGTGGACGGGCTGTTCGGTCCCAGTGAGGACAACACCGTCGTCGTCGATGCCATCCTCATCGTCGACCGACCCCTGCCCCATGTCGACCTGCGACGCGCCGCGTCGCCGGGTGTTGCCTACGCCGCCGCCGGTGCGGCATTAACCGGGGCGACGGTGGCCATCCATCGAGATGGCGGGGTCTATGACTACCTGCGGGATCCTGTCACAGATGGCCGCTACCTGCCGCCACCAGGTGCCGACATGGTGGCGCCGGATACCGTGTATGAACTGCGCGTCCTGATCGTCGGTGAACCCGAAGTGCGGGCCACGACGCGGACGCCGGCCCGGGTCCGAATCGCCGACGTCATACTGCTGGACGATACCTTCGAGAACGAAGTGCGGAGCCTGCGACGGTTCGAGGAGATCGGTGACGGCGTCTATGATGCGCCCGAGAACCAGCTCGAGTTCGGCTTCGGGCTGCTCGAGGCACAGGTCGCAATGGAGGGCTCGGCAGCGTCGTTCCAGTTTGGTGTCACCAACCTCGAAGCGGCGAGCCCGCTGCTGATCGACAGCGACTTCGTCGACGACGAGGACGAACTGGAACGGGAGGAAGCGTCCGAGCTGCTGCGCCTGGACGAGGGCTCACTCTACCTGCCATGGTTCGGCATCTACTACGCTGGACGGCACAAGGTGCGGCTGTTCGCCGTGGATCAGAACTGGTTCGATCTCGTGCGCACCGACAATGTCGACGCCGAGCGGAACACCGGCGAAACGGGTCAGTCCTTTCAGCGGCCGCTGTTCCACGTCGACAACGGCATCGGGCTGTTCGCTTCCGCGTCGGTGGACTCCTTCGGTTTCTTCGTTCGGCGGGAAGGCTCGCCTCCCTG
>JAYZCA010000187.1:0-4027 GCA_036339235.1 Candidatus Latescibacterota bacterium | reverse complement strand
TCGCCGGGATAGGCGTCGCAGTTGGAAATCTCCAGGTCGATGACGGGCGCGCCCTTCTTCCTGAGCACGACCTTGACGTAGTCCTCGGCGTCGCCCCACGTGTTGGCGCGGTCCATGGCGCAGAAGATCTCGTCCGGTTTGCGGAAACCCTGCAGACACACCGCCCAGTCGACGAAGTGGGGCCCCGTGTTGAGCAGGTTGCCTCCCTTGAATTCCTGCAGGGTCTGCCAGTCCCAGCGACGGGCGAAGCCGTTGGCGACGATGCGTACCTGCACGACGCGGCCGAGGACACCTGAGTCGATGACCGCGAGCGTCTTGCGGAACAGCGCCCGATAGCGGGACTGTTGGAACGGTGCCAGCAGGCGCCGCGCCTTCTTCGCGGCGGCGATCATCTCATCCAGCTGCGCCACACTCCAGGCGGCGGGTTTTTCGCACACGACGTTATGTCCCGCCCGCAGCGCCTCGATCGTCACCGGCGGGTGCAGGTGGGAGGGCAGCGAATTGACGACGAGGTCGAGATCGTTCCGCGCCAGCAGGTCCTCGTAGTCCCGGTAGGTATCGCAGCCGAAGCGCTCGACCGCCTGACGCCGACGGTCGGCGAGCAGGTCGGCGATGGCGACGATCTTGAACTTGCGCGGCGATTGCTCGAACCATTTGCAGTGGATGGACAGGCCGCTACGGCCCTGGCCGAGGACGCCGACGCGCAGCGGTCCGGAGGAACGTTTGGGAGCGCGAGATGCGGGCATGGGAGCTGAGCAACTCCGTGGTTGATAGTGGCCTGGGCGACACGACTGCTGAGCCGAAAGACTACGAAGGGCACTGAGTATGAGCCACCCGCGTTGCCGCTACGGCCCGCCGTCCTACCTTATCAGTTGATGATCACCCACGTTGACGGCATCGCCGCGACGGCGACTGCCGGCCGGCCCCATCCTCTCTTTCAAGCGCCGGGTTTCGCCACCTCCTGGCGCCGCTTTGAACTGCTCGACCTGCCTCCGGCGGGTGTTTTCACGGCGGAGTCGCAAGGTCAGGAGCTGGGGTATCTCGTGCTGTCGGGGTGCCTCGTCGTGGAGCAATCCGCGAATCGAGTCGAGGCGCAGGCTCCCGGGGCGATCCGCTGCGCAGTGGGTGTGACGCACCGAGCCGTCGCCGGAGCAGAGGGTGCCAGGCTGCTGTGCATCGCCGTCGATGCCGCTGGAGCGTCCGGGGGAGGAGAACTGGCTGTCGACGGCTTTGCGCGGGATCGACTGCCCTGGCGGGACGCCGTACACGGCGGCGGTGGTCGCATCGGTACACGGCACCTGTGGCGTCCTGAGGATTTTGTCTCGAGTTGGACCTTCGTCGATCACGCCATGCTCTCGGAGGGCAGTTCACTGGGGTGTCACTACCACGACCACCTCGAGGAAGCCTTCGTCGTGCTCTCCGGCCGTGGCTGGATGACCATCGGCGACGCTACCGTCGAGATCGGTGCCGGTGCCGTCACCCTACAACGAGCCAACATCGGCCATGGACTCTACAACCCCTTCGCCGAGGAACTGGACTTCATCCGTGTCGCCGTGAGCACACCGGATGGAACCTTCACCACCATCGACCTGGACGACGACCTTCGCGAGCGCCGGCCAACACGGTAGAACACAGGAGACGACTGACATGACAACCGCTGCCGATACCGCTCGCAGCATGGCGGATGCTGCCCGGGCCCTGCTGGACGCTCTCGACGACACGCAGCGGACCAGGGTCAGTGTCGACTTTGACGACACCTCCGAGCGCACCAACTGGCACTACATCCCGCGTGAACGCGTCGGCCTGCCGCTGAAGGAAATGGACGACCGACAGCGACGTCTGGCTCTGGCCCTGCTCGCCACAGGTCTGAGTCCATCTGCCCAGCAGAAGGCGACGACGATCATGAGTCTGGAGACGGTACTGGCCGGCATCGAGGGACCCGGTCGCAGTCACGCGCGCGATCCCGAACTCTACTACGTGACGCTCTTCGGCGAGGTCGGCGCCGAGACGGCATGGGGCTGGCGTCTGGAAGGGCATCATGTCTCACTGAACAATACCATCGTCAACGGCACCGAACTGTCTGCAGCGCCGCTGTTCTTCGGCTCCAACCCGGCTCACGTGCGGCACGGGGAGCAGCAGGGCCTGCGGGCACTCGAGCAAGAGGAGGACCTGGCGCGTGACCTGTTGTCGCAACTGGACGGCGAGCAGAAACGCATCGCCATCGTCGCCTCCGAGGCGCCTGCCGATATCCTGACGACGAACGTCGTGCGTGTCGGCGACGAGGCGCCGCCAGCGGGCCTGGCGGCGGCGGACATGACCGCTGGCCAGCGGCAGCTTCTCGACGCCGTGGTGCGCGTCTACGTGGAGCGCCTGCCGGAAGCGATGGCCGAGGTCGAGTGGACGCGGTTGCAGGCGGCGGACATGGCGGCGGCCCACTTCGCCTGGGCCGGGCCTGTGGAGCGAGGTGGACCGCACTACTATCGCGTGCAGTCGACGACGTTTCTGGCCGAATACGACAACACACAAAACGATGCGAACCACGTCCACGCGGTATGGCGTGATCTGACGAATGATTTCGGCGACGATGTGCTGTGCCGCCACTACCAGCAGAGCCATTGAGCGAGTTCTCAACGGACCCGGCCCAGCGGGTCACCTTCAACGAACAGCTGCACCGCACATATGATGCCGGCAGCTTTGACCACGGGCGCGTATGGGCAGGCAATTTGTCGGTCGACATCGACGGGCTGCGCTTCGACGCGACGTTGGCCCGTGCTTATCTGCGCCCCGATCAGGGCGTTTCGCTGGCACGGTTGCGCTGCGAACTGTTCGTTGCCGACATCGAACCGGCGTCAATCCGTACCGGTGATATGACTGCCCGCCTGTGGAGGATCCGGGTAGCTACGTGCCTATGCAGCCGTGCACTGGACTGGGGGGAGAACCGGATCTGTGCGATGCCAATCTCGTCTTCGAGTCTGCACCGTTCCCTATCCAGCGCACCGGCGCCTTCTCCTATACCGTCGAGGTCAGTGCCGACAGCGCTGGCACGCCGGCGTGGATCGCCATCGGGGACATCGCGCCGAATTGGCACGGGGTGATCGTCGTCAGCCCCGGGTGGATTGCCGACGCCCCAACAGTCACCCTAAGTTTGTCTGCCCGAGGTCGATGCGCGTCGGCGCAACGGGACGTTCGAGTCGGGCCGTGTCCGGCACCTGACGGTGCGCCTCGAGCAGCGGCCCACTGATGTCATACACTCGTCACCCAGCCGCCAGCGCCCTGCTCGCCGTCCACAACCTGGATATCGGTCGCCCACGCTGGGTGAGCATCCCCTTCGACAGGACGCCATGAACACCAGCCTCGTGTTCGACAGCTACCAGGCGCTGGGACTGGCCTTCGAAGGCACGGCACCCGAGCTTACCAAACCAGGCCTGCGTATCTGTGTGGCTCCCCTGCAGACGCGCCTGTTCCGGCTGACTCCCAGCACATCCACACAACGAGAGGATTGAGATGTCTTCCTCCTTGAGGGCCCCATATCTGTACGTCGCGGCAACGCTGACCACCCTGATCGCCTGTGACTCCGGCAGCAGGCCAGCCACCTCCCGACCGCTGGTGACCGCCCAGGACAGCACTCTCTACGCCGTCGGCCAAGGCCTTGCGAATCAGTTCAGCTTGAACGAGCTGTTCACCGAAGACGAATGCGCCCTGATCAGCCAGGGCCTCAACGATGGTGTCCTCAAGTCGGAGACCTTCGATCTGTCGAGGTATCTGGAGTCGATGAACACACTCATCGAACAACGGCGCGGCGAGCGGTCGAGTCGACGACAGGCCGAAGGGGATGCCTTCGTCACGCTGGAGGGCAACAAGGAGGGCGCCGTGACGACGGAGAGCGGCCTGGTCTACTTCGAGCAGGTTGTTGGCTCAGGCGCTAGCCCGTCGGCGACAGAATCGGTGCGGGTGCACTACGAGGGCAGCTTTCGAGACGGCACGGTATTCGACAGCTCCTACCGTAAGGGTGAGCCTATCGTGTTCA
>JAYZCA010000186.1:0-21361 GCA_036339235.1 Candidatus Latescibacterota bacterium | reverse complement strand
AGTTGGTTCAGGTAGGGGGTGATCTGCGGATGGGCGAGCATGGCGCGGAAAGGATCACACCATGGCTTCTCCCAGCTCAGCAGCCCACCCAGGTCTCCGCGTCCCGTCTCTCCTTGCATCGTCTTGGAATCGCTCGACAACGACGCCTCGCCCACGCGTTCGACGATGCCATCGGCGTGCCAGTCGATGGCCTCGTTCGCCGCGGCCACCTCCGCCTTGGACAGCACGCCCTCGACGACGAGAAAACCATGCAGGTCGAAGAGATATCTCTCGGTGTCGTTCATAGCCTAACCTGTTCTATTGCAATTAGTTAAGAATGTGACAAAACCGGACTTGCCCACAAACACCCCATGAACTGAGGTAAAATCTTCGAAATAGGTAAGCCAACGGGGGCCACCGGACAGGATCTGGTAGCCCTTTCTGGAAAACTGACTCAGTAGAAGTACGGATTGCGGGGCATCACGATAAGGCATTGCTCCAATGGCATTCAGAAGGGTTGAGCTGTCGACCACCCCTTGGAGGGAACGCTTCCCCTACGCCTGACTCGTCGCGCCGAACTCAGGCACGTCGTTGCGACTGCGGCCATCCGGCCCGAAGGCCTGCCACGCCGTATTGAAATAGCACCTCTGCTCCGGTGTCATCATGGCGAAGGCGGCCTCACTGGGGCGGCGATTGCCCTGCTCGTGGTAGATGGCGGCGCGATCGTTGTATTTGTAGAACAGGCCGTAACGGGGCTCGTCTCGCTGCCAGCTGCCGGCGCCATGGGCGAGCGTCTCGGTGAAGATCACCACCGCCCCGCGCGGTGCCGGTACGGTCCGCACCAGCGGGCCGCCGAAAGCGAACAGCTCGTTTCGCTCCTCGGGGGTCAGCTGAAAATCCGCCTTGTGCGAGCCGGGAATGCAGGAGAAACCGCCGTCCTCCGGTGTTATGTCCTGCAGGTTGTACGAGATCACCGTCAGCCCGGTGAAGATCTGCCCGTTGCGTACGTCGTAGCGAAAGTTCACCTGACCGCCCCGGTGGCCGCCGTGCATCTCGAAGACCGGGCAACCCTTGTAGCGCACGAAACTGTAGCTGCTCTCGCAGCGAAGCTGGGGAGAGATGATCTCGTTGAGCACGTCCACCACTCGCGGATGGTCGATCAGCGCCAGGAAGGGATCACCCGCTTCCCACAGGTTGGCCGCCGAGTGCCAGGTGCCGTTGCTGTCGTAACCGTTCGGCGTCTTCTCCATCGGTTTCATGCGCTGCTTGATCTTGTCGATCGCCAGGTCACAGTCGGCGTCGCAGAGCACATCCTCGACGACGAGGAAACCCTGCAGGTCGAAGAGGTATTTCTGCGTGTCATTCACGGGGCGGCTCGTATGTGCGCGGCCACCAGATCCGCAAAGCGGATTTCGCTGTTGTCCTGCGGCTCGTAGCCGATCACCTTGCGGGCGTTGACGATGCTCCAGAACGCACGGGAGTTGTCGCTGATGCCGTAGAAGATCTGGAAGGGGACACCCTGCTCGTCACGGATGTCTTCGGCTTCGATGCTCCTGACGAACAGCTGCTGCATGTCCCTTTCGCTGATGTAGGCGCCCAGCGCCCGACGCACGCAGCGCATGTCCCCCGGTTCGCAACTCGACACATCGGTCTCACGCGGACCGCCGATGCGAATGTGGACGTTCTCGAGAGGCCTCGCGCTCTGCTTGCCCGCGGCGAAGACGAACCCCAGGTGCTCGTAGACTTCCTTGGCCCAGCCGTAGTAGTTGTCCGATTGAGCTCGACCGTCCGGATCGATGAAGTCCCGCTGGCCGTCCAGAATCAAGGCCTCGTAGTAATCGGCGGCGTGGTTGGAACTGGCCACCACAACACGACGCACCCCTTCTTCCACCGATGTCTGGTAAACGTTGTAGGCCATCTGCACGTTGCTGAGTTCGGCCTGGAAGTACGCATCGGTGTCGCTGCGACCGGCGCTGGCGAAGCCGAAGTGCACGACCGCGTCGACACCCGTGAAGTGGCTCCTGTAGGTGTCGCGATCCGGGTTGAGCAAATCGGCGACCTGCACCCCCTCGACAGGCTGTCCCTGTCTATTGGTGTCGCGCAGATCGAGCAGCGTCAGTTCATACCGTTCCCTCATAGCCGGCAGTACCTGGTTGGCGATCTTTCCGGCGGCACCGGTCACTAGAACTGTTCGTTTTTCCATGGGCCCAACGTTAGCCGAGAGGGCCATCGCCGTCCACCGACGTTTGGCCCCGTGTGCCCACAGGGACGATGACGTACCGTATGACACATGAGCGATCACAAACCCAACCTGGTCTACATCCTCGCCGACGACATGGGCTATGGCGACCTGTCTTGCCTGAACCCCGAGTCGAAGATCCTCACCGAGTATCTCGACAGGCTCGCCGCCGAAGGCCTGCGCTGTACCGACGCCCACGCCACGTCCGCCGTGTGCACGCCGTCGCGCTACTCCATCCTCACGGGGCGCTACAACTGGCGCTCGACACTGAAGGCAGGCGTCAACTGGGGGTATTCACCGCGCCTCGTTGAAGCGGGACGTACCACGGTGGCCTCTTTTCTGAAAGAGTGCGGCTACGCCACCATGTGCGTCGGCAAGTGGCACCTGGGCTGGACCTGGCCGCGCCGGCCGGACGCTACTGTCGCCGATCGTGGTGACGACATCGACACCTTTGATGTCGATTACAGCCAACCCATCAGCGATGGCCCGACAACGGTGGGTTTCGATCGTTTCTTCGGCATCTCCGCCTCCCTCGATATGCCTCCCTATGTCTACGTCGAGGACGATCGTGTCACCGCTGTCCCCGAGGGCAACATCGACGCGACGGAGGGCAAGCAGTCCTGGCGAGCCGGACCCATCGCCCCTGATTTCGCCCACGCCGACGTGCTGCCCACTCTCACCGAGAAAGCCGTGAACTTCATCGACGCGCAGGCGCAGACCGATTCTCCCTTCTTTCTGTACTTGCCGCTGCCAGCGCCGCACACACCCATTTTGCCGACACCTGAATTCCAGGGCGAGTCCGGCACCAATGCCTACGGCGACTTCTGCCTGCAGGTGGACGACGTCGTCGGCCAGGTGATGGCGGCGCTGGAGCGCAACGGCATCGCCGACGATACCCTCCTCGTGTTCACCGCCGACAATGGTTGCTCACCCATGGCTGACTTCGACGAACTTGCTGCCGTCGGCCACAAGCCCAGTTACGTGTTCCGCGGTCACAAGGCTGACATCTACGAGGGAGGACACCGGATACCCTTGCTGGTGCGCTGGCCGGGACAGATCACCGCTGGCACCGAGAGCGCCGAGACCGTCTGCCTCGTCGACCTGCTGGCGACGATGTCTGACATCCACGGTGAGGCGCTACCCGACGACGCCGGCGAGGACAGCGTCAGCAACCTGCCCGTCTGGCGGGGCGGGGCTCTCGACGGCAGCCTGCGCGAGGCCACCGTCCACCACTCGATAAACGGCTCATTCTCGATCCGTGCCGGCCGCTGGAAACTGGAAATGTGTCCCGGTTCGGGGGGCTGGAGCTTCCCGCGCCCCGGCAAGGAGTGCGAGGGTCTGCCGCCGATCCAGCTCTATGATCTGGACGCCGACATCGGTGAGCGTCGTAATGTGCAGGACGAGCACCCTGACATCGTCGAGAGGCTTACCGATTTGTTGACTCGTTATGTGCTGGAGGGTCGCAGCACGCCCGGTGTCCCACAGAGCAACACTGGCGGCGAGTTGTGGGAGCAGCTGTGGTGGATGCAGGATGACGACGAGGATTCTCTCTCATGAAAATCACCGGCGTACGCACCGTCCCCTACCAGCTCACCATGCAGCGCCCCATCGGCGATGCCAACAACCCCGTGGGCTCCGACCAGATGCCCGGCCTGGCGGTGTTTCTCGACACCGACGAGGGCCTCTCCGGTATCGCCATGGGCGGCGCCCGTGACATGATCCACACTCTCGTCGACAGACTCCTCGTCGGTCAGGATCCCCGCGGCGTCCTCGGCCACTGGAACAGGATCGTCAACTTCGTCTTCAAGTCGGGGAACCGCGGCGCCAACACCGCCGCCGTCGCCGCTATCGACACGGCCCTGTGGGACCTGAAGGCGCGTATCAACGACGAGCCTCTGTGGCGTACCCTCGGTGCTTCGTCCAACCGCGTGCGTGCCTACGCTTCGGGCATAGACCTATGCCTGTCGGACGACGAGATCGGCGCCTTCTACACTCGCATGGCAGCGAAGGGCGTCTGCGGCGGCAAATTGAAGATCGGCCTCGACATGGAGTCCGACCTGCGCCGCATCGGCATCATGCGCGGCGCCCTGGCCACATCTGGAAAGACGCCGGAGTTGTGTATCGACGTCAACGAGTACTGGTCACCGAAGCAGGCGATCCGTTACATGCACGTCATCGAGCAGGAATACGACATCACCTGGGTCGAGGAACCGGCGCGGCGCTGGGACGCCGACGGTTTGCGCAAGGTCAGCGACAACGTGCGCGCCGCCGTCGCCTCGGGTGAGAATCTTCACAGCCTCGAAGACTTCGTCCCCCTGCTGTCGAACCGGGCCGTCGACGTGCTCAACGTCGGCGCCGGCGCCAGCGGCATCACCGGCGCCATGAAGATCGCCGCCCTCGCCTACGCCTACGAGACGCCTGTCACCATGATGAACTGCGCCGCCAACTACATGGCGCACCTGGCGGCGACGCTACCCAACCACATCATGATGGAGGTCCTTGACAACGGTCGCGATGCCGTGCTCACCCACACCCACCCCATCGTCGACGGTTGGATCGAGCTCAACGACGAACCAGGCCTCGGTTTCACCTTCGATGAGGAGAAGCTGAAGGAGTGCGCCGTCGACGGTCCAGGCAGTCGCTTTGGCTGGGGGCGACGCACAGGCGCGGGGCTGTACCTGGAGGGGCCCGACGCGTGACCGCCGGCACCTCCCGGGTCGTCTTCGCCACCGACCTGCACCTGGCCGACGGCCACGGCGGCTTCGAGGCTTTCGCCGCCGATCTCGAGGAAATCGCCGATCTCGCTCCCGACCTGCTGGTGCTGGGAGGCGACATCTGCCTGTGGGATTCTGGCTCGGGCGACCGGCTTCAAGACCTGCTGCGCGACTTGCCCGTCGACACCATGAGTCTGCTGGGCAACCATGACACCGACCGCGATTTCGCCGACCGCTTCGGCACGCCCAACCGCTGCGTGGAACTGGGCGCGGTTAACGTCCTCGGCCTCAACACCTGCCGCGTGCAGCCGCAGTACGACGACTGGCGCAACGTGCGCGGCGAAATCGGCGACGACGATTTGGCCTGGCTGGACACCGCACTCGGCGGCCTTGACCGCACCCGCCCGCTGCTGCTCTTCGTCCACATCCCTCTGGCCAGCACCTATCCTGAACGCCGCAGTGTCAGCCAGGAAATCACCGATGTCTGGCGCGTCACCAACGCCCGCGCCGTTCTCGACCGCCTCGCCGACTGGCCAGCCCCTGTCGTGGTCGGCCAGGGACACCTGCACGAGAACGAGCACGTGCACGTGGGCGACACCCACCTCGTCTCCGTCGGCGCCGTGTGTGGCCGGTGGTGGCAGCAGGGGAGTGCGACACGTTGCGTCGACAACAGCCCGCGCGGCTGGCTGGTGGTGGACGTGGACGACCTCGACGTGCGACTCGGCTACCGGGCGGCGCGGGCCGCGGCCTCCTGGCAGGGAGAGATCGTCGCCGGGGATGGCACCGACGGTCCGTGGTTGAACCTGTTTTTCGGCGATCCGGCGCAGACGGTGGAGATCTTCGGCGACGGCGAGTGGATCGCCCTGCCGTCGCCCGTGCCGGTGCCCCTGGACGACCCCTTTATCAGCACCCACCATTGGGCACTGCCTTCGATCGTCAAAGGCGATACGCTGCAGGTGCGCACGCGGATGCGCGCTCAGTTGTGGGAGGTGAGCGTCAGGGGATCGACCTCCACCTGAGACTGCGGCCGTACGCTACAGAGACTCGGCGGGCCGTCCTCCGCTTTCTGCACGTTGCCGTTGGTGACGCGTGTCACCCGATTGGCATGCAGTTCGATCGTCGTCTCCAGCATAAAACGCCGGCTGCTCAGCGATCAGTCCGCGCAACGATTGGCGCGACAGAGACAGGGCCGTGGAGGACTCTACGGCCTCGAGCGGTCGTGCCCGTCAGGCAGGCCATCTCGCCGAAGGACGCCCCGGGCAGGACCTAGCCGACGATTTCACCGGCGTCGTTCTTCACGTGCAGCTTTCCCGTGATCAGCACCAGCATGTCGACGCCGGAGTCCCCCGGAGTCCATAGGACATCGCCTGTGTCGTAGGCTTTGCGCTGACCGAGGATGCAGGGCTTCGTCTTCGGTCAGGTCGCGGAAGATTTCCAGCTTCTTCACGACCCTGACCAAGCCGTGCTTCATACGTTTTGGCATCTGCGCCTCGTTCTACGTGGCCGGGATCACCGGCAGCCTTACGTGTGACGGGTACGCGCGGCTGTGGTGAACTGTCTGCGCCGCCCTGCGCATTTCGGCACTCTTCCCGAACTCGGCTCCCGTATTGGGATTGCGGTCGAAACGCGGGAAGTTCGACGACGAGATCTCCAGCCGGATGCGGTGTCCTTTCTGAAACACGTTCCCAGTGACACCCACCTCGATACGCCACTCGTACACCGTGCCCGCCTGCAACAGCTTCGACGCCCGACGGCTCTCCAGGAAGCGACCGCGCCGGATGCCATCGCACAGGTTCATCGCGTAGCCGCTTGGCCACACATCCACAAGCTTGGCGGTGAAGTCTGTGTCGGGGCCATCCGTCGCCGCGAAGAGGACGACCTCGATCGGCCCCGTCACTTCGGTATCCTGGGCCATCGGGGGACTCGTGTAGACGAGCACGTCGCCGCGCATCTCCACGGAGCGCTGATCGTGCGGTCCCCAGGGCACGATGTGCGGCGAGCAGCAGTTGTTGCCCCCTGCTGTCTGCACAGGATGGGATGGGTCGTAGATGAACTCGTCCGGATTTTCGTCTCCCGGTGCTTCGGGACTCAGTACACCGTCTCCAAGCACCGAATTGGCTTGCCCACCCGAGTGCAGATGCCAAGTCTGCCAGTCCGTGTCAGCCAGCGGCCACTCGTCGGCATCACGCCAACGGTTGGCCCCCATCAGAAACAGCCGCAGCGGCGCCTCATGCTCGATCCCGTTGTCGACGCCCCGC
The DNA here is from genome assembly GCA_036339235.1 of Candidatus Latescibacterota bacterium. Lineage (GTDB taxonomy): Bacteria > Latescibacterota > UBA2968 > UBA8231 > UBA8231 > UBA8231. The sequence goes on along the minus strand of JAYZCA010000186.1, from coordinate 14,171 downwards.
AGCCAGCGCTCGAACCAGCGCGTTTCCTCCGCCTCCAGGTCGACGAGCGAAACCTCCCCGAAGTCGACATCCCCCGTCTGTGTCGATGCGGAAAGCGTGTGTGGCCAGGGTCCCACGACCAACTTGCTCTGCCGCGCCTCGTTGGAGCCACCCCCAAGTCGCAGCCCGTTGAAATTGCTGAAAGTCTGACTCGCGTAGAGGTCATACCAGCCGCCCATGTTGAAAGCCGGCACCGTGATCTGCTCAAAGAGACGGGTGTCGTCCATCGCCTCCCAGTAGTCGTCATAAGCCGGATGGGCGATCCAGTCTTGCCAGAACGGCAGGTCGCGCCCCGCCGAGGAATCGACGTCGTGCAGCGGCAGATGCCGGAACGCCTCCGACCATTGGTGAAATTCGATGTCCTGCCCGGTGCGTGCATGTGTACGCATGCCCCACGTCATCGCCACATTCAGCTGCAGCGCGCCACCCGGATACAACAGCCCTGAGTGGTAGTCGGTGCAGATGACGCTCGGCGCCATACACTTGAGATACGAACTGCCCAACGGCGCACTCCGCCACTGCGTTGTACCTAGGTACGAGGCCCCCGCCGTGCCCACTGTGCCGTCGCTGAAATCCTGGGAACCGACCCATTCCTGCGTGTCAAAGCCGTCCTCGGCTTCATTCGTGAACGGGTAGTAGTCTCCCGCCGAGTCCCAGCGCCCGCGTACATCCTGGATCACACACGCATACCCGGCGGCGGCTAGACGTGTGCCTTTCTCAATGAGCTGCACGTTGTTGTTGCTGTACGGTGTTCGAATCAGCACCGTCGGACAGCGGCCGGCGGCACGCGGCAGGAACAGATCTGCCGACAATTCGACACCGTCACGCATGGGTACGCGCACATCGACACGGCGATCGACTCGGTACGATTGATTCATGGCGTGAAAGAAAGAGATCGGCCCGGTCGGAGTCCAGCCCATGGCGGTCAACGATGCACACGTTACCTTTCCCCGCCTCACGTCAAACTCCGAGAAATCCCCATGCAGGATCTGCGCATTGCCGTCACCCAGATGAAGTGTGTCGTCGGTGACACTGCGGCCAACCTGGCCACCGTCGCGCGCCTCGTGCAGCAGGCGCGGGACGCAGACGTCGACATCCTCTGCCTGCCCGAACTGTGCGTCAGTGGTTACAACGCCGGCGACAACGACCACCCAGTTGCCGAGCCGATCGACGGTCCGTCCGTCCGCCATCTGGCCGACCTCGGCAAGGATACTGGCCTCACCTTCCTGGCCGGGCTGCTCGAGCGTGATGTGAGCGGCATCGTCTACAACACACAACTCGTCTTCGGCCCAAGCGGCGTCTGTGGCCACTACCGGAAGACGCACGTGCCCACCGCCGAGAACGGCACCTGGTGTCAGGGAGATGACCTGCCCGTGTTCGACCATCCCAAGGCACGCTTCGGGATCGAGATCTGCTACGATTCACACTTTCCCGAGGTGAGCACCGAGTTGGCCGAGCGCGGTGCCGAAATCCTCTTCCTGCCCCACGCCTCGGGAGGTGAGACAAGAGAAGACAAACAGGCACGCTGGCTGCGCTACATGCCCGCCCGCGCCTACGACAACGCCGTCTATGTCGCCGTCTGCAACCAGGTCGGCGACAACGGTGCCGGACGAGTGTTCACCGGTGTCTCATTCATTTGTAATGCGAAGGGAGAGGTCGTCGCCGAAGCCGAGCACGGTGATCGCGAAGAGATGGTCATCGCCGATCTGAAGGCGGCCGACTTGGTTGAAACGCGGCGCGTTCCGGAGACTTTCTTCCGACATTTCCGTCGGCCGGGGCTCTACTCGCGATGGCGAGGGAAGAACTGAAGCCACCACAACCATGCCTAGTCAGGCGCGGCAACTATTGCCTGAGCCGGATCCGACTGGCTTCCACCAGGAGGAGATTGCCTCATTACTCGTTTTTGTCAGGGTGGTTGCGTAAGTAGACCATGAGGATCTTCAGAATGGCGGTCAGGGTCCGGGGATGTCCTTTCAGCTGCAGCGCAATGATGCCACCGTGTTCAGTTGGAGGAAATCGGACGATGTCAGCGAAGTCACCATTCAGCGACACCAAGATGGCGTCGAGACTCTGCGCCTTCGCCAAGACCATGCCCATCGGGCGCATCGTGCGCCATGACGTCGCGTAGGAAATGTGCTTGGTGACCAGCTTGACGGAGCGTCTGGCCAACCTGAGACGGCACACAATCGTCGGCGAAGAACGGCACGACGTCACCGTTTGCCCTGTCCTTGTGGCTCAGCCACCGGGATGCGGCACAGTTCTTCGGCCCGGCGCTGGAGACCGATCGGCCGTACGGCATCTACTACGCCACGTCGGACAACAAGTGGAAGATCTGGGATATCCGTCGCGCCCGGGCAGAACTCGGCTATGCACCCGAAGACGGGGCTGGCGATGGCTGAGTGCGACGCCGCTACACGCCCGCGTCACCGCCCAATCCTCGAGCCACTGAACTCGGGTCGTCGTCGGTTCCGCGTGTTCTGCTTGCGGTCTCCACGCTCCGGTTGCTCTAACCCACAACCTCCCCATTGCGGCTGAGCCTCTCCGCCCCCGCCAGACAAACACTCTCCACCCCAAGGTCACCATTCAGGCGCACGACGCCGATCTCGCCGTCCAGCTCCCACTCGCGGAACCTCGCCGTCCCTGATGACTGCTGGTTCAGCAAGATCACATCCCGGGCACCGCTCTCGTGCCGGACCTCGATACCCAGCGCGTCCGGACCCGTGCTCGTTTCGATTCGCTCCACGGCACACACCCCCGGTCCGTCTCCCCTGGCCATCGGCTCCACCGCGTAGGCAGCCCAGCGCGTCCCCCTCCCGGAAAAAGAATAGATCGCCGTCGGCACGGGCCGCCACGGATCGTTGCCCCATGCCTGACACGGTTCTTCCTGCCCCTTCACGATCGACACATCCAGCCCCGTTTCGGCCAACGGCCGGATCGCCACGTTCGAACCGTCGTTGTGAGTCCGCACCGCCATAGAGGCCGCATCTACCGAAGCCTCTTCCGCGTCCAGATGGAACAGCGAGTCATATGAGTGTTCTCTGCCATCGGCGGCGACCATGGTATCCGCGATGACCCAGTAGTCCGGCTTGAGGAAGACGATGCGCCGAGTATGTGTTGCCGGTTGGAGAACCTCGTACTCATCAGACTCCGGCCGGCGGGTGCCGTGCGTTTCGGGGTCCAGCGGGCGCCCGTAGCCATCACGGTACGTTCCTCTGAGCACGTCGAAGTCATCGGTTGAAACCCAGAGCGAGTCATTTTCCGGCGGTGCTTCTCCCACCCACGGGCGCGGCCAGCAATAGGTGGCTTCGTTGCGTCGCCGGTGCTGGCCCATGCCGTCGACCATCACCGTGTTGTGCCCGGGTGTCGTCAGAACATATTGCCGTTGACGGGATGCGTCGTATGAATAGTTGCCCGGATCGAGAATCAGCTGTCGGCCGTAGGCGTGCAGCACGAAGTGCAGCCTGTCCTCGTGCTGGTGCGCCGAACCGTACGGGCCCGAGTCCACGAGCATGTACAGCGCCGAACCGTCCCAGCCCGTGCGCATCGCGTAGTGGCCGCTCCAGGGCAGGCCGATCGATGTCTCTTCGGGAGCCGTGCCCTGCTCGCCTCGCGACGCCACGTACAGAAAGTCCGCCCGCTGCGGGAAGAGCTCGTGGCCGGTCCGCAGCAGGTCGGTCACATCGACGTTGGCCGAATCGTTCAGTCCGGGAACACGGCCGTCCGGCATCGACACGGACAGAGGGTATTCGAACATGCTTTCCAGCCGTTCGATCAGGTCGGCGGGCAGCTCGTGTTCCAGGCCGTTGACGCGGGCCCGTTCCAGCAGGTTGATGAAGTTGCGCAGGACCCAGAACCCGTAGCCGGCGGCCAGCTCGATCTCGGCACCATCGGGATAGACCTCATCGGTCAGCTGACCGTAGAGCCGCTCGATGGCCGTGCGGCGCCACCGGGCCGCTTCGGTGAATTCGGGAAAGAGCATGCCCGCCGTGTAGAGGCCCATGCACTCTTCCGTCAGCCAGTTGTTCCTCGTCGGCCACTTGATCAAGTGTCGGGCCTGGTCACAGACGGAGCGCATCATCGCCGCAATCAGATCGTCGGTGAATTCACGAGACTCCAAACAGCGGTACATGGCATTCGGCCACGATGCCTCCAGGCGAATGGCCGTCGTCAACGTCTGCCAGGCGTATGAGCCGTAAGGCCACTGGACGTTGTTGCCCGAATCCTCGGGTCGCGGGTTGTGTTCCACCCAGTCGATCCAGTCCCGCGCGATGGCGCGCACGAATCGGTCGTCGCCTGTCTCCCAGTAGGCCTTTGAGAGCTCGTCGAAGTGGAAATGCCGATTGAGGCACTCATTCCACAGATGGGTCTTGAACTCTCCCTTGGTAGGGTTCGCCGCCCAGTCGATGGCATCGCCGAATTGCGCCGAAAAGTCTGGCGCGCCATGAAACCCGAAGGTGAATTCGCGCCGCTCGCGGGCCAGCGCCTCGGGAAAGTCCTCTGCCTGTCGGGTCGGCGCCGGCCGATCCCTGGTGGCGAAGAGCCATTGCGGGGACCTTCGCTGGCGGATGTGCGTCGCAAATGCTGCCTTTGCCGCCGGTATGTCCGCGGCGGCAACAGCGGTTTTGACCTCGGGTAAGGTGTCCAGATCGAGGGCGGTGAAGAGCTCGCCGTCAGTCATTTCTCGGTCCTGTGGGTTAGAGCTCCGATGTCTCCACGCTGTAGCTGTAGGCGACGTTCGCCAATTCTTCTGACTTTCTGCCGGTGCGGCCCCAGATGCTGAATGGTGCCCCCTCTGAGAACCGAAGACCCGGTGGGTGAACCCCTCACCCCACCCCCGTCGGCCGCAGCGTCAACAGCACCAGCAACCAAGTCCGATGTCAGAAGGCATTGTGCGTGTAGGGATCCGCCGCGATGGCCAGCCCTCCCAGTAGATTGTGTTGTAGGGAAACCTGGCGAACCGCAACGCCGTCGACGACGTGACCCCACGGCGGACGTTCACCAGCTCGTTGATCCATTGATAGGGAACGTGAATTGCGTCCGCCAACTCGCGCTGACTCGCGCCCATGGGAACAAGAAACACCTCCAAGAGCGTCTCACCGGGATGGGTTGGCTCGCGATGTGAAGGCACTCGTACCATCATCATTCCTCAGTCGTGATACTCAACGACCTCGACATGCTATGTCAACCTTTCCACCAGTCCCTGTTCCTCAGGGCGGGGTCCATGAAACACTGCTTCATCTCAGTATCGCAGATCGAGGTCGACTATGTTGCGCAAGGGTTGGTCTTCGAGAAAACGATTCGCGTTGTCGACCACCAGTTCCCCCAACCGTCGGTGGGCGGCTTCAGACTGCCCGGACGCGTGCGGGGTGATGATCACATTTGAATAGTTCCACAGCGGATGGTCGTCGGGCAGGGGCTCGGGGTCGGTTACGTCCAGGCCCGCGCCTGCGACCTTATCGCTGTCGAGGGCACGTAGCAGAGCGTCGGTGTTGATGATGCCGCCGCGCGTTAGGCACAAGATGTGAACACCGGATCGCATCAGGCCAAATTCGCGATCGCCGATGAGATCGACCGTGTCTGCGGTATAGGGGACGCTGACGTTGATCCAGTCGGCGCGCGGCAGCAGATCATCGAGTGCCTCGATGGGGTGAAGTTCATCGACGAACGGCGCCGGTCGCTCCGGGTGACGGCGTGTCCCAATGATGTGCATGCCGAAGGCTGCCGCTCGTTTTGCGGTTTCGAGTCCAATACCGCCCAGGCCGATGATCAGCAGTGTTTGACCGTCCAGCTCACCAGGATCAGGGACAGGCATGTCCTTCCTCAACCACCCTACCGTCGCCTGCCGGCGAAGGATCTGGGGGATCTGACGGCTCAGCATGAGCATGAATGCCATGGTGTGATCGGCCATGTTCGGGCCGTACACCCCGGCGTTTGTCAGCACAATCCCGCGCTCCCGAAGCAGATCGAAAGGAGCGCTGTTGACGCCGGTACTGAGCATCTGGATCCATCGCAACTTCGGCGCCGCATCGATGAACGGCTTGCTGCAGTAGTCGATCGCCGCATCGATATCTGTTGCCAAGCGGATAGCATCTTCGGCGGTGGGAGCAACGATTAACTCCACTCCCTCGATTTCTCCCAGGAAATTGTTGGGACGATAAATGAGGTTCCGGACGAGCATTTTCAAAGAGATGGGTCTCCGGTGTTCAAGGCACGATGGCGCGAGAAGATAGATTATGTTCCTCTGGTCAGGCTGTACTCTCCCTTTCTAACACCGCACTACCACCAAAATCAATTCACAGGAATCAGCTATCCCTCATACGAACATCCTGCTCGTCGAATGCAAGGCCAAGTGCAAGACCCTTCTTAAAGACCTGGGAAAAGACCAGTGGCGGGTGTTGCCCACCGGCGGCCACATTGAGCGCCTCGCCCAGGACCGCGACATCCACTCACCCAAAGAGGTCCGCAAAGCATACTGGTCGAACCAGCCCAGTGAACTCCCTAAGCCCCCCTGTCGAACGGGGCGAGATTGTCATCCGCGCCATCAAGGAGGAGGCCGCACAGCACGACTCGGTCGCCTTTACCTTGCAGCTGACCAGGTTCGAGAGGGTGAACTTATCGCCTGGCATCTGGAGAAGCTGCTTGCGGGGCTCGGCACTCTGCACCGGGTGTCGTTCCAGGAAATCACCGTGGCGGCGGTGCTCACCGCCGTATCCTCCCCCCCGTAATGTGAACTAGGCCCTGGTAGATGCCGCTCTCATCCACATATTCATGGATCGCATAGGAGGCCGGGTGCAAGCCGAATCGACAGGCGCTACACCAACACTTCTACCAACTCCTTGGGCCGCGTGCAGATACCCACCCTGGGGTTCATCGTCGCGCGGGAGTTGGAGTGGGAAGCCCACGTCCCGGTGCGCTACTTCGAGGTCACGGCGGCGACCTCGATCACGGACTGGCGCGTCCGCTTTCGTGAGAAGTCCGATCCCGACGCCTAGCTGGATGAGAAACATCGTTTCTCCGCCTACCGCACCGCCAAAGCGCCACTGGCAGAGACTGACGACCGCAGATCATTGTTTCTCTCGCCACGTGCTGTGCTAAGGATTTTGCATACGAATACTTTGATGCGGAGCAGAAATCCGCTACTTCCGTTACTATGGATTGGTGACGACTGTCCACGACGCCCACGTCCACGTCTGGTCTGCCGACCAGATTCGCTACCCCCTGGCCCCCGGGTTGGATGACGGCGATCTGTGGCTTCCCTCCTTCACACCCGACGATCACGAGTCCATCGCCGGGGGCCGACTGCCGATCAATCTTGTACAAATGACCTGGTATGGCCTCGACCACCGCTACATCCTCGACCTCATTGAATCCGAACCGGCGCGTTTCACCGGGACCGGCATCGTACCCGCTATCTGCGACGTGTCTCTGCCACGGCCCGATCGAACCATGCTCGAGCTGGCCCGGGGCGGAATTCGCGCCTTCCGGCTCCGCGGTCGTGCCGCGCAGCCTGCTCGGGAGCATGCGGAGCACTGGCTCGAGCACAAGGCCTATGAGCTGATGTTCGGCTGTGCTGCCGAACATGGCCTAGTGCTCAGTTTTCTCTGTGCCCCCTCGGATCTGACCGAAATCGGTCGTATGTGCGAACGTTTCCCCGAGGCTTCGGTCATACTCGACCACTGCGGAGGCGTGCGAATTCGCAATTCAACGATCGAATCGTGGGATTTGCGATCATTATTGGCTCTTGGCGTGTTGCCGGGGGTTAATGTTAAATTCGGACCCGTTCACGGCCTGGGTGGCGGCGTTGCGCCCTTTGCCGACGTGCTGCCGCTGCTGCACGCCGTCGTCGACGCCTATGGTGCAGGTCGAGTGCTGTGGGAGAGTGATCTGGGTGGTCCCGTGCAGATGCAGAATCCGCAGGAAGACTTCGGTGCCTGTGTCGCTCTTGTTAGTGATGTCGCCGATTTCCTCACAGCGGAGCAGCGGGAGCAGATTCTTGGAGGCACGGCGCGGCGACTGCTGTGGGGGAGGCCTCCGCCTCCTTAGACGTCGGCCTCAGGCGACGCCGCGGCCCTCGGGGATCGTTACGGGGGTGTGGCCCGCCGCCTGTGACTCGAGAAAACCCACCAGGATCTTCACCACCTTCTGGCCATTCCGACCATTCGAGGTCGGCGTGCAGTCTTCGTCGACGGCGCGCACCAGGTCCTGCACTCCCGCCTCGATACCGGACACTTCCCACGTCTCGGCCGTCACCACTTCGGCCACCTCCCCCCGAAACAGCGTCGCCTTGTCGTTGCCGGTAATCACAAGCCGACCTGTCGTACCGATCACTTCGGTGGTGAATTTTGGTCCCGGAGTCGTCTTCGAGCCCCCGGCGTAAAAAGCTCGTACGCCGTTGGTGAACTTGATCATGCCATAGGCCCCCGGCTCCGATGCCGGGTTGCGGCCGCCATCCCCTCGGTACGAGCTCCAGTCCTCGAAGCCGGTTTCCAGATCGGCCACCACCCAGGCGGGCTGCGCCTCACCAGCCAACCAGCAGATCGAGTCCATGGCGTGTGTGCCGTTGCGAAACAGCATGGCCCGGGCACCGCGCACTGAACCCACCACGTACTGTACTTCGCCGATATCGCCGGCGTCGATCGTGGACTTGGCCTGGTTCCACAGGGGCAACCATCGTCGCGTATGATCGACGGACAGTCTGGTGCCTGCCTGCTCGCAGGCCTCCACCATACGCGCCGCGTCCTCCACCGTCGTGGCCAACGGCTTTTCGCAGAAGATGCCCTTAGCTCCCGCCTGTGCCGCATCCACCACCAGCTGGGCGTGGGCGTGGTCGGACGTGGCCACCGTGACGATGTCGAGCTTTTCCTTCTCCAGCATGTCGCCATGGCTGGTGTAGGTGCACAGGTCCGGCCAGGTCTCCCCCCACTTTTCCCGAAACCCGTCAAGGGCCTCCGTCGACAGGTCGCAGACCGCCACCACCTGCGCCGACGCGGCGATTCCGGCGATCCCCTTGGCGTGCCGCTGCCCGATTCCGGTGCTGCCGATCACTCCGACTCTGTGCATCTCCTGCCTGCCTGTTGTTGGAGTCCGTTGCCGGGCGTTATGCTACTGCCTATGCGATCGGGACGCTACATCCCTGGGATCTCCGCCGAGGCCGCCCGGGCCTGGCAGGAGGACGTGCGCGCCGAACTGTTCCGTTACCTGCACCTCGACGACCTGGCCGGTGGTCCGGCCATCCCGCTTGACGAGGATCTCGTTTCCAACATCGCTTCTACTGCGGCGGGTGCCGGCTTCGTCCGCTCCGAAATCACCCTCGCCAGCACGCTCACTCGTCGCATCGACGCGGTGGTCACTCTTCCCGAAGGCGATGGGAGTGTACCTGGGGTCGTCTGCATCCACGGCCACGGGAGCGACCGCCGGGGCGTCTATGCAACCGATTCAATCTACAAAGGATTTGCCACCGAGCTGGCCCGGCTGGGTTATGCCACCATCGCCGTGGATGTGGGTCAGCACGAGGTCTGTGAAGAGGGTCGCCTGCTGATGGGCGAGCGCCTGTGGGACTGCCGCCGCGCCGTCGACTGGTTCACCTCACACCCCCGTGTCGACGCAGCCCGCATCGGCTGTGCCGGTCTGTCCCTGGGTGGCGAGATGGCCATGTGGCTCGGCGCCATGGACGTACGCATCGCCGCCGAGGTCAGCGCCGGTTTCCTGACGACGATGGACCAGATGGAACAGAACCACTGCATGTGCTGGAAGTTCGACGGCCTGCGTGAACTCGTCGACTACGCCGACATTTACGCCCTCACGGCGCCACGGCCGCTGCAATGCCAGAACGGATTGCAGGAGGATGAAACGCAGTTTTTCGTGCCGCTGGCGTGGCAGGCTCTGGAAGAGATCGAACCAGCCTATCGCGACCTGGGCGGTGCCGGGAATGTGTCACTGCATGTACACGGCGGCGGCCACGAGATCGATCTGCCGGCGTTGGTGGGGTTCTTCGAGAAACATCTGTAGAACTAACGCACCTCCACCCACACGCGGCCATCCTCCACCTTCACCTCGTAGGCTCGCACCCGCGTGGCCTGGTCGTGCAGACATTGCCCCGTGGCCACATCGTACTCCCACCCGTGCCATGGGCAGACCAGCACCGGCTCGTCGTACACCATCGTAATCTCCTCCCCGGGCAGACAGGCTGGTACGCGCCCACTCACCGCGCCGCCTGACAGCCGTGCCCCCTGGTGCGGGCAGATATCGCGCAACGCCCACCATTGATCCTGACGCCGGACGACGACGAGGCCTCGTCCGTCTTCCAGTTCGACGCGATGCGCCCCATCCGCCAGGTCGGCGGCGGCCACATCACGCCAGACCATACAGCTGCGCCGCATTGTCTACCCGGATTTTGTGTCTCAATGCGTCGGGGATCTGCTTCGGCAACGCCCGATCCGGCGCGTCGAAGTCCCAATGGGGATAGTCGGTGGAAAACAGCAGAAACTCGTCGCAGCCGATCATGTCCAGCAGCTGCAGCAGATACTCGGGGTTGCCCGGTTCTTCCATGGGCTGCGTCGTGGCGCGCACCTGCCGACGCACGATGTCGCCAGGGGATTCGGTAAGCCAGGGCACCTCGCTGCGCAGGCCCCGCCAGTTCTTGTCGAGGCGCCACAGCAGCGCCGGCAGCCAGGCGAAGCCGCCTTCGATGAGCACCACCCGCAACTCGGGCATCTCACTGAATACCCCTTCACAGACCAGGCTCACCAATTGTGTCTCGAAGGCCTGCGACATGACCGTGTGATCTTCGATGTAATACGATGGCCAGCCGCACGCCGTGATCGGCACGTCGCCGCCGCCACCGAAGTGAATCCCCACCGGCAGCCCGGACTTGGCGGCGGCGCGGAAGATCGGCCGGAACTCGCGCTGTCCGTACGGCGCGTGCGAGCGCACCAGCAGCAGTACCTGTACGAACCGTTTGTCCTTGGCCCAGTGTTCGATTTCGCGTGCCGACGCCTCCGGATCGCGGGCGTTCACCACAATCGACCCGCGCCAGCGTCTGTCGGCGGCGCACCAGTCGTTCGCTGTCCACTCGTTCACCGCCCGCATCAGGACGTTGGCCAGGTCCCGGTTGTGCAGGGCTGAGACCGCCACCAGCGGGTTCAGGATCGCGGCGTCGATCGACCATTCATCCAATAGCTGCACGGAGGCAAACTGCGGATCGCTGCCCGGTTGATTGCCATTCGGCGGCCACGCATCCCGCCGCGCTGCGGCGGCGAACACCTTTGGATACATCGATGCCCCCGGCACACCCATGCCGGACTGCTGCACATACGCCTGCCAGCGATGCGACAAATACGGTGTCAGATCCTGCATGCTCGCGGGATAATTGTGCACATCTGCGTCGATCAATTTTATCACTATATTGCTCCCCATGACATCAGCTATCATCGACACGCATCAGCACCTGTGGGACCTGGACCGGTTCCGCCTACCCTGGCTAGAAGGTCTCGACGCCCTCGACAGAAACTTCACACTGGACGACTACGCCGCCGCCACCGATGGTCTCGGTGTGGTCGGCTCCGTCTACATGGAGGTCGATGTCGCCACCGATCAGCGACGCGACGAGGCCGACTACGTCTGCGCCTTGTGCGCTGACGCTGCCAACCCCATGGCCGGCGCCATCGTCTCCGGTCGACCCGGCGACTCGGACTTCGCCGACTGGGTCCGCTACCTGGAGGCAAGACCCGCCGTCAAAGGCGTCCGCCAGGTGCTTCACGTGCCCAACGCGGCGCCGGGTACCTGCCTGCAGTCCAACTACATCAACAGCATCCGCCTCCTCGGCGAAGCTGGTCTGCGTTTCGACGTCTGCATGCGCTCCTCCGAGCTGGGCGACGCCGAGAAGCTGGCCGCCGCCTGCCCCGATACGCTGCTAGTTCTCGATCACTGCGGCAACATCGATCCCAACGTCGTGGCCGGCACCGCCGAACCTGAGGGCGGCCCGTCCCATGGCGCTGATCACTGGCGCCGGGCTATTGACGCCCTCGGCGAACGCTCCAATGTCGTGTGCAAGATCTCGGGCATCGTCGCCCGGGCACCGACCACCGACAACCTGCCGGACTTGCTGGCGCCGACCATCGATCACTGTCTCGACACCTTCGGCCCCGATCGTGTCGTTTTCGGCGGCGACTGGCCCGTGTGCACCCTTGGCGCCAGTTACGCCCAGTGGGTGACGGCCCTGCGCGCGGTCATCGCCTCGCGGCCGAACTGCGAACAGACGCGCCTGCTGCACGACAACGCCAAGCGCCTCTACGCGCTGGACCAAACGGGCTGCTGATACGTACTGACCCTTGTCAGGTGACCTCATAAGGGGTCCAATCTCTGGTTTGTTAATTGCGTGGCGACTCGATGGACGATCTCCGCGTGCCGCTGGATTTTCCGGATGACTACAGCATCGAATTCACGCATGTGAACGACGACGGCACGCCGATCAGTCCGGACGACCAGCGCAGAGCCCAGCCGCAGTTGGAAGACGAGACCTTCTACGCACCTGTGGCCTTGCTAATTCAGTTCGGTTACAACTTCGCCCTGCCGAGGAGATAGCGCCGCACTGGCTGGGCTACGAGTCTCCGTCGGGCTTCACCGCGGCGGCGTATTCTTCGGAGGTTACCGTGTCGGCGAACAGCAGCCCCGCCGTGTCGGCCAGAGCGGCACTCGACGAGTGCTCCTGGGACAGACGAAACATGGCCCGCGTCGCTTGCTCCACGTCGATGTCACGCACCAGCAGCTCTTCGCGGCACAACTCCGTCTGCCCGTGGATACGCCCATCCGGCGCCACGATCAGGCTGCGGCTGTTCTGATGCGGCGGCAGGCAGGCGTTGCACGACGCGAACCATACCGTGTTCTCCGCCGCGCGGGTGACGATCATGGCGTGGTGGATCGGGATCTTCCAGTCGTTCGGGCGCGTCGTGTTGTTCTGAGGGTGAAACACGAGGCGCGCACCGCGGCGAAGACACTCGGCGGTGGTGTGCGCAAAACGCAATCCTTCGAAGCAGATGACAACACCCACGGTTACGCCGAACAACTCGAAGGTATGCTGCTCGGTGCCGCGGCTGTAGGCCACCGCGTCGAGGGGTGTTAACATCGTCTTGTGGTGGGTGCCACGAATATTGCCATCTTCGCCGATGACGAGGGCCGTGTTGTACGGTTTGCCCCCCGTCGGTATCTCCGTGCCGAGAATGCAGGCCATGCCTGCTGCCCCGCAGCGGTGGGCCACCTCGCTGTGAACCTCCTCGAGCCACACCGACGACACAGACGCCTCTGGAGAGCTGAGGTCGACGCGGTAGCCCACCGTCTGCGTCTCCGGAAAACACAGGATCTGCACACGCTGGGCTACCGCATCGTCCACCGCCTGCAGGATCGCCGCACGGTTGTCGTTGATGTCGGCGCTCTGCCGGACCTGCGCCAGGGCGATTCGTAGTGTTGTCATGTCTCCCCCCTTGTTGTGAGTGCGAGTTACCGGGATCCACCAGCCACCAGATGCTGCTGGTCACGGTGCGCGGCGGCACCTTCCGGATCGCCGTGATGAAGGCAGGCAACATCTCCCCCACCGATGTCGTCAAATTCGAGGACAACCAGGGGCTCTACCGGCTCTATCGTGCTTTCTTCTTGGAGAAGGAGGTCGACTTCGCCGATTTGGCGCAGCATGGCGACGACTACGAGGTAACCCTGCACGTCAACAACCCGTCCACGCAGGAACTGACCGCCTTCTTCGAATGGCAGTTGCCCAATGAGCGCTGGTCGGTGCGACCCCTCAAGGGCCTCAGAGTCGTTCTGCCCGCCGGTACCAAGGACCATCCGCTCACCTTTACGCTGCACCGCAGGCTTCCACACCCACCCGAGGCTTACCCCTCCTGCATCGCCCGGGCCTTGTATCTGACCTCCGACGGAGACGTCGTTCAGTCCGATCACACTTTCACGATCGTCGCCGCACACGCAGCCAGGTAGTCCATGTTTGCGGCTGTGAACCCAAGTTGCGTCTCTACCTCGCGGATCGCCATCTCCGTGGCCAGGCACTCGTCCACCGTGTCCGGGTATTCCACTCCCATCGTCGCGTCGCGCAGCAGGATCAGGTTGTATCCGTAGCGCGCCAT
>JAYZCA010000185.1:0-7029 GCA_036339235.1 Candidatus Latescibacterota bacterium | reverse complement strand
GGTTTCGGCCACCGTCGTGCGTTCCTCAATCGCGATGTGCTCAGGATGACGCAGCTGTTTCTGGGCGATGCGACGGATGGGCGCGGGCATGGTCGCCGAAAAGAGCGCCGTCTGACGTTCTGACGGCGTCTGCTGCAGGATCCATTCGACGTCGTCGATAAACCCCATACGCAGCATTTCGTCGGCCTCGTCCAACACCAGGCAGTTCAGACTGTCGAGGCGCAGTGTCTTGCGGCGCATGTGGTCCATCACTCGGCCCGGCGTCCCCACCACCACGTGGACGCCGCGCCTCAGTGCACGCAACTGACCGTCGTAGGGCTGCCCGCCGTAGATTGGCAGGACGTGGAATCCCTTTATATGCGCGGCGTAGCGCTGAAAGGCTTCGGCCACCTGGATCGCCAACTCGCGCGTCGGGACCAATACCAACACCTGCACTTCGCGGCGCTCAAGCTCCATGCGTGAGAGCAGCGGCAGGGCGAATGCCGCTGTCTTGCCCGTGCCCGTCTGTGCCTGGCCCAGCACGTCCCGACCTGCCAGCATGAGCGGAATCGTCCGCTCCTGGATCGGCGTGGGAATCTCGTAGCCGACTTCGGCGAGCGTCTTGAGCACGGGTTTGGCCAGTGACAGGTCCTGAAAGGTCACGCCGCCTTTTTTTGTCATCGGGTCCCTCCCTCGTTTTTCCGGTAGAACACCTCGGCGTCGTGTGTCGGCTGGTAGCCGATCTCGCGCCGCGGGATCTCGAGGTCGAAGATGTTGTAGGTATTGTTGGACACGACGAAGTAGTGGGCGCCCGAGGGCAGGCCGCCATTCGTGCGTGTCGTGTAGCAGGCGTGGACGAAGCGGGCGGCATCCTGCTGGTGGCACCACAGAGCAAAATACCCGCGCTCTGTCCTCATCCGGTTCTCGGCGTTGATGCCGCCCCAACGCGCGGCGACGGCATCGTGACCGGCGTCGGCCATCTTGCGGCACCAGTCCTCGACGTAGGCTTTCTCTTCCCCGTATCGGTTTGTCGGACAAGCGTCGATCGACGAGAGTACCTGCTCCGGTTTCGGGTCGAGGTCGTCGAAACGGCGCTCGGCCCACACCGACCAGGGCCCATCGTCGACACTGTAGGCACCGTCACAGGCATGGACCGAACTGGACCCGACCATCATCGGTACCGGATCCTGCTGCAACAAGGACTCGAAGACGAGGTCGGTCATGGCATTCATCACCGGCAGCGTGCCCTTGCGGGCGAGGTAGACGACGAGGTCACGACCCCGCATCAACTGCGCCAGCTGCTCTGGATGTTCGCAGATATCGAATTCGACAAAGTCACGTTGCACGTCGGTCCCGGTAGCCCAATCTTTCGATCCAGGCAGGTCGACGGAGGTGATCCGATAGTCGGCGTCAAGGCGTGGCAGCCAGGTGCGCAAGCCGGAGCCTATTTGGCCGCGGCCACCGATAAGCAAAACGTTGATCAAAGAGGGTTCCTTCTCAGTTGGCAGGACAATTGCAAACAAGGAAAATAGATGAAAATCGCTGATGTACGAGTTTCACAGCCGATGCCGCCCGGAACACCCGGCGGCTGGCGAGGTTCGATGGGCCAGATCGTCGTCGCTATCGACACCGACGTCGGGCTCACCGGTTTCGGCATCGGCGGCGGTGGCGCCGCCGCTATCCACGTCATCGAAGAGGAACTGCGTCGGCTGCTGCTCGGTACAGAGGCGACCCAGGTCGAGGAACTCTGGGAGCGGCAGTATCACGCAACGCTGGCTTACGGTCGCAAGGGCCTGGCGATCATGGCCCTAAGCGGCGTCGATCTGGCGCTGTGGGATCTGCGCGGCAAGGCGGCAGAACTCCGGGTAGCTGACGTGCTGTCGGATTCACCGGCGACCGACATTCCGGCGTACTTGACGATGGGTATGGCCGGCGATGACCCCGAGGCCGGGATCGCAGGTGCCCTCGAAGAAGGGTACCGAATGATCAAACTGGGCCTGGGGAGCTATAAGTTGTCAGACGCCGATCGTCTGGTAGAAGTTGTGGGGCACGTCCGCCAGCGCGTCGGTCCAGATGTTGAGCTGACGGTGGATGTCAGCATGGCTTGGACCGACCGTGAGGCCGTACTCCAGGTGAGTGAGAGGCTGGCCGAATTCGATCTGGGATGGCTGGAGGAACCGCTGCCGGCAGATGATCTGGAGGGGTATGCGTGGCTCACCGAGCGCTCGCCAATACCGATCGCCGGCGGTGAACACGAGTTTACGGCGCGCGGTTTCGCCGAGTTGCTGGCGCGGGGCTGCCATCACGTCTACCAGCCCGACATCTGCTGGTGTGGCGGTATGACGCAACTGCGCCAGATCTACGCAATGGCGCAGACCCGCGGCGTGCGTGTCGTGCCGCATCGGGGATCCGAGGTTTTCGGGCTGCACGCCATCGTGGCTCTGGAGGCCGGCGCGCCCATCGCTGAGAGCGGTCGACCCTGGATGGAATGGGTCGGGGGGCGCCAGCTGACGGGAGGCCGGGCGTGTCTGGCAGGGGAGGGCAGTGGGTTCGGCGTCGACCTGTCCGGATGTTTCTAAAAGGGACGGTGCACGCCCAGGTAGGCGGCTATCAGGAACAGCCCCCAGGCACCCCACCAGATACGCGTACGCATCTGGGGCAGGCGCTTGAGCAGGACGATGCTGACGCCAAAAACTAGCCACAGCACCACCTTGACCATCACCCAGCCCGGCCACGGCCAAAGGATCTCGTAACGTGCCATCAGACCGAAACCCGCGACCAAGGCTACCAGCAGGCCGACACCGTGTGCGATGGAGAGCAGCTTGCGGTTCGAATCGTTGCCCTGGGCGAGGCCGCCGATGGCCAACAGCATGAGGCCGATGCCGGCCAGGTGTAGCCAGGTGTAGAATTGGAGTGTCATGGTGGGTTCGAGTCCTGTGGGGTCTGTTGAGTTTTGGGATCGAGGAGCGTGGCGATGTGGATCGCCTGAAAGAGGGTCGCCGGTTCCAGCTGTGTGCGCAAGGCGCGCTTGCGCGGCAACAGTGTCGTTTCACCGGGGATCGGGGGCGAGATGAAGACGTCGACGTGACCGGGACTCACGTTCAGGTTGTTGCGCGGCACCTTGGGCCACAGCGAGTGGATGCCGCGGAAGGCAACGGGGATGAACACCGTGTCGTGTGGGAGGTGAGCGAACAGGGCATGCTGCATCGGCAAGACCTGCAGGTCAAAGGCCGACGTAGTGCCGCCACCATAGACGACGCCGGGACGATCGTCGAGGATCTGCGCGAAGCGTTTGATCGGTGACCCCGTGTCGTCCTTTCGTAGAATCACGTAGCCGTCGACTTCCTCCTGCAGGCGGTCGATGTCGCCGGGAGAGACGCCGATGAGAGAGAACTCGCGGCCGCCAATTGTCACCGCCGTAGCCTGCATCAACCTGGGCCGAGACAGCAGGCAACAGGGCACCGGCGCCGACCAGCCCATGGCCTGTAACAGTTCGGGGGACTGCAACGTCCGGTACATGACCGGGTGATCGAGCAGGCTCTGGTGAGTCGGGAAGAAGACGACCTTACGACCCGAGCCGGGGCGCAGGTCGAGCTCGCGGGCCACGTCGGCGAATGCCGGATCGATGGTAACAGTCACATCGATACCGAAAGTGTTAAGCGTCGCGTCCGCCCACTTGAGATTCACCTGCCAGGCGGCAGCCCGGCGCTCGACGTCGGTCAGTTTCGAGCGGTGCAGCTTCTTCTTCTGTTTCGCCGTCGTGCGGAACGTCCCCATCCATTTGAGCAGGCGAGCCCTGCGGGTCCACGACGACACGGTGCCCCGTTGCCCGACATGGCTGTACTCGTGGAAAGCTCCGGAAGAGGCGCCGCGCAGCAGCGGCGGCACCTCGACGACGGGCAGGTCTGGACCATACCGGTGGCGCAGTAGCTCGCCATTTCGAACCAGTTCGCGCGTCAGGTCGATCATGTCACGCGTCAGGTAGCTGTACTGCTGGCCGTACCAGTAGTCGGTGGGGCGGATCTGTGCCGGGTCCTCCAGGTGTGCCTGCAGGAACTTGAGCAACATGCCCTGTAACAGGCGCACGTGGCTCTCCAACCGATCGACCCAGTCGTCGCGAGCACTTCCTCGCAGCCGCAACACGAGCAACTCGATCTCGGTCACGGCCTTCCATACGGAGATGCCGAACCAGATGAAGTTGCTGAATGTGTTGTAGCGGATCGCCATGTGCTCACCGGCGGCGAGGAAGTCGACGACGGCTTCCGATATCTGTCTCAGCAGTTCGCGCAGGTTGTCCTGGCCGTGCTCGCCGTCCAGATTCCACTCGTAGAGAACCGCCCAGCGCGGGTCGTCGGCGCCGGGGCCTGGACGAATCTTGTCGACGATGGCGACGGCGTGGGCCAGCGGCGCACGTGACACCTTGAACTCGACGAGGGCCTCCTCGCCGGCGTCCAACGGTAACGGATCTTCACGCGCCAACGCCTCCAGGTAAACGACGCCATAGAGCTCGTCGAAGTCGCGTGTTGTGCCGGCGTCGTCGTCGACGAACTGGCGCTGCACCTGCAGGAACAAGCGCAGGTTGCGCAGATAGGCGGGGCGGCGGGATTCGTAGCGATCGTGGGCATCCACGAGTCGCCGGTTGCGCCGCGGCGGGATGCCATCATGGATCTCGGCGATCAGCTCGGCGCGCCGCTCGAGGCCCTCGGCGTCGATGGGGCTGCCGTCGTCACCGTGACTGGGTGGCCACGCCAGATCGGCATCGTCGCGGCCGGCGAAGTGGCCGTCCAGACGTGCAACACGGATCAGCTCCGCCGCCGCCTCATCGTAACGGGCGAAGATCTCGTCGAGATTGGCCAGCGCTTCGGCAAGGGCCTTGTCGAGGTCGGAAGACAATTCTCGCTTCGTCGTGGCGGGGAAAGGTCGTGGCGCCGTAGTTTCGGGCCGTCATCAACAATAGTCATTCCACAGGCGAGCGGACACATGGAGCACAGGATCGGACTGATCGGCTGCGGCGGCATCGCGGGGACGTGGATCAAGGCAGTCGACGCACAACCGGACAGTCGTATCGAGGTGGCCTTCGATCTGGACGAGGAGGCAGCCAAGGAGCGGGCGCAGGAAGCCGGCGCCAGGGCGGTGACCGACCTCGACGAATTGCTTGGCGCCGACGTCGACGTGGTCGTCATCGGCACGCCGACGCCGAGCCATCCGGAACTGGTGATACGTGCGGCGGCGGCGGGTAAGCACGTCCTCTGCGAAAAGCCGATGGCGCTGACGCTGAAGGAGTGTCAGGCCATGATCGACGCCTGCAGGACGGCGGGGGTGCAACTGGCCATCGGTCACACGATCCGCTTCTTCGGCACCTTCCGCAGCGTGAGACGGCTGGTCACGGAGGGCGTCATCGGCACGCCCGTGTCGGGCAGTTTCGACCGCACCGGCGCGACGAAACCACGGCGCGTCGACGACGATCCGCGCTGGTCCGGCCACTGGCGCGAGGATGCGCGCAACTCCGGCGGCAGTGTACTGGAGGGGTTTATCCACGAACTCGACTGCACCCGTTGTGTGTTCGGTACCGTCGCTGGTGTCAGCGCCGACATCGCTGGCAACCAGGAGTACGACGGATATCTGTCGCCGCAGACGGTGCAGGGGCTGGTGCGCTTCGAGTCGGGGGCGTTGGTGACGGCGCGCACGGGCAGCGCCGTGGGTGTGCCGTCACGGGGCTACTGGATCGGTGGTACGGAGGGCGGACTGCGCTTCGATCGGTGGGGCCAGCCGGTACTGCTCTACCGGCCCGAGCACGACGAGCCGGAGGAGGTGGCGGCAGAGACGAACAACCCGTACACGGTCGAGCTGGAGGACCTGCTCGCAGCGGTGCACGGCGAAGTCGACGAACCGGAAAACAGCGGCCGCAACGGCCTGGAGAACGTCGGCCTGGGGCTGGCGTTCTACCGCAGCTGCGAGACGGGGACGCGCGTGAGTTTCACCGACGGTGTGCCCGACCTGCCAGAGGACTATCGGAACACGCGGTTCACGTAGCTGCTACATCGCTGTCAACGTCGATCCGACGCAATCGTGCAGCACGGAATCTGCATGTAGTTCAAACTCTGCATCCTTGCGTCGAGCCAACCCTTTCACCGAACGCGTACACATGACCGAACGAAACAGGCACTTCGCTAGCGACAACGAGGCCGGTATTCACCCGCGCATTCTGGCCGCCATCGCCGAGGCCAACAAAGGCCATGCACCTTCCTACGGGGCGGATGCATGGACGCAGTCGCTGGAAGTACGATTCCGGGAGATTTTCGGGCCTGAGACACGGGCTTTCCCGGTTTTTAATGGCACCGCTGCCAACGTGCTGAGCGCCGCCGGTGTCATCGAACCGCACCAAGCGGTGGTCTGCGCCGGGACCTCGCACATCCACTTCGACGAGTGCGGCGCCATCGAGCGTTTCGCCGGATGCCGCGTGCTCGCCCTCGACGTGGCGCACGGCAAGATCGAGCCTGCGTCGCTGGCGCAAGTGCCCGACGGCCACGGTATGCCGCACCAGTCCCAGCCTCGTGTGCTGTCGATCACGCAGGCCAGTGAACTGGGCACCGTTTACACACCCGACGAAGTGCGCCTCCTGGCAGACGCTGCCCACGATCGTGGCTGGCTGCTGCATATGGACGGCGCCCGGCTGGCCAACGCGGCGGCGGCCCTCAATCTGCCGCTGCGGGAGGTGACCCGCGACGCGGGTGTGGACCTGCTGAGCTTCGGTGGCACCAAGTGCGGCCTGCTGGCCGGCGAGGTCGTTCTCGTGTTCGCCGCGGGCCTGGCGCCGCACATGCCCTATACACGCAAACAGGGGCTGCAGCTGGCGTCGAAGATGCGCTTCCTGAGCGCCCAGTTTCTCGCCCTGCTCGACGATGAGCTGTGGCGGCATATGGCGCAGCACGCCAACGCCATGGCGCGGCGTCTGCACGACACAGTGCGTGGTCTGCCGGGGTTGCAGATCACCCACCCGCAGGAGTCGAACGCGGTCTTCGCCCGTCTTCCCGCCAACGCCCTGGCGCA
>JAYZCA010000184.1:0-3079 GCA_036339235.1 Candidatus Latescibacterota bacterium | reverse complement strand
CCTCGGTATCATCGGCCCCGCGTCTCCGTGACTGGCATCCGTACCCTCGCCGTCGCCGGCGCCTGGGGTTATATCGGCCGCAAGTTCGTCGACGCCGGTCTCGACCTGGGCCTGGACGTGTCCGTCCTCGACCCGGGACCCGTCCCTGGCGACTCCCCCTTCGACCGGCTGACACGCTTCACCGATGACAGCTTCTACGAGCAGTCAGCAGACCTTTTCCACCTTGCCCTGCACCCCGAGCACCGTGCTCCGGCCCTGCGTCGCCTGCTGCAGCGGGCCCATAGTGAACCGCTGGCGATCCTCAACGAGAAACCGATGGCCGCGCCGGAGCGACCACAGGATTGCGCCACACTGATCGAAGACCTCGCCGGCACTCAGGCTCTGCTGCTGTTCGACTTTCCGGAATTGTTCGATCCCCTCACCACACGTGTCATCGACGCTCTCCGCAACTACGAGCGGGTTGAGATCGACGAGATCGTCATTCAGCGCTCGAAGGACCGCGAGGATGAGGAAAACCCGCGCAACCGCAAGCGGATGGTCCACATCCAGTACCAGGAGAGTGTGCACTGCATGGCGTGGATCATCTTTCTCCTGGCCCAGCTGCGCGGCGGTGCGGAGTCAGTGCTGGCCGACGGTCTCCGACTATCGGCGCAGTCGCGGCCCTACGCCCCGCCGAACCCGGAGGACTATGGCCACGTCGTCGACGGTCGTGTGGACTACGAGATCCAGCTGGGGACGACGGCGATTCGGGGCTGTACCAACTTCACACGCGGGGCACCCTGGGCCAAAACCCGCGTGTTACGCGGACACGCCGACGGCGAAGCCTTCGAGTTCGACATGGATTACCTGGAGGGTGCCAAGCGCCTCACTATCGACGGGCTGGACCAGGACGTCGACCCGTCGGGCAGTTCGTACGAGGCGGTACTGCAGACCTTCGATCGCTGGCTGCAGGCGACGCCAGCGTCGACGCTGATGTCGTCCACGTGCTACCCGAACCTCGCCTTCGCCCGCCTCACGTACGGCCTGTCTAGTCTGCTGTGGCGCAGCTGCCACGACGGCGCACCTGTCGCCGTGCGCAACGCCGATGATCTGCTCAACTTCGACGCCGGCTTCGCCGCCGCTGCTGCAACCTTCCCGCGCTACGCCTGAAACCCAACATGCCGTAACACGGCGGCGCCACCTCCGTCGAGCGCGATGTACCCTTGACGCGGTTACGTCCGTCGCCGCATTTGAAGCCATGCCGAACATGATCACCGCCGCTCACGCCCGCCGACTCGCCTTGCGCGCCCAAGGCCTCGACGCGGGCCATCGCGCCGGTCGAGGTGCGAACGGAGCGGCCGCTACCATCGAGCGCCTGGGTTACGTGCAGATCGACACGATCGCCGTCATCGAGCGTGCCCATGAGCACATCCTCTGGACTCGACAGCCCTCCTATCGCTCCACCTACCTGCAGAGATTGATGCGGGATCGGCGTGTCTTCGAGTACTGGACCCACGCTGCCTCCTACGTTCCCATGGCCGACTACCGGTACTACGGACGCCGCCGGCGCTGGTATGCCGGCGCCGGGCGCGGCGCTGACTGGTTGCGGGAAAACCGCACCGTCGTCGAACATGTGCGCGAGCGGATCGAGACGGAGGGCCCGCTGCTGGCCGCGGACTTCCAGGACGTGGAGGGCCGCCGCGGCCCCTGGTGGGACTGGAAACCTGCCAAGGCGGCGCTGGAAGCCCTGTTCGATGCTGGCGAGTTGATGATCTCCGAGCGGCGAGGCTTCCAGCGTGTCTACAACCTCGCCGAGCGGGTGCTGCCCATCGATGTTGATGTGACCGAACCAGACGTCGACGAGCGGGCTCGATGGGCCGTCCACCGCACCCTCGACAACCTCGGAGTCGCCGACGAAGCGCAGATGCGCATCTGGAATCGGAACCGCGACGAAACCCACGCCGCCGTCGAAGAGCTCCTCGAAGCCGGACAGATCGAACCCGTCGAAATCCGTGGTGACGACGGGCACCCCCTCTTCGCCCGACCCGCCGACCTGCAGGACACGGCGCGTGGTCGCTCCACGCGCCAGGTGCACCTGCTTTCCCCCTTCGACAACCTCGTCATCCGCCGTCTGTGGCTGCTGCGGATCTTCGACCTCGACTACACAATAGAATGCTACGTGCCGGGGCCGAAGCGCCGCTTCGGCTACTTCTGCCTGCCCGTCCTCTTCGGCGACCGCCTCGTGGGGCGGCTCGATCCGAAGGCGGATCGCAAGGAGGGAGTTTTCATCGTCCGCTGCCTGGAACTGGAGCCAAAAGTGAACGTGGACACGCTTCTGCCTCCACTGGCCGCGTCGATCTGGCGCTTTGCGCGCTTCAATGGGTGCGACGAAGTGCGTGTCGAAACCGTGCGACCTGTTAAGGTCAAAGCGCCGCTGCGGCGTGCTCTTGCTTCCGCGCGGGAATCCTGACCGTGCGCGAGCAGACGACCGGAATGAGGGGACACACGCCAGGGTGGTATGAGCGTCTGGCAAGGCAGCAGGAAGGCTACTACTACCCGTGGGAATCAACCACCGCCGAGGGGGGTGGTGAAGCGGCGTATGCCGAACTCGTGCGACAGCACCTGACGCCGGAGCGCGATGTCCTCGAGCCTGGGTGTGGACACGGCGTCGACGCTGTCGCCTTTGCGCCCTTGTGCCGGACGCTGCGGGCCTACGATCAGGTAGACCGTTTCATCACGCTGGCGCGGCAGGCCGTCGCCGACGGTGGCATCGACAACACGACTTTTCTGTGTCGCAGTTCCAGCGCCGACCGCAACGGTGGGCGGGTAACGGTGCCCGCCCTCACCGCCTCCATCGATGTCGTCATCTCCCGTCGGGGACCGACGAACTGGATCGAGGATGCGCCGCGATTCTGCCGGCCGGGCGCCGTGTTGATCCAGCTGAATCCGCTCGGCCAGCTGGATGAGTACGCCTGGAATCGCCAGCTGCCGGAAGACCTGCGCCTTCATCCTCCCGACGCGGATCCCGACAACGGCATGCGAGAGAGAATCGAAACCCGCCTGGCCACGGTGGGCCTTGCCATCCACAGCTGCTGGACCT
>JAYZCA010000183.1:0-5922 GCA_036339235.1 Candidatus Latescibacterota bacterium | reverse complement strand
GATCATCGCCTGCGCCTACGAGGACCGCACGCTCATTCACCAGGTGGTGGCACCGGCGGGGTCCACGCTGCTGTTCGGCGAGGCGCTCATCCATGCCACCGGCCACCTCACCAGCGACTGCGAGCGCGTGATCGTCATCGGTGGCTACACGCCGACCATGTTTCAGGCGTGGAACGGGCAGGAGCCGAGCGCCGAGTTCGTGGAGACAAAGGTGGAGGAGCGCCACCGGGCGCTCATCTCGGGCAGCGACAAGTGGCATTGGAAGCAGCAACACCGGACGCTGGGGACGCCGGCGGCAGACTGAGTGTCAAGTCCGAATGCCGGTCCGATCCAGCATACGTGCCGACAGGGCTGTCTCCACCACGTCACCGGCGGCGTTCTGCTCCACGCAATAGGCCGTGGCGCCCGGGCGAGCGCTCACGACCTCGCTGATCTCAGTGCCCACGTAGTGCACGGCGGCATCCTCGTCGATGGCGATGCCGGCGGGGAAGCCCTCTCCGATCAGCCTGTGGTAGAGAGGCCGGCGCTGGACTTCGCCGTCGTAGTGCGGGCAATGCGACCCCGCCAGAAAGCCGAGACCGTCGTGCAGCGGCTCCAGTACGTCGAGGTGGAAGGAGTCGGTGGTGCCGCATTCGAACCAGGCCAACGATCCCGCGCTGCCGCCCGTCATTACGATGCCTGCCTCCCAGGCCGCCCGCAACGCCACGTCGACTCCTTGGGCACGCCACACGGCGAGCATGCTCAGGGTGTTGCCGCCGCCCACGAGGATCAGGTCCTGGTCACACAGAAACTCCGTGATGTCGGGCACGGTGCGTTCAAACAGAAGCAGGTGAGTGATCCACGTCCGCTCCGGTGGAAACCAGTCCTGGAGGTGGCTCGCCATGTCACCGGTGGCGGTAGCCAGGATGCAGACGCGGACCCGTGGTTTGCCCGTGGCATCGAGCATGTAATCGATGAGGGGATGCACGCGGCGGCTGGTATGTCGCAACCCGCCGAAGGGGATGATGTGGCGTGCGCCGGAATCGGCCTTCACTGGGGGCGCTCCGTCCTGTAGTGGTCGAGTACGACACGCAGCGCCGTATGATGCGCCGCCACGCGTCGATCCAGCGGCCACGCCGTCGATGGGGTCTCAGGCAGTATCCCGTGATGCGCGCCGGCGTAATAGCCGAAGGCGGACCAACCCTTATCGCCCCACTTCGGGTTGATGCCGAAGAGGCCCTCGGAGATCGGCATGTCGAGGCCCGCGTCTGTGTTCTCGTCGCTGTCGATAGGGCCGATCCTCTTCACCGCTTCGATGATCTGCGAGCCGACAAGATGGTCGTCTCGGTGTGATTCGTACATGTAGAAGCCCGTCGCCTCATAATCTTCGTGGAGGTCGAAAAAGATGTCGTAGTGGCGGTCCCGCGACATACGCCTCAGGGTGGCAGCCTCGATGACACCGTCATCGGACATGGAGCGGTTGATGTCCTGCCCGGCGCTGTTGTCGCGGGTACCGGCTTCGTAGCCGGAAGGGTTTACGCAGGGGATGACAAAGAAGCTGAAAACGATCGAGATATTGGGCGCCGAAGCCCTCGAGAAACTGTAGAACTGCCTCGACTCCAGCCGGTTCGTCGCCGTGAACACCGCCCGTCAACAGCACCTCTATCCGGTCGTCGCCGGTGTTGCCGAAGGTGAGGCTCCACATGGGATGACCGGTGGCGTCGCCGACGATCTCGCACCTGGCGGCCTCGAGGGCCTTGATGCGGGCGACGACATCGGCGTAACGCCGAGGCGGGGTGGTGTCCGGGCTCATTTCAACTTCTTAGATTCGATTTTTCAGCCGTCAGAATGTAACCCCGCCATGGGTCTGTTGACAGGAGGACTGATTGCGACTCGATGCGGCAGCACTGAACGATGGTGGCCAGTTGACGGGCCTGCGCTACACCCACGGGAGCATCTCCCTGTCGAAGCGCGTGTTGGTGGAGGACGACGCCACCGCTATCGGCCAGCCTGAGGGTGCGACGGATCGTTCGTGGTTTGAGGTGCTTGACGCCGATGTTCGGATCCGCAAGGAACTCGTCCTCGACGACGGCAGGGCGCACGCCGCCTGGTTGACCTGGTGCGGCGTCGAAGCGGAAGACAACGACGTGGCCCTGCATCTGTCCGTAAATGGCGTCGACCTCCTCCGTCCGCCGACGAAGCAGGTCCACCCGCAGTGCAAACACTACTACACGTCCGACTGGGCGCCCTCCCATTTCGACAACTGGTTCGTCGTCGAAGTACCGGCGACGGCGCTGCGTGCAGGCACGAACACGATCGACATGTGGACGTCCAAGGCCGACGGTCCAGGCTGGCAGGTAATGGTGGCTGCGGACAGCGAGCGTGTACGGGGCTCCGATCCACCCTTGCCGCCGGTGCGGCGCAGTGCCAGGAGTCGGGACGGGGGGGACACCTGGGATTGGGAGGGGTTGGGTCAGAAGAACGAGATCACGGGAGAGTACTGTATTCGACTGAGTCTCGACCGGCACGTCACGGAGGGAGTGTTCCGCTCCGCGACGATCGATGTAACCGGAGGTGGCGAGGATGAGATCAAGAGGGGCCTGACGGTGAACTCGTGTTCTGCCGTGTGGGAGGTGGAGGGTCCCGGAGGCGTGGACGTACGTGTTCGTTTCGCTGATTCACCGGTGGTAGACGAGACAGCAGCCTGGTCGGATTGGGACGGGGTCGAGGGGCTGGGTGGGGAGTGGCAGGCACCTGCCGGGCGTTGGATGCAGTTCGAGATGACGCTGCGCACCGACGATTCGCTGTTATCTCCGGCTCTGAAGGCTGTCAGCGTTAAAGCGCAGGTGGAGCCTGTGGCGGTACCGGATGTCCGTCCAAGACTGGTCGAACTGCATAACGGTTCTGTCACGCCTTCGTCGGTGAGTTTCGCCTGGGAGGATCCGGCGGCACTGGGCGACCTGCGCGAACGCTTTGAGCTGGACCGCCTCGTCGAGGGCGCGGCGACGGAGTTTGAGGCCCAGCTGAAGCTGATGAACTGGGCCTATCGCATACCCATCGGTCGTCTCGACCCGTACGCCTGGCGTTACGAGGACCTTCCGCAACTGGAACGGGATGCCGATGGCTCGATACACTTGCTGGGGCCGTACGACGAGCCGCGCCGCGACGGGCATTGCCTGTTCTGCAACTTCACCCTGATCGCCGCACTGCTGTCCTTTGGATACCCGGCGCGCTGGGTGAACATCTCGACGAAACACACCTACGGGCACGAGGTCACGGAGGTCTGGTCGAATGACTTCGACAAGTGGGTCTTCCTCGACGCCACGCGTGACTATTACATGGTCGACCCGGACACCGACGTGCCGCTGAGTCTCATCGAGATCGGCGAACGGGTCGGCCAGATCCTGCCCGAGCCGGTCACCTGGGACCAGCCGATCCCGGCACAGCTGCCCCAGGGCGTGTCCCCGGACAACGTCCGCGTCGCTTATCGGCGACCCACGCACGACGGTCCCGTGTTCGTCGACGGCGCTGAGCACGACATGCTGATGATCGGCCATCTGCAGATGCCGTTGCGCAACGATTTCGCCTCCCGGCCGCAGCCGGTACCGTGGCGGCTGAGCAGCAACTGGGGATCGAGCCAGTTCTACTGCTGGTCGAGTCCGACGTTTCCGCCCAAGCTGGAATACGCTCACGGCACCGAGCGTCGCCAGGACTGGGAACCGCCCCTGAACCGCGTACAGCTGGCGCTGAGCGAGACGGCCAGGAACGACGTGCTGCGCGTCGATGCGGAGACTGTGACGCCCTGGTTCGAGGTCTTCGAGGTGCGTGTTGACGATGGCGATTGGCACGTGCAGGCGGAGCCACGATGGTCGTGGCCTCTGCACGAGGGCAGGAACCGGCTGCTTGTACGAGCAAGAAACACGAGCGGTGTAAGAGGACGTGAGAGCGCCGCTGTCGTAATCCTGACGGCGTAGCGGGCGGCGCCTTGGAAGCTATTTCACCAGCACCATACGTCGCGTCTGCTGAGCTGTGCCCGAGGTCTTGAGGCGATAGAGGTAGACACCGGCCGCCACAGGTCGCCCTGCGTCGTCGTCGCCGCTCCAGCCAATCCGATGCGATCCAGTGTCCTGCCAGCCCGCCACCAGGGTCCGCACCCGCCGCCCGAGCACATCGTAAACCGTCAGATCCACCGTCCCCCCGGCGCGCAGCGAGTAGTGGATCGTCGTTGACGGGTTGAAGGGGTTGGGGTAGTTCTGACCCAGCTCAAAGGCGCGAGGGGAGACATCCGCCGCTTCATCCACAGCGGTGGTCACCGGCTGTTCATCGGGCAGGGGCAGAAAGCGATAGATACTGCCGCCGTAACCGATTACGTAAAGCTCGCCCGCTTCGTCTTCGCCGAAGGAGGAGATGTTGTCCAGCGACCTGACGATACGGGCCGAGTCGCTGATGGCCGTACCGTCGTGGCGGAGGGCCCAGATGTGACCGGAACCGAAATCGGCGTAGACGTAGGCGCCGTAGAGGTCCCCGAGACGCTGGCCCCGGTAGACGTAGCCTCCGGTGACCGAGACGCCGGCATTGCGCCCGTACTGCAGCACCGGCGCTTCGAGACCGACGCTATCACATGTGCTGGACCGGAAGCACTCGAAGCCCTCCTGCACACTCCAACCGTAGTTGCCGCCGCGGCGGATGAGGTCGATCTCCTCCTGCCGTCCCTGACCGACGTCGCCCACCCACAGGTCACCGGTGACGCGATCGAAGCTGAAGCGCCAGGGGTTGCGCAGACCCCAGGCCCAGATCTCCTGGCGCCAGCCGTCCTGGTTGCCGGCAAAGGGGTTGTCCGGGGGAATGCCGTACTGCAGATCGCCCTCCTGCCTGTTGACATCCAACCGCAGGATGGTGGCCAGCAGCGTTGTGGGATCCTGGCCATTGCCGAAACGGTCGTTGCTGGCGCCGCCGTCTCCGAAGCCGACGTAGAGCATGCCGTCCGGGCCGAAGTCGATCTGACCACCGTTGTGATTTCCCGCCGGTTGCTCCAGCTGCAGCAGGAGGCGCTCGGTGGAGGCATCGACAGAGTCTGGGTCGGAGGAAACCGACATCTCGGCGACGCGCGACACCAGATTGCCCCAGGTGTAGGACAGAAACACGCGGCCGTTGCCGGCATAGTCGGGATGGAAGGCCAGACCGAGGAGGCCTGCCTCTCCGGGGCCGCTGTTGACAATGTTCGAATGATCGAGGAACGTGCGTACCGTGCCGGCGCCGGGGTCGATCACCTTGATCACACCGGCTTGCTCGACGACGAAGACGCGGCCCGTACCGTCACCAGCGTGGGTGAGGAAGACCGGCCTGTCGAAAGCGAAAGCGGCGAAAACACGCTCCATCTCCCGTGGCGCCAGAGGCTGAGCGAGCGTGGAGGTTGTCGTCAACAGGAACAGCACGAACAGGCGGATGTACATGTGAACTCCGGGTCGAAGGCGAATACTCGGACACTGATCACCGGCTGGATGCTGGACGAGCGTGACCCACAGCGACAGCCCTTCGACTTCTATCTGCAGAAACCGTTGCTGCCCGATGCGGTGGAGCGGATTCTGCCCCAGGCGATGCGACTCCACGATTCACGCATCGCACCCTAGCTCAGCAGATCAACCCCAGCGCCAGAGGCCTTGCGCCGTCCGGCCCAGAATCCACTCCCGCTCGACTTCGGTTAACTCGATCGCCTCGGCGAAGAGACGCATCGTCTCGGCATAGGAAAGCGTCTGGTTATACTGGGCTGTGGGAAAGTTGCTCCCGAAGACACAGCGCTCCGGTCCGAAGGCATCGACGATCTGCCGCACCATCCAGTGGACATCGTCGCAAGGATAGGGCTGCGAGCTGGCGGCGCCGACGAAGGAGAGCTTGGCAAAGACGTTGGGGTGTTCGGTCATTCGCAGCACCGGCTCCACGTGG
>JAYZCA010000182.1:0-3900 GCA_036339235.1 Candidatus Latescibacterota bacterium | reverse complement strand
GGATGCCAGCCTCTTCCAGGATGCGCAGAATCGGTGGCAGCACAAGGGAATTCGGGACGGGACGGGTGATATCGGAGATGACGACGCAGGCGCTGCGGCGGTTCTGCGCGAGGCGCCTCAGCGACGGCGTACCCACGGGATGGAGCAGCGCCTGTTCGATGTGCTGTTCGATGGCGTTCAGGCCTCGCGTGTCCTCCATGTCCACGACATGGGCATCGTCGGGGACCTTGACCTCCAAGCCCTCTACCCCGTAGTCGAGGCGTAGTTTCACGTTCCCGTCTCCCTGTGTTCGCCCAGCAGACAGGTGCGCAGGTATTCGGCGAAGGCGACTCCGTGTTCGGGGTCGGCGAGGGCAAAATCTGCGAAGGCGCGGTAGTAGGTCAGCGGCGTGCCGATGTCATAACGCCGCTCGCCCTCCTGCAGGCGGACGCAGCGGACCCCATCTCCCCATTCCAGCAGGAGGCGGATGGCGTCGGTGAGCCACAGTTCCCCCTTGACCCCCGGTTCGGTGGCGGCGATGGCGTCGAAGATCCGCGGCGTGAACACGTAGCGTGCCGCCACGGCGAGATGGCTGGGAGCCTCCCCGGGGGCAGGCTTTTCGACGATTTCGTCGATCGGAAAGGCGCCCACCGGATCCTTTACGGCGGGCCGGATGACACCGTACCTGGAAGCATCCGCGGGTGGTACTTCCCAAACGGCGATGGTCGCTGCCGCACCCGACTGCTCGTGATCTTCGATGAGTCGTGCCACGACGCCTTTGGGACCGAATGAGGTGACGATCGTGTCGCCGAAACCGACGACGAAGGACTCGTCTCCGACGAACTGGGCAGCGAGGCGTACGGCATCGGCGTTTCCCGTAGGACGCCGCTGTCGTACGTAGAAGAAGTCGATACCGCGCGCGGCGTAGTCGACCTCACCCATTTCCTGCCGGCTGCCGAGGCGACGCTCAAGTTCGGGCTCGTCGTCGAAATGGTCCTCGATGGATCGCTTCTTGCGGCCGGTGATGAAGAGAAACTTGTCGACGCCCTGGTCGATCATCTCCTCGACGACGTACTGCACGACGGGCTTGTGGCCTACCGGCAGCATCTCTTTTGGCTGGGATTTGGTCGCCGGCAGCAGACGGGTCCCCATGCCCGCCACCGGCAAGACCGCCTTGTTGACGGGCATGGAATCCGGACTCCTCTAAATTGGCCTAAGGCATAGAAAAATATGGCATTACCAACTTTTGATCAAGCCGTCCTGTAGCGCTCTATGCGGGCTTGCGTGCAGCTCCCTGGACCGTTACCGTTGCTCTTGTCCAGGACGACGACTCCCCTCGCAGACGGTCGGTACAGCCATTCGGATCCACGATCCAAGTCGGGATAGTTTCGGGGCGCATTCTCCACGCTCTGTTCGACTTCGAAGGAACCCTGTCCCTCTTGCGCGCCGGTTGGCAAGAGGTGATGGAGGCGTATTTCTGCGAGATTCTCATCGCCACCGCTCCGACCACGCCCCGCTCCAAGCACACGAACAACTGCCGGGAGTTTATCACGCGACTCACCGGCGGGCAGAAAATCTACCAAGCCATGGAGCTTGAACGGCAGGTCCGGGCTACGGGTGCAACACCATTGCCCGCAGCGCGCTACAAGGCGGAATTCCAGCACCGACTTCACAGACGCATCGATCACCGACTCATAGAGCCCTGCGCCAGCGCCGCCAGCCACCAGCCCGATACCTGGTCCCCGGTTCCCTCGAGCTGTTGCGCAGCCTCGGCTCGAAGGGTGTCATCTGCTATCTGGCAAGCGGCACCGATCTTCCCCAATGTCATCGAGGAGGCGGAGCTTCTCGGGCTATCCGGTTTTTTCACCGCTGACGAGGGCCATGTGCGCATCCACGGCGCATTGCGGGAGCACGCCAACTTCTCGAAGCGTTTGGTAATCGAGCGGATCGTGGCTCAGAACGGTCTGTCCGGCCCCGAGCTCGTCGCCTTCGGAGATGGCTTCGTCGAAATCGAGGAGACCCGGCGTGCCGGCGGCGTCGCTGTCGGCATTGCCAGTCGCGAGGATGGCGGCACCGGCTGCGATCCCTGGAAAGCACGTCGTCTGCAGGATGTGGGGGCTCACCTGCTGGTCTCCGACTGGCTCCAGTCGGACCTGCTTCTGCGGACCCTGGGGATCACGGCTTGAGAGGACTGCTTCCACGTCGTCGCCTCGACGAACTCCTGCGCTGCTTCCGGACGCTGCGCGTGGCCGTCGTCGGCGACTTCTTCCTGGACTCCTACTACGACTGCGACGCCCGGCTCGACGAGGCATCGCGGGAGACGGGGCGGAAATGTTACCAGGTCGTGCGCACCCGCCGTCAGGCAGGGGCCGCTGGAACGGTGGCGGCTAACCTCGTCGCCCTCGGCGTCGGCTCCGTGAGCGCTGTCGGCTTCTGTGGGCAAGACGGGGAAGGCTGGGAGCTGCAGCGCGCTATGGAAAGACTGGGCCTGCAGTTGGAGGGCTTCACGACCGCTGCCGAATGTTTCACGCCCACTTACGGCAAGCCCTGCTACGTCGACAGCGACGGCCGTGGATGGCGGGTTCGCGAGGAGCTGGAGCGCATCGACATCAAGAACCGGCGACCGACTCCCCGCGTTGTGCAGGAGAGCATCGCCGCCGCCCTTGACGCCGGCATGAGCCGCTGGCATGCCATCGTCGTCGTCGACCAGGTAAGCGAGGCAGCGTGCGGGGTCGTTACCGCGCGCATACGTCGACACCTGCGCGAGCTGCGCCGTCGTCGTCCACAGACACTCTTTCTCGTCGATTCGCGGCATCGCATCGACCGGTTTGCCGGCTTGCCGATCAAGCCCAACCACCACGAAGCCGCCGCCGCTCTCGGTGCCCGGCCAGCCCGTTCGATCGCCACCGCCGTGGCCCAGGCTCAACGCCTGTCGGGGCGTGATCGACGCCCGGTTTTTCTGACCCTGTCGGCGCGGGGCATGGTGGCCTGCGTCGATGGCGAGGCGCAGCACATCCCCGGCTTCCCCGTCATCGATCGGCCCGTCGATCCGGTCGGCGCCGGCGACTCGACGACGGCGGCCCTCGTCTGTTGCCTGGCGGCAGGCGCCACCCCGCTGGAAGCGGCTCTCGTCGCCAATCTGGTGGGCTCCATCACCGTGCAGCAGATCGGTACCACAGGCACGGCGACGCCGACGCAGTTACGTCGCCGCTGGAAGGAGATCGCCCATGGCGATTCGCAGTCTTATGACGGAGAGGTCACTTGATGGCGATTCGCAGTCCTTATGGCGGAGAGATCACTTGATGGCGCATCGCAGTCTTGATATCGGATCGGTGCGCGTTCACCCCCTCGTGCAGCGCGCGAGCAAACACGCGCTGGCCGACATCCTCATCGACCCGGAAGCGCCGGCCCCGGATGCGGGACCCATGGCGCCCGTTCAGGACCGCGTCGCGACAGCCATGCGGGTCGCCCGCGACTCCGGGGCTTCTGTGATTTTGTGTTACGGTGCTCATCTGGTGAGAAACGGGCTCGCTCCCATCGTCTCGCGCATGCTGGAAACCGGATGGATCACCCATCTGGCGACCAACGGCTCCGGCGTTATCCACGACTGGGAATACGCTTTCGGACCGCTCGGAAGAGGATGTGCGTGCCAACGTCGCCAACGTCGCCAACGGCACCTTCGGCGCCTGGGACGAAACGGGGCGATACACACAGCTGGCGCTGCTCACCGGCGCCCTCGATGGCATGGGGTAAGGGGAGAGTCTCGGCCGCTTTATCTGCGAGGGGGGATGTTACCTCCCGGAAGCGACGCGGCTGCAGCGCGAGCTGGAAGCGTGGGTACGCCAGCCTGACGGGGACGAGACGGCGCCGGCGCGAGCCGAGCTTCTCAGGGCGATGTCGGGGTTCGGTTGGACCGGAGGC